>CANLPK010000016.1 GCA_947492885.1 Bacteroidota bacterium
TTAATACTTAAACCAAACTTCCCTCCTGCAAAGGCATTGCCACCCCCAACTTCTAAATTCAATCCCACTTTTTTATTGATATAATATCGGCCTCCAACTTGGGCTCCCCACCCAAGCCCAGAGGTATTGCTTCCTGGGTAGAAGTTATTCGACTTCCAAATGAAAAAACCAGCATTCACTCCTGCATAAAAATCCCAAGTAGGAGGGATTAACAATACCGTATTGAAATGGTAGTTGGCATTTCCTGAGATACCGATAATGGTGTGATTGTAAATAACACTTTTGTATTTTTCACTATAAGATCTGAATGAACCTTCGGCGCCTAAAGTAATGTCTTTATGAACACTATAATCCAAACCGAGATAAATTGGCAACCCCCATGAGGAAAGTCCAACCCCTGCATTAATCTGCGATTTGCCTTTAGCCAAAGGGCTTTGAGCATTAGAAAATAGCATTGTTAGTGCAAATAAAATTGAGAAAAAAATACGTTTCATTTTTTTGATAATTAGTTAGTTTTGAATAAAAGGTCAAGCAAAATACAGGTGGATACAAAATCCCAAAAAGGGTTTAACCATTGCGACCTTGCTTTGCAAACCGTATGCCGTTTTTGGGAAATATTGAAATTAAAAAGAATAAAGCCATATTAAACGCACAATTCAATTATATATGCTGCTAATGTTCACCATTCGGAACTTTGGTTTAGCATATAGGATACAAGTAGGTTATATTATCATAACTTTCTTTTATAAATCTTTAAACGCACCCCGCTTCAATTTATTTCAAATTATCGATGCTCGTTTTAAAATTAAGTAGTTTGCTTAATTAGGGAGTCAATGATCAAAAAAGGAATACCCCTTTATTTTCTTATTTGCATACTATTGCATCAATTATATTTGCACTTTAAACCCAAAGGATATGAAAGGAATTATTCTAGCTGGAGGAAGCGGCACTCGCTTGCACCCACTTACCTTAGCCATGAGCAAGCAAATGATGCCAGTTTATGATAAGCCCATGATTTATTACCCACTATCAGTGCTTATGATGGCGGGTATACAAGAAATTCTTGTCATTTCCACCCCACATGACTTGCCCCACTTTAAAAAATTATTGGGAGATGGTAGTACCCTTGGCTGCCGCTTCGAATATGCCGAACAGGCCATACCAAACGGACTAGCCCAAGCATTTGTAATCGGCGAAAAGTTTATCGGAAACGATTCAGTATGCCTAATTCTAGGGGATAATATTTTCTTTGGTTCCAACCTTCAGGAATTGCTAGATCAAAGTAGCCATCCCGATGGAGGCGTGGTATTTGCCTACCATGTAAGCGACCCCGAACGTTACGGTGTAGTGGCTTTCGACGAAAATAACAAGGCACTCAGTATTGAAGAAAAACCCATTCACCCAAAAAGTAATTATGCCGTTCCGGGCCTTTATTTTTATGATAATGATGTGGTACGCATTGCAAAAGAACTTAAACCAAGTGCTCGTGGTGAATATGAGATCACCGATGTAAATAAACATTATCTCGAAGAGGGAAAGTTAAAGGTGGGAATCCTTTCCAGAGGCACAGCATGGCTTGATACAGGCACCTTTGCATCGCTTATGCAGGCAGGTCAATTTGTTCAAGTAATAGAAGAACGACAGGGGCTAAAAATTGGATGCATTGAAGAGATTGCCTACCGCAAAGGATTCATCTCCAAAGAGCAACTCATAAAAATAGCCGAACCCCTTACCAAGAGCGGATACGGTAATTATTTGCTGAACGTAATAAAATAAGAAAAAAACACTAATTTTAGTATCTTCGCGGGCTTATTATTGTTATTACATATGCGGAAACTCTTGATTTTTTTATTTTTTGTTTGTACTATTTCAATTCCGGCTTTAGGTCAGGTGGAAACGCCTTCGAATGAAGATGACGTAAATGCCCAAATTGATAGTGCCCTAAACAAAGCCTCCCAAGATTCCATTCTGAAAGCTGAGCAAAAAGCAAAGATTAAGAAGCTTAAGAAAAACAATACCATCCAGGCTGAAGACGTTATATCTGATGAAGATACTTCAAATGTTACTGTAAAAGGTAAACCGGAAACAAAGAAACAAGAACAAGCACAAGAAGGTGAAGATAGCTTGCAAATATATCGCAAAGCATATATCGATGCCAAAACACCTAAATATCCTCCAGCAGTAATTTACGGTCAGGAGTTCTTCCGTAATGGTGATTTTAAATTTTATCAGAAGGCCGATGATGCACATGTTCCTGAAAACTATACTATCGGGCCAGGTGATGAATTGGGTATACAGGTATATGGATTTAGTGATTTCAAAGGAAGCTACAAGGTTGGTACGGATGGAGCAATCTATGCAAAGGAATTAGGAAAAATTTTCCTCAAAGGACTCACCTTCGAAGAAGCCAAACGTGTGATCCGTCAGAGATTGGGTGCCACGTATAATACCGAGAACTCAGGCGTTGAAATAACACTTAACTATGCTCGTACAATTTTAGTTCATATTAGTGGTGAAGTTTTCAAGCCAGGATCTTATGTAATTCCCGCAATCAACTCTGCATTTAATGCACTCGTTGCGGTTGGCGGTCCCACCGATATTGGATCGGTTCGTAATATCTATATCAAACGCGATGGTAAAATTATCGATACTGTAGATGCCTATGATATCCTTTTCAATCCAGCGAAATCACGTGAAATATTCCTACAAAGCAACGACTACCTCATTGTTCCAGTTGCAACGAAAATAGTTAAAATTGATGGCGCAATTCGTAAACCCAACTTGTTTGAATTGAAAAAACAAGAAGGCTTAAATAGCTTGATTACCTATGCAGGCGGACTTAACATGAGTGCCTATACGAAATCGGTCCTGGTTAAGCGACTCTCAGGTGATAAGATTTTAAATATCACTGTAAATTTTGATAGCTTGAAATTAGCTAATAAGGATTTCATGCTCTATCCAGGTGATGAAGTATTTATTAGAACCTATAATGCTAAACAATATAACTTAGTTACAATTAATGGAGCTGTAGAAATTCCTGGAGAATTTGAGTGGAGAGAAAATATGCATATCGCCGACCTGATAAAAAATGCAGGGGGCTTACTCATCGATGCCTATACCGAAAAAGGATATGTTCTGCGCTATAACCCCAACTTAACAGTTACATATATCCCATTCAGCGTTAGCAATGCATTAAATTCTGATAAGAGTATCGATAATATGTTGCTCAACAAAAGAGATATTGTTTATATCAGTGGCAAAAACGAATTCTTCGATCCATTCAATATTACTATTGTTGGTGAAGTACGCAAGCCAGGTACATTTCCTCTCGCATCTAGGTTAAAAGTAAGCGATATCATATTCCTTGCTGGAAATGTAAAGCCCGAAGCATATCTCGATAAAGCAATTATTATTCGTACCAACGACGACTTAAGTAAAACGACGATTTCAGTAAATCTAAAAACAATACTCAGCGATACTGCAAGCCGTGAAAATATTTTCTTGAGCAAAAAAGATGTTATTACTGTATTCAATTTTTCATCTTTCCTCGATACATATAATTTCACTATCGAAGGTGCAGTGCGCAAACCTAGTACCTTTGAATTCGCCGAAAACACCCGAATTTCGGATATCATTCTTTTGGCAGGTGGTTTGAAAATTGATGAATATGTAAAAGAACTTGTTCAAATTACTCGTATCAATCGCGAAGATTTCTCACTCTCTTATCTTCGTTTTAACCTCGCTAATATTCTTGAAAATCCGCAAAGTGATGATAATATTGTTCTTCAAAAAGGCGACTTAGTAAAGGTGTTGAATAAACGTGAATTTATTCAAGAATATAAAATCAGTGTGTATGGAGCGGTTAAGAATCCGGGTCCAATGCCTTTTGGTTACAACCTTACATTACGCGACGTTTTATTAATGGCAGGTGGGTTTACTCAAGATGCAGAGAATGGCAGAATTGAAGTTTCTCGTATAATGAGAATTTCAGGAGCATCAGGAATGCCGGAG
Source organism: Bacteroidota bacterium (assembly GCA_947492885.1). Lineage (GTDB taxonomy): Bacteria > Bacteroidota > Bacteroidia > UKL13-3 > UKL13-3 > CAINMV01. The sequence continues at coordinate 4,012 of CANLPK010000016.1, forward strand.
CCCATCAAACAAGAACTTGATACCTTCCACATTGAACGAAACTTATTAATTAATGCTACTACAGGTGTTTACACTTTAATGCCTTATGATGAAATTTTCATTCGCTCAAAACGTGATTTTGTAAAACAACGTCACGTTTATCTAGGTGGTGAAGTGGCTTACCCTGGTATTTATGCGATTGGAAATAAAAATACAAGCATTAATGATATTGTGAATCGTGCAGGAGGACTTACTAAATATGCATTGGTAAAAGGCGCAACCTTATCTCGAACATATGATAATCCAGGAAAAGTATATTTCAATATGAAACGTGCAATCAACCGCCCTTGGTCACATTATAATTATGTTCTGGAAGATGGCGACTCCATCACAGTGCCTAAAATGAGTGATCTAATTTATATTGCAGGGGCCTTGAAATTTGAAAATACCTTACGATTCCAAGGCGATACACTCGGAGATGCTACCTTCAGAGTTGATAACCTGAGCGTGCCTTATGTATACGGTAGAAGGGCTAAATTCTATATAAAAAGTTATACTGGAGGCTTCTCCAAATACTCAAAACGTGGAAAAACAGTGGTGGTTACCGCTGATGGAAAAATTCGCCGTACGTATAATTTATTATTGTTCAGAATTTTCCCTAAAGTATCTTTGGGGTCCAAAATATTAGTGAAGCCAAATCAACGTAAGATTGACCGAGATAAGGTGAAAGACTTGAAACAGAAACGTAAAATAGAACAACTGAAACCATCGAATCTTAAAGGAAAATTAAATGCAACAGCTGTTGAAGATTATTACAAAACCTTTATGGATCGTATTACACAAGTATTATCTATTGTACTCTTGGCCCGCACCGCTATTAAATAAACCGAATTATACCTATGGCAGAAATTGCCCCGAACGAAAATAATCTATACGATTACCTGGCTATTGTTAAAGGTGCTTTCTCTCGATTATGGAATAGAAAATGGATTATCTTAGCAATCACTGTGGTTTTTGCTACTGTTACCTTCTTCTATTTGAAATTGAATAAAAAGCCGGTTCAATATGTTGCGAATTGTACCTTTATGCTGTACGATTCCGACAAGGGTATCAATTCGCTCTCAAGTGTTTTAGGCGCAAATACAGCCAGTGGCACAAGCAATAAAGATTTAATTATTTACTTGCTTGGCTCTCGTCGTATTATTGAAGATATGCTACTTTCTCCAGCCTACTTCAATGGCAAGGAAGATTTCGTTGTAAATCATTATGCACGAGTACATAAATTCGATGAGTCTTGGAATACTCATCCGCTGCTAAAGGATTTTCGATTTAAGAAAAAACAAGATTTAGCATATTCCGATTTTCAAGATAGTGTTCTTGGCGGCATCGTTAATAGGATTTCTAGTCAGGAATCATTCGATATAGATATGAAAAGCTGGAAGATGAGCATGTCATATCGCGACGAAGATGAACACTTCGCTAAACTGATCGTAGAAAAACAAATAGATGCCCTTTGTGCATTTTATATCTCCCGTAAAAGAGTAAAAGGAGTTGAGACTGTTGATTTCCTTCAACAAAAAAGAGACTCGCTTACAATTGCATTGAGAGGTACCGAAATGTCATTCGCTGCTTGGAAAGACTCAAATCAAAGATTGATAAAAGCTTCAGGTAGTGCGGAAGAAGGTAAATTCCGCGGTGATTTAACGATGCTTAATTCGGCATTATTGGAAAGTACTAGACAATTGGAAATGGCGAAACTCACCTTGCTCGATGAAAGTCCAATCGTTCAAACAATTGATACACCTAAATATCCTCTTCCCAAAAATGTAACTTCCAATTGGAAATTAATATGGGTTATTGTGAATATTATTGGGTTTATTTTAATCGCAGCGATCACCGTTGGGCAAAAGTATATTTCGGATTATTTTAAAAAACAAAAACTATCGCACGCTAAAAGCTGAGCGATATAATACCAGAAAAGAATGTTTAAATTTGATTACAAAGAGCCTAAAGTGATAGCGGAAATTGGATGCAATCACATGGGAGATTACGCCATCGCAATTGAACTTATCGACCTAGCAAAATCTTGCGGTTGTAAATATGTGAAATTTCAAAAACGCAATTCAAAGGAATTGCTTACCGATGAACAATATAATGCACCGCACCCCAATCCATGGAATAGCTACGGTTCTACTTATGGCGAACATCGCGAAAAACTTGAATTCAGCGCCGATCAACATCGCGACCTATTCGCATATTGTGAGAAAGTTGGAATAGAATACTCTACTTCTGTTTGGGATGTTACCTCCGCTAAAGAAATCATTGCATTACAACCTCATTTTATTAAGGTTCCTTCTGCATGCAATAATAATTTCGAAATGTTACAATTGCTTCGCGATGAATATAAAGGGCAAGTTCAAATTTCTTTTGGAATGACTACGCAAGCAGAGGAAGATGGTATCGTTTCGTTCTTCGAAGAAACAAATCAAGCAAAATCACGTTTAGTTGTGTATTCTTGTACAAGTGGATATCCTGTACCTGATCATGAAGTTTGCCTCCTTGAAATCAATCGAATGTATAATAAGTTTGCAGATCGTGTTTTTGAAATCGGATTTAGTGGGCATCATAATGGAATCGCACTCGATATTGCAGCATTTACACTGGGTGCACGCTGGATTGAACGTCACTTTACTGCCGATCGAACATGGAAGGGCACTGACCATGCCGCTAGCCTTGAAAAACCAGGTATGGAGAAATTAGTGCGCGATCTGAATGGTACTTTTAAAGCACTAACTTACAAGCACGAAGAGATTCTTGAAATAGAAAAAGTGCAACGCGAGAAATTGAAATATCGCAAAAATTAAAATGACAAGCCAACTCCAAAATATTAAACTTCTTATAATGGACTGTGATGGTGTACTTACCGATGCAGGTATGTATTATAATGCAGAGGGAGATAACCTAAAGAAATTTTCTACCTACGATGGAATGGGTATAAACCTATTGCGCCGGATTGGAATTAAATCTGCAATTATCACTGGCGAAAACTCACCTATCGTAGCACGCAGAGCAGAGAAATTAAAAATTGAACACGTATATTTAGGATGTGCCGATAAGCTAACTGCAGCGAGGGAAATATGCATGAACGAGAAAATTTCAATTCGCGATATTGCATTTATTGGAGATGATATCAACGATCTTGAGCTGCTTCGTAATGTAGGTTTCGCAGCCTGTCCGCCCAACGCTAGGAAGGAGGTGAAAATGATTGAAAATATTCACTTGCTTGAAACCCCAGGAGGGCAAGGTACGGTAAGAGAGCTAGCCGACTTAATTTTAAAATCTAAAGGAATTAAAATTGGCAACCTACTTCAATCAAATATTCAATAATAGCCTACAATGAATACAAATCCCGCAATAATACTCACTGGAGGCCTCGGACTGATTGGCAAGTCAACAGCACATTTTCTAGCGAGTAAAGGCTACCATATCATCATCGTTGACATTGCCCCTAACTGCGATTTCATCTCAGATAACATTAGCTATATTCAATTTGATTTAATGCTAATTGAGAACTATGCAGCCTTGATGGAAATGGTGAAACAACACACCGACAATCTTAAAGGCGTAATAAATAATGCCGCATTCAATCCGAAAGTAGAAGATAATAGCATCAGTGTTGGGAAATTTGAAGATTTGAATTTACTCGAATGGCGCAAAGAAGTAAACCTGAATTTAACAGCACCGATCTTTCTTATTCAAGCGCTATTACCGCTATTTAATCATGCCGATGCCACACCATGTAAAATAGTAAATGTTATTTCAACTTACGGCTTAGTACCCCCCAACCAAGATATTTATAAAGGACTTGGTGCGATTCAAGGAAAGGAAGTATTTAAACCGATTAATTACCCAGTCACAAAAGCAGGACTTGCCATGGCAACGAAATACTTGGCGGTTTATTTGGGCGACCGAGGATTCAATGTTAATGGCATCGCTCCAGGTGGAATTGCTAATAATCAACCTCAAGTATTTGTTGATGCCTATGCCGCGCTTACACCCATGAAGAGAATGGCCAAAGTGGAAGAGATGATGGAAACATTTTATTTATTATGCAGCAAAGGAAGCGATTATATCAATGGACAAATTATTGCCGTTGATGGGGGATGGACTGCTTGGTAAAAGATGCCATCTTTAGATTGATCACAGAAATAATATCAATTAAAAATCTATGCTACTTATTCGTAAAGCTACCAGTAATGATGCAGAAGCAATTCTTAGCATATACAAACCATTTATCGAAAATACTGCTATCACTTTCGAATATACAGTTCCTGATATCGAAGAATTCCGATTGCGTATCAATCCAATTATAGAACATTATCCGTACCTGGTTTGTGAATTTAATAATCAAGTAATTGGTTATGCCTATGCACACAAATTTCGTGAACGTGCGGCCTACGATTGGGATATAGAAACTTCTGTTTATGTCGATGAACAATTCCATCAACAAGGAGTCGCCACAAAACTCTATGAAAAACTTATTGATGAATGCACTTTACAAGGCTTTCATAATGCTTTTGCTGGCATCACCTTGCCAAATATTAAAAGCGAAAGATTTCACGCAAAATTAGGATTTACAGAAATTGGAGTATTTAAAAATGCGGGATTCAAGCAAGGTGCCTGGCATAGCGTGCTCTTTATGGAACGCAATCTTATTCCTTGCGAAGGAACTCCAGAGCCCGTGAAATCCAAACATACAGGGAATTAATTTTCAAATATCCTCAAAAACAAAAGCCACAACTTTGCAGGTTGTGGCTTCTTTACAGTTCACATAAAGGTTAATCTACTTCCGGATTGAAAAACGAATTATTCGTGTTAAAAAGCGGTTTATCTTTATTCTCCGTATTCAGTGAAATATTAGAACTAATACGTTCAGATGAATGAATTTCTTCATCCAGTTGCAGATTCAATCGCATAAATGCCGGTGTGTTAATTTGATCTTCCATATCCTCCACAGGCTTGTTTAAATCGAAATTAAACCCCTTCAATTTCGAAGCACGTTCTTGCGAACGCTTCAACATCTCCATCTCATCTAGAGATAAAGAAGCAAACATAACCGACGGTTCTGGATCGCTTACAGGTTTTATTTCACTTGAAATAACCTCCGCATTCGAATTGAGATATGTTACGTTTTTTATATTTTCGTTATTTTCGGTATTGGGAACATTCCATTTTGAATCGAAATCCTGAAATGCGTAATTTTCATTACTAGACGGTGTATCCTCATTTTTTTCAATGCGAGTCATTACAACTTCTTCATTGTTTATAGCAGTTTCTGCAACGGGTGCCGAAACCACTTCATTTATTGGGGGAGCAACTACTACAGGGGAAGCTGGAATCTCTGAAACAATATTCTTCTCAGAACTTAAGAGGGGCTTGATGCTATTGTTAACTTCAAAACCAGTAACAATTAAGGTTACACGTAATTGATCTTCCAAACTCTCATCATAGCAATCGCCAATTTTAATATTCGCATCCTGACCAACAGCATCCTCAATATAAGTCATGATTTGATCAAATTCATCCATCATGAATTCTCTACGACCATATGTAATATTAGCCAACACATGTTGAGCTCCATTTACATTCGCATCATTCAATAGGGGAGACTCTAGCGCTGAATTAATAGCCTCAATAGCACGATTCTGTCCATTGGCTTCTCCAATACCCATCAATGCCGAACCGCTATCGGTCATGGCATTGCGAACATCGGCGAAATCCACATTCATACGTCCAGTGATGGTAATCAATTCGGAAATTCCTTTGGCTGCCGTACACAATACATCATCAGCTTTTGCAAAGGCGGCATTCATTGATAAATTTCCAAATAATAATGGAAGTTTATCATTGTTCACCATAATTACACTATCAGTATTCTTACGTAGCTCGTTAATACCTTCTTCAGCCAAATTGCGTTTTCTACGACCCTCACGCATGAATGGAGTGGTGATAATTCCAATGGTGAGAATTCCCAAGTCTTTTGCAATTCTTGCAATTACAGGAGCAGCACCAGTTCCAGTGCCTCCACCCATACCAGCAGTAATAAAAACCATCTTGGTATTTTTAGTTAGCAATTGCTCTATCTCTTCACGCGACTCTTCTGCAGCAAGGTTTCCAATATCAGGGTTAGATCCTGCACCCAATCCCTCTGTTAAAGTTTTACCTAAATAAACTTTGGTTGGAATCGGACTAGAATCCAAAGCCTGTGCATCAGTATTGCAGATGATGAAATCTACATCTTTTATACCCATGCGATACATGTGATTTATTGCGTTGCCACCACCACCACCAACTCCTATCACTTTAATGATGTTGTTGCGTTGCTCTTTTGGAATATCAAATTGTATCATGTAATTATATTTTAATTTTAATTTTTTAACTTTTTTTTGCCGAGATTTTATTTTTCAAAGTCTTCAAAGTCTTCCCCATCCTTTAAAAAGTTGGATAGATAACTTCCAAATCCTTTAAGCAATCCCGATTTGTGTTTTGTGTTTTTTTCTTCCTTCATCACCTTCTCTTCTTTCTCTTCTACACTCACTGGCTCAATTCTGTTATTGGCTTTGTTGTTAAACATATCTTCCGATTCGTATTCCTCAAACCCTTTAATCACAAGCCCTACACCAGTTGAATAGGTTGGGTTGGCCACATCCACAAAGCTTTTTGCCAAATGCTCGTTAGGCAAACCAATACGAGCCGAAAGCCCAGTATGGAATTCAACAAACTGTGCCAAATGCTTAATATTAGCACCCCCACCAGTAAGTACGATGCCACCAATTAACTTCTTCTCTAATCCTACTGATTTTATTTCATGATATACATGCCCAATAATTTCAATCATGCGGGCCTCAATAATGCGGGCCAAATTCTTTGTTGAAATCTCTCTATTACCTCTGCCTCTCAAGCCTTCAATGCTGATATAATCGTTCTCCTTTTCCATGCTCGATAAGCAACTTCCAAAATTTGTCTTCAACATCTCGGCTTGTCGCTCCAATATCATACATCCACTTTTAATATCATTAGTAAGTACCTTTCCTGCAATAGGAATGATCGCTGTATGGCGTATCACATGCTCATGAAAAATAGCCACGTCTGTTGTACCACCTCCAATATCTACCAAACACACACCTCCATCCAATTCGTCATCGCTTAAGCAAGCTGCAGCCGATGCAATGGGCTCTAGAAATAAAGTCTTCGTAGTTAAATTTCCTTTCGATACACAACGGCGAATATTATTCGCTGCAGTAATTTGCCCTGTAATGATATGGAAATTTCCTTCCAATCGTGTACCCGACATTCCCACAGGAGTACCAATGGCTAATTCATTATCTACATAATAACTTTGAGGAATCACATCAATAATCTCATGACCTGGTTCCAATGGAACACGCTTCATATCCATCACGAGTGCTTTGATATCACTGATATCAATTTCATCGTCAGTATTGTTGCGTAAACGAATGCAACGACTTTGTGAACTTTTTATGTGCTGACCTGCAATTCCAACAAATACTTCTGCAATCTTAATTTGAACTTCGCTCTTTAAGTTTTTACGAATATCATCTTCAGCCTTTTTAACTGCTTCAACAATCGCATCGGTAGTTTGTGCAATATTGGTTACCACCCCACGCTGCACACCATTACTGTCGGCCTTGCCCATCCCTAATATTTCTACTTTGCCAGTTTCGTTCTTGCGCGCAACGAGTACACAAATCTTTGTTGTGCCAATATCCAATCCAATTACTATTCTCGATTGTTCCATACAAGGTTGACTTTTTATACTTTTTTAATTTTTTTTAAAGGTTTCTGTAACATCATTCAATATTTGCCATCTTCTTCTTCGCCACTATCTGATTCGCAAAACTTACATCAATGCTACTGTATTTCTCCCATCCGGCCTTTGGTAACGCTTGTTTGTAAAATGCTAAGAGTCGCTCAAACTTCCCTTCAATATCATTTGCATCTCCAAAAACAACCTTCATATCTCCCAGTTTTGTGGTTAAAACTATTACACTATCGGATGTTACAAAAATCTGTTCAATCGAGCTAAACCAAAAGGGAGTCTTATGCACATATTGTGCAATACCGGCGCACGTTTTCAGAATATTCGAATTGATTGTGTCACATTTAGTACACTTCTCAGAAATGTTGCCATTGCATACTGCAACTCTAGCAGTGAAATTTTCACTCAATGGCATCTTCATATTTTCTTCATCCACATAGTAACTTTCATTGTCAAGATTAAATACTCGCATTACCGCCTTACGTTGCCAAACCTTTATAAACACTGCCCCATCAACAGCTTTATACACCTCTGCTTTTTTTATATGTGGGTTGTTTTCTAATAAGCTTTCAATTTTGCTTGCATCAATATTCTCTATTCTGTTTCCAATAATTTGTGTCGATTGAATATAGTCTAACACCAAGTCCGAATCTATAAAATGGTTGTTCTCCGTTCCTTCTATCTGGATATTGATCTTTTCGCAAATCTGATTTTGTCTGTGTGCATTAATCATGAAAATCAATACTCCTACACCTGCTATCAACAGCGTCCAAACAGCAATCAGGAGTATTTTTTTTGTCTGCAATTTCATTTCCTAACCTTATTTTAATTGATATGATTTTTCACCTACTTGCATTACCTCAGTATGTAATCTTACATTAAACTTTGTTTCTATAGTCTCAATAATAAAACTCACCAATTCCATGAATTCTTGCGCTGTGGCTCCTCCATTGTTTACAATGAAATTGGCATGCTTCGGCGATACTTGCACTTGGCCATGTATATATCCTTTTAGCCCAGCATCTTCAATAAGTTTGCCTGCATACTGCGGTAATGGGTTTTTAAATACACTTCCTGTATTTGGTTTATCTAGCGGCTGCGCATCCTTCCTTTTTTCAAGCAATGTTTTACGCTTTAAACTAACGGCTTCAATATCTTCAGCTTGTTTTAATTCAAAGGTGGTCTCTAAAATAATATCATTAGCAAATTCGGTATGCCGATAACTATGTTGAATCTCATTTTTCAACTTTTCTTGAACCTTACCATGGCGAATGAATTTAACTTTTTGAATGCAATCGAAAACCTCGGTGCCATAAGCTCCTGCATTCATGCGCGTTGCACCTCCAATGGTAGCAGGCACTCCAGCAGTAGCCTCCAATCCTTCATATCCCAATTTTAGACTTTCCAATACAAATTTGGGTAATGAGTAGGAAGCACTTACTGTAAATAAATTACCCTCTTGACTGAAAATTGTTTCGGCTTCTCCCATCGCAAGTACAATGCCGCGAATGCCTGCATCACTTACCAATAAATTACTTCCGTTACCAAGAATAAATAATGGAATCAAATACTTCTCCGCAAATGCTGCCGTAAGTATAATATCATTTTGATTTTTGGGCTTCACCAAAATATCTGCAGGGCCTCCAATTTTTAGCCAGGTATATTTCATCATGGGCTCCTGTGTATGCACACTTCCTTCAAGTATATCTCCGAGCTCACTTGCATATTCACTGGCATTGATTCTAAGTAATTCATTTTTTATTGGGAGAACAAGTGCATCGATATCTCCTGCTCCAAGACTTACCATCACCTCCGGATTACTCGCTGTAACCAATTTCGCTAGCATCTCTTTTGAACAAATACTTTTTTTATTATGAAGCTTATTGAAAATAATTTCAGAAGTAATTCCCTCAATTGGAAGTTCTCTTGCAGGATAAATATCTAATAAAAACACTTCATCTAATAAATTCAAGCTCTCCGCAAAGCCATCAACAAAGTCGCGAGTACGCGAAAATAAATGTGGTTGAAATGCACCTGTGATTTTTTGATTTGGATAGAGCGCTCTCACCGAACTAATAAAAGCCCTTAGCTCTTCTGGATGATGGGCATAGTCATCAATGAAAATATGTTTCGGATGTTTTAAAATATATTCAAACCGACGCTTTACTCCTTGAAACGTCTTGAGCCCATCTCTAATTTCATCCGCCTTCAATCCCACAGCCAGCACAGCACTAATTGCCGCTACTGCATTCTCTACATTATGCGAGCCAGGTATCCCCGATTCGAGATTAGAAATACGAACGCCAGTTTGACAATTGAAATAATCAAAAATATATACCCCCGATTCAATTCTAATATTCTCTGCAATAATATCCGATTCAGTTTCACTAATTGAAAAAGATAGGTGCTTGCCATCATTGAAATTAAGTGGTAAATTTTGCTTGTAAAACAAAATTCCATCCTTGTTTAATCTGTTTGCAAAATCTTGAAACCCTTGATGAAACGAGGCTTCCGACCCATAAATATCCAGATGGTCGGGGTCCATACTGTTGATAATACTGTAGGTTGGCGACAATTTCAAAAACGAACGATCATATTCATCGGCTTCAACAACACATATAGCAGGGGTTTTGTTGTTAAATGGTAACAACAAATTTGTTTGGTAGTTCGTAGCAATACCTCCTAAAAAGGCTAAGCAATTTTTTCCACTATGATACAATAAATGTGCAACCAAACTCGATGTGGTAGTTTTTCCATGGGTGCCAGCAACCGCAATGGTGGTATAGTTTTCGCTTATTAGTCCGAGAATTTCCGCACGTTTTTTTATGGTAAATTGGTGATCCTGCAATACATTCCACTCAGCAAAATCTTTCGGAATAGCAGGTGTTAGAACTACTAAGGTATCGTTTATGTTTAAATCGTGGTTCGCAATTGTTTGTGCGCCCTCATCAGTATAATGAATTTTTATACCTTCTTCACTGAGGCGCTGTGTGAGCGGTGTTGGTGTTTTATCGTAGCCGCACACCGTCATCCCAAGATGATTGAAATATCGAGCCAAGGCCGACATCCCAATTCCTCCAATACCTAGGAAATAAACTTTTTTATACTGAGCGAACGACATTATTTTTTCGGTACTAATTTTAAAATTTCATCAACAATTTTTTCCGTTGCATCCATACGGGCCATTTCCGAAATGTTTTTCTTTAATTCATTTCTATGTTTCTCATCTTTCATCAATACCAATACCTCATTAATTAATTGTTGTGGTGCATCAGCGTCTGTAACCATTACAGCAGCTTTGCGATTTACTAGTGCCATTGCATTCTTCGTTTGATGGTCCTCAGCAACATTTGGTGAAGGCACTAAAATGCATGCTTTATTCGCGCAACTCATCTCGCTTATACTTAAAGCACCTGCTCTCGAAATCACCATGTCGGCTACTGCATAGGCCATATCCATTTCTTTTATGAAATCAACTACCTTAATAAACTCACTATTCAACTGCTTGTAATTTTCGTAATAGTATGCTCCTGTTTGCCAAAGCACATTAATCTTGGCTTCTTGTAATTTTTGAATTCCCTCTGCGATACTTTTATTAATTGTACCTGAGCCTAAACTCCCACCTAAAATTAGTAGGGTCTTCTTCTCATCATCAAGCTTGAACAGCTTTATTGCATTGTTTTTTTTACTATAAATATTGATGATGTCTTTTCTAATTGGATTGCCAGTCTGCACAATTTTATGTGATGGGAAAAACTGATCCATTCCATCATATGAAACACAAATCGTATTTACTTTTTTAGCTAGTAATTTATTAGTTAATCCAGCATACGAATTTTGTTCTTGTATTACCGTTTTGATTCCCATCGAAGCGGCTTCGTTCACAATGGAGCCACTTGCAAATCCACCAGTACCTATAACCACATCCGGCTGAAATGATTTGATGATTTTACGAGCTTTAAACTTGCTTGCAAGCACTTTGAATGGAAACAACAAATTGCCAAATGTTAGTTTTCTCTGAAGCCCACTAATCCACAATCCTTCTATCTTATAACCATTGGCAGGTACTTTTTCCATTTCCATCTTGTCCTGTGCCCCTACAAATAAAATCTCACATGATGGATCTCTACGCTTTAATTCATTGGCTATTGCAATGGCAGGATAAATATGTCCTCCAGTGCCGCCTCCTGATAAAATGTATTTCATTGTTGTATGTTTTTTTTGTTACGATTGAATGGTGCTATTTTTTTGTTCTGCTTCCGCCTCAACTCTAGCTTGCTCTTCTTCATTCTCATCTATATGTCTGCTTACACTTAGTATGCAGCCAAAAGCAAAACAAGTAAACCACAAGCTCGTCCCACCCATACTTACTAGTGGCAAGGGTAATCCAGTAACAGGAAATATATTTACTGCAACAGCCATATTGATAAATGCTTGTATAACTAAACTAAAACTTAGCCCAATGGCGAGCAATGCCCCAAAGGCTCTTGGACTTTTGATTGCAATTCTAATCGTTCGATAAAGTAATAGAAGATACAATGAAATAACAGCCAAAGCCCCAAACAATCCATATTCTTCAATGATGGTTGCATACACGAAATCGGCATACGGATTGGGAAGGAAATTTCTTTGCGTACTCTTCCCTGGCCCTTTGCCAAAAATACCTCCGGTAGCTATCGCAATTTTTGCTTGCTCATTTTGATAGGAAGCAGTTTTATCATCACCTCCGTAATTCTCTATCCTCGATTGCCACGTGGCAACACGCCCAAGTTTTTTCACTACAGAACTTGGCAAACTCTTTACCACAAATATTGCCGCTGTTAATAGGATAATCCCCGATATCATTAGCAATAAAATGTATTTAACATTAATACGACCAATAAACATAATTATTATCGAGGTCATAAAAAGCACTGCTGCCGTCGAAAGATTCGCAGGAAAAATCAACATGCAAATTACAATCACCGAAACTAAAATGGGAACAAATGCTTTCTTGAATTCTTTAATCTCATCTTGCTTTTTAGAAAGTTGCCTGGCTAAAAACATGATTAATGAAATCTTTGCCAAATCGGAAGTTTGAAATGAAGTATTGATGATGGGAAGGGTAATCCATCGCTTGGCATCATTCACATCACTTCCAAATATCAAAGTATAGAGTAGCAAAGGAATCGATGCTAACCATAAAATCTGCGCCACTCTCGAATAATATCGATAATCAACCAAGTGGCAAAAATATATGATCAGAAAACCTACGAAAACAAAGAGTAATTGCTTATAGAGATAATACTGGGTATTGCCTGCTTTTTTTGTATAAACAAGTGTACCTGTGGCACTATATATTACAGCCATACTAAACAACGACAATACCACCACAATCATCCAAATAGCGAAATCGCCTTTGGTGAGCTGTGTGAAGCGCTTGATGGTAGAATTGATATTCATTACTTAGCTAGGATAAATCGAATTATAAATCTCTTACCGCTTTTTTAAATTGACGGCCACGGTCTTCATAATTTTCGAACAAATCGAAACTTGCACAGGCTGGCGACAATAATACTTTATCTCCTTTGGCCGCAAAGCGATATGCTACATTCACTGCTTCTTTTGCTGAAGTAGTATTGATAATCATATCTACATCATTCATAAATGCTTCATGAATCTTGCGATTGTCCTTACCAAGGCAAACAATGAATTTCACCTTCTCTTTTACCAATGGTTTTAATAATGCATAATCATTACCTTTATCTTGACCACCTGCAATCCATATTAATGGGGCATCGCTGCATTCTAAAGCATACCAAGCACTATTAACATTCGTTGCTTTAGAGTCATTGATGAATTCAATTCCTCCTACTTTGGCAACAAATTCTAAGCGATGCTCCGCATTTTCGAAATCTTGCAAACTCTCTCTAATGGTTTCTTTACGCAAGTTGTAAATTTGTCCTACAATAGCCGCAGCCATTGAATTGTAAGTGTTGTGTTGCCCTACTAAAGCAAGTTCGTTGATGTACATATTGAATTCCTGATTATTGTATTTTATATTTAATTGTTCGTTTTCTTTATAAGCTCCCTCACTCAGTATTTCTTTTATACTAAATGGCAATCGTTTTGCATTTGTTTTTACCAATTGTATATTCTCCATGGTAAGAGGATCATCGGCACAATAGATGAAGAAATCATCAGCTGTTTGATTTTGTGTTACTCGAAACTTTGAAGCGATATAATTCTCGATTTTATACTCATATCTATCCAGATGGTCGGGAGTGATATTGCATAGTATCGCAACCTCAGCCTTGAAATCGAACATCCCATCTAATTGAAAGCTGCTTAATTCAAGAACATAGTACTCGAAGTCCTCCTGAGCTACCTGTCGCGCGAAACTCTTACCTACATTGCCGCCTAAGCCAACTTTAAGTCCCGCCTTTTTAAGGAGATGATAGGTTAATAACGTAGTTGTGGTTTTACCATTGGTTCCCGTGATGCAAATCTTTTTGGCATTGGTATATCTTCCTGCAAATTCAATTTCACTTATTACTGGAATATTTCTACTATGTAATTCCTGTATCAATAGCGCATTATCGGGTATTCCAGGGCTTTTAATCACTTCATCAGCATTCAATATTTTAGACTCCGTATGTTGCCCTTCTTCATAATCTATTTGATGCTCGAGTAACTCCGATTTGTATTTTTCTTTTATCGTTCCCTGATCACTTAAAAACACATCAAACCCTTTATGTTTCGCAAGCACAGCAGCGCCAGTGCCGCTTTCTCCGGCTCCAAGTATGACGATGCGTTTCGAGGTATTCATGGGTTAATTGCGACTTATTTTTAACGTAGTTTTAGAGTGATAAAACAAATGATGGCAAGCATAATTCCTATAATCCAAAAGCGAGTCACAATCTTGCTTTCATGATATCCACTCTTTTGATAGTGATGATGTAATGGCGACATCTTAAACAATCGGTTGGCCTTAGCATAATCTAATCCATACTTGCGTTTTCGATACTTAAATACGCCAACCTGCATCATGACCGATAAATTCTCTACTAGGAAAATGCCACACAGGATGGGAATCAAAAGCTCCTTGCGAACCATGATTGCAAATGCAGCGATAATTCCTCCCAATGGAAGACTGCCAGTATCACCCATAAATATTTGTGCTGGAAATGAATTGTACCACAAGAAACCTACTGTTGCACCAACAAAAGCGCCAGCAAAAATTAATAGCTCCCCAATATGAGGGATATACATAATATTAAGATACTCACTGAATACTTTGTTACCTGAGACATAGGCAAAGATTCCTAGCACTGCTCCAATGATTGCGGAGGTTCCTGTTGCAAGCCCGTCAATACCATCGGTAATATTCGCGCCGTTCGATACGGCCGTGATTATAAAGATTACAATAGGAATAAAAATGATCCAAGCCAATGAATTACAATCGTTGCAAAACCAAGAAATCAATTTCTCATAATTGAATTCATGCGACTTTACAAATGGAATAGTAGTTTTAATCGAATGCTGTGTTCTAACGTAGTAGGTATTTCCATTGATTACTTCTCGTTTCAAAGAAGTGGTGTCAACATTTAATGTTACAGCTTCCTTAGGTGAGATAAATTGACCAGTTACAACGTTTTTGTTATAGTATAAAGTAGCTCCTACAATGATTCCAAGTATCACTTGTCCTAATACCTTGAACTTACCTGCAAGTCCTTTCTTATCATTCTTAAATACCTTAATATAATCATCTAAGAAACCAATTAAACCCAACCAGATGGTGCAAATGAGCATTAGGATTACGTAAACATTCGTGAATTTGGCAAATAGTAATGTCGGAATTATAATTGCTGAAAGAATAATTAAGCCGCCCATCGTAGGTGTTCCAACTTTTTCTTTCTCCCCAGCTAATCCTAAATCACGAATCGTCTCTTTTACTTGAAGCCGTTGAAGTTTGGCAATCAAGTTTTTACCAAAAACAACAGTAATAAGTAATGATAAAATTACTGCCATCGATGTACGGAATGAAATGTATTGGAATACACCTACTCCTGGTAAACCGTAGTGCTCTTTTAAGTAATCAAATAGAAAATAAAACATATCGTGACGTTTAATTGATTTGTATTCTCGCTTCTTTTTTCTTTTTAATATTTATTTCTCCATCAACTCAAAACATATCCTCACCTCCTCCTTATCATCAAAATGGTGTTTTATGCCTGAAATTTCCTGGTAGGTTTCATGCCCTTTGCCTGCAATCAAAATGATATCACCAGTTTTGGCATTTGCTACGGCTGTCTTTATTGCTGCTCTTCTATCAGTTATGCGTAAAACCTTTTTATAATATTCACTTGGAATGCCAGCTTCCATCTCATCTAAAATTAGTTCCGGATTTTCTGTTCTAGGATTATCACTGGTAAGCACTACTCGATCGCTTAGTTCACAAGCAACTTTCGCCATCACAGGACGTTTAGACTTGTCTCTATCGCCGCCGCAACCAACAATGGAAATCAAGGTTTCATTTCTGGTCCTTATTTTATTGATTGTTGTCAATACATTCTTTAATGCATCAGGGGTATGCGCATAATCAACAATAGCAATGATTTTAGAGGTAGATTGAAAATAATCAAAGCGCCCATTCACCGATTTTAGGGCAGAGATCGCTGCAAGCAATTCAGTTTTCTCCTTGCCCAATAAGAAGGCAGTGGCATATACCAAAGCAATATTGTACGCGTTGAATTCACCAGTAAGCTGTATCCAAAATTCTTTCCCATCTATTTGAAGCAACATGCCATTAAAATCCTGTTCCACAATTCTTACTCGGAAATCAGCCATATTATTCATGCTATATGTATAACATGATGCTTCTGTATTTTGTAGCATTACCATGCCATTGCGATCGTCCTTATTTACGATAGCAAAAGCCGATTCATCCAAATCATCGAAGAACTTCTTCTTTGCATCTCTATATGCTGCAAAGGTTTTATGATAGTCAAGGTGATCGTGAGTAAGATTCGTAAACAATGCACCAGCAAAATGTAATCCGGCAATTCGATTTTGATGAATAGCATGACTACTGCATTCCATGAAAACAAATTCGCAATCGGCAGCAACCATTTCAGCTAGTAAGGCATTCAATGCAACCGCATCAGGCGTGGTATGCGTAGCCGGTATCGTTTTGTTTAGTATCTTATTTTCTACGGTAGATATCAATCCAACACGATGCCCAAAACCACTAAATAATTGATACAATAAAGTGGCAACAGTTGTCTTGCCATTCGTGCCTGTTACACCAACTAGTTTTAGTTTCGATGAAGGGTCTCCATAATAAAGCGTGGCTATTCTGCCCATACTTTCTGATGCATCTTCAACTTGAATGTAAGTAATGCCGTCATGAATTATCGATGGCAGCGTTTCACATACAATAGCCCTCGCACCTTTTGCTATAACCTCTTCAATGTATGAATGGCCGTCCGAATGACTACCTCTTATCGCAACATATAATGCGCTCTCCGCAATCTTCCTCGAATCAATACACACCACTGTTATATCACAAGCAGTATCGCCTATAATTTTCACAATGGTACTCGTTTGAATAAGTGTATCTAATTTAATCATTACTTATTGAAGATTTAATTCGATGGATTGATTTTTATAAATTGGTGCACCTGGAGGCTCGCTCTGTGTTGCAACTTTTCCATTTCCATTTATTTTTACTGCGACTCCTAAATTCTCTAGTATATACAAAGCGTCCTTTGCACTCATCCCAATAACATTTGGAATTTTGGTTTCGTATACCTTAATTTCATTTACACTATATGCCGAATCAAATTTGCTGATGCGCACGAAATCACTTCCATCATCAGCGTCTTGATAGAAATAGTTGAATCCTAACGTGGTGCTTATCGATTTGAAATCTTGTATGCTTCCCGATTTAACTAGGGGAAGCTTCGCAGCGTATGGGGTAGTATCAACCACCGCTTTCTGCATGTCTGTATCAAGTGAATACACCTTATCAGCGATTTCCTTGAATACAGGTCCAGCTACTAATGCCCCATAATAAACGCCACCTGTAGGATTATTAATAATAACCATGCATGTGTACTTAGGATGGTCGGCTGGAAAGAAACCTACAAATGATGATTGATATACTTTTTTTGCATATCCTAAATTTCGGTCGGCAACCTGTGCTGTACCCGTTTTCCCTGCCACAGAGTAATTTGGATTCTTTAGGGTCTTGGCAGTACCATGCTCTACCACCCCAATTAACATTGGGATTAGTTGTTTCAAAGTTTCATCGCTGCAAATCTTTTCATTGAGTATCACAGTGCTAATCTTCTCAACCGATTCATTAGTGCTTCTTATCTCTTTCACGAAGATGGGTTTTACCATTATACCATTATTAGCAATGGCATTATATAAGGTAATCATCTGCATTGGCGAAACATTCACCTCGTAACCTATACTTAACCATGGGAGTGAAGTGCTATACCAAATTTTTTTATCAGCAGGTGTTTTTACAAGTGGGGTTGCTTCTCCATTTATCTGCAGCCCAAGCTTTTTATTTAATCCTAGTTTTATGAGATGATCTGTAAATTGAGAAGGGTTTTTAGCATAGGCCTTTGTAATAAACTTCGAAATGGCCACATTACTCGATTTCTCAAATGCACGTTGTAACGTAAGTACACCATATCCTCCAACTTCCGAATCCTTCATCACTCGATCACTGTATTTTTTTTCTCCGCCTTCAGTGCTGGTACTATCATTCACTGTGGCTAATCCATCTTCCAATAAACTCATTACCGATACAAGCTTGAATGTTGATCCAGGTTCCGTATTATCACCAATGGCATAGTTAAAATCTTCTACGAAATCTCCTTCACCTCTTCTGCGTAAATTGGCAATGGCTTTTATCTCTCCAGTAGCAACTTCCATCAATATAGCACACCCATGATCCGCTTTGAATTTTTCTAGTGAAGTCATTAAAGCATGTTCCGCCACATCTTGCAAATTCACATCAAGTGTAGTTACAATGTCCTTTCCATTTTCTGGCTCTACCTCATTCTCATCATTCAATGGCATCCACATTCCTCCCGAAATTTTTCTCACCAATCGTGTACCATTGATGCCTTTAAGGGTTTCATCAAATGATCCTTCAATACCTACTTTTGTTTCGCCATTATTGGTATATCCAATAGTTCTGAGTGCAAGGTGCTTGAATGGCATCATCCGCATATTCTCTTGCTCTACCATAAAACCTCCTTTGTATTTGCCTTGACAAAAAATAGGAAAGCGCTTCAGTTGCTTCACATAGTTATAATCAATCTTGTTCTTAAAAAGAAAATATCGCTCATTGCGCTTTCTTGCATTTACCAAAATCGATTTATATTCTTCAGCACTTTTGTCTCTAAACAATGCACTGATTTTCGAACTCAAACTATTGATACTGTCGTTAAATATCTTATCAGTGATTCCTTCCGCGCGCATATCCAATCGGATATCATAAATAGGAATCGAAGTGGCCAATAAATTTCCATTGCAATCCAAAATATTCCCACGTGTGGCTTCAATGCTCTTGTTTATCACCAAGCTGTCCGACTTGCTTCTCCAATTTGCCCCTTCAATGACTTGTATCTTAAATGCATAAAACATAATCATAAACGCAAAGAGGCACAGCAAACCAAAGGTGAGCCATACACGCCAAAATATATCTTGCTTTACGTTCATTTAAATTTTACTCCTTGGGTTTCTCTTCTATTTTTAATTTAACTGCGGGCTCTCTTAGCTCCTTTAATCCGTTTACTTCCATCTTCTTTGCGATGTCTGTTTGCATACTCTCTTGCATTAGTTCTGCCTTGGTGCTTAAGTATTCACTTCTCAATTCTTTAATTTCACGGTTTAATTTTTCTGTATTTCTAACTGTCTTTTCAGCGTATTGCTGCAAACTGATATAGAACACTACCAACACAAAAACAAACAAGGTGAAGGGTAGCCATTTCGTTGCATCTTCTCTCTTAAAGAAAAAAGACACTTCTTTTATCTGCTTCTTCGGCTTCTCCTTTTGAGCAGAGGCAATGGGTTCAACCACAGGCTGATCCTTCTCCTCCTCTTTTATTTTTACTTCATTCATAATTTCTCTCCAATACGTAATTTGGCACTGCGGCTTCTACTGTTACTTTGCTGCTCATCTGCATTAGCTTCAATGGGCTTCTTATTTACTGGTCGCATCAAAGTTGTTCTATTACCATAAAAATCTTTTTCGTCATCTCCACTAAAATTACCCTTTTGAATAAAATTCTTCACTAACCTGTCTTCCAGGCTATGATAGCTCATCACTACCAATCTGCCGCCAGGTGCCAACGCCTCGTTCGTTTGCGCTAGAAACTTTTGGAGCACATGCAATTCTCTGTTTACCTCAATTCGAAGTGCCTGAAATACCTGAGCCATATACTGATTCTCTTTCCACTTCGGAACACAGGTCTTTATAAGGTCTTTTAATTGAAAAATGGTATTTACCGAATCTTCTGAACGATTTGAAACAATTGTTCGAGCCAAATTGTAGGCATTGTTTATCTCCCCATAAAACCTGAAAATTCGGGTTAAGGCGTCCTCAGTATAAGTATTAATAATTCTCTTGGCAGTGAGCGATTGGCTAGAATCCATACGCATATCCAACTCTGCATCGAAACGAAAACTAAACCCGCGTTCTGGTGTGTCGAACTGATGAGATGAAACTCCTAAATCAGCCAAAATCCCATTCACTGGAAGTAAATTGAGATAACGGAGATGGTTGTTCATGTATTCGAAATTCTGATTGATGAAAATTAAACGGTCGTCTTCAATTAGATTCTTAATAGCATCCTCATCCTGATCAAAAGCGATGAGTTTGCCCTTCGGACCTAGGCGCTTCAAAATTTCTTTGCTATGTCCACCACCACCGTAGGTTACATCAACATAAATACCGTCGGCCTTTATGTCAAGTGCGTCCATGCACTCTTGCAGCATTACAGGGTTGTGGTATTCCGTCATTGTTCGGTGTTTAAGTCTTACTGGTTTGTATTCTTACAATTCCTACAATTCACTCCAAGGTTAAAGCACTATCCCTTTCATTACACGCTCAGCTAGCTCACTATATTGCTCTGGATTCTTATTCATCTCTGCTTCATAGCTTGTCTTATCCCAAAGTTCAATCTTCGATGAATTCGTCACAAACACAACATCACTTTTTAGTCCGCCATATTCCTGCAAGTTTTTTGGAATGAGTATTCTCCCGTTAGCATCCGAAGTCAAAACATTTGCTCCGCGATTGAATAATCTCAAGAAATCACGATTTTCTTTGATGAAGGTATTGAGCTTGTTTAATTCTGAAGTGATTCGATTCCATTCATCTTTGGTATAGAGTACCAAACATTTTTCAAAACCACAATTCACTACCAACTGCTCCTTGCTATCATCGGGCAATTGTGCCACCAACGCCTTCGGAAGCATAATGCGTCCTTTGGCATCCATTGTACAATTATATTCTCCGATAAAATGAACCATTTGTAGTAGTATTCAGTAATTAAAAATCAAATGTAGGGTATTTTTTACCACAATTTACCACTTCCTCCCACAATTGTTGATAAAAGGCACTTATGCACAGGTTTTTGTGGACAGCAAAGAAGGGGGTGAGTAGCCTACTGAAATGGCCTATTTAACCAATAGATAGCAGGGGAAATTGATAAGTCCTCTTTAGAAAAGTGAATAC
Organism: Bacteroidota bacterium; assembly: GCA_947492885.1. Lineage (GTDB taxonomy): Bacteria > Bacteroidota > Bacteroidia > UKL13-3 > UKL13-3 > CAINMV01. The sequence continues at coordinate 25,572 of CANLPK010000016.1, forward strand.
ACGCAAAAAATAGTATGAATAGAATGGCAAAGGATAGGTGCTTAAATCCCATGAAATATAGCCCTTTGAAGGGTATTAGTCAAAAAATGACAAGGTTCGAAGCTTAATTTTCAAGGCAACTCAAATTAATCAGCCAAGGCAATTTCCTCAGTAATTTCATCTGGCCCCTCTTCAATTACTTTCACAATAGTTTCTTGAGCGAAACTCATAAGTGGCATATCATTCACGCGGTACTTTTCCAATCCGAGATTTTCGAATTCTTCAAGTACTGCCGATGTGACATTAATCCGGTATTTTTTCGAGAGTAATTCTACCATTATATTATCTTGTGGATGACTCATGATAAGCTTGAAATTACTCGCTCCAGGATTGGCCTTCAAGATATTCTCTATGCCATCAATTAATGGTGGGCTAACTTGCAATGCCGATACTTGAAGTAGAAATTGCTTCATCATTTTATCTCGAATATCTCCCAAATGTTCCACCGAAGAAATCTTAAATTCTTTCTCAGTTTCCGAGCCCCATCTTGCTCCAATTCTTCCTTTGATTAGCAAGAAATTATTTGGTTTGAAGCGATTCGCAAAACTGTCGAAATCTTTATTGAACAATGCAATCTCTAATACATTGTCGTAATCCTCTATGATGGCTTTCATCCAAGGTTTATTGGTGGTTTTAGTCATCCGATCCTCAGTAGCGGTAACTATTCCAGCAATGATGAACTCTCCATCTCGCTTGGCTTCCATCGAGCTTTTTACAGCCGTGATATTGCCTTTGGTGAAATGCTTAATTTCAAATTTAAAATCATCCAATGGATGACCACTGATATACATGCCCACCACTTCTCGCTCTTTCTTCAACTCATCCAATCGAAGCCATGGATCACATTTAGGAAGTACTGGTTCTGCCAAGGATGGAGCGTCACTCGCCCCTCCAAATAAACTCGCTTGATTGCTATTGGCACTCTCTTGCTTATTGGCCCCATAACGCAATGCCTTCTCTATAGTATTGGGTTCGCGTTCAGAGTTTTCTGGATAGAAATATTGGCGGCGATGCGTATTCGGTATACTGTCGAAAGCACCCGACATAACTAAGGGTTCTAATACCCTCTTATTAATACTCTTTAGATTTACTCTAGAAGTCAAATCAAAAATGCTTGTATAAATTCCATTACTTTTCCGCTCATCAATAATGGCATGGGAAGGCGTTTCACCCACACTTTTCACACCCCCAAGTCCAAATCGAATCTGACCATTTTTATTCACAGTAAACAATAAATTCGATTCATTAATATCAGGTCCAAGTACTTGTATGTTCATTCGTTTACACTCTTCCATAAAGAAGGCAACTTTTTCAATATGGTCTTTATTATGGGTGAGAACGGCACTCATATATTCACTTGGGTAATGCGCCTTCAAATATGCAGTTTGAAATGCCACCACACTGTATGCTGTAGAGTGCGACTTGTTAAAGGCATAACTTGCGAAGGCTTCCCAATCGGTCCATATTTTCTCTAAGGCTTTTGATGGATGCCCCTTGGCCGTTGCTTGAGTTATGAATTGCCCTTTCATCTTATCCAAGGTTTTGAGGTCTTTTTTCCCCATCGCCTTTCGTAAAAAATCAGCTTCACCTTTAGTGAAATCGGCCAACTTTCGACTCAATAACATCACTTGCTCCTGGTATACCGTGATACCATAGGTTTCTTTCAAGTGCTCTTCCATATCAGGCAAGTCGTAGGATACTTTTTCAATACCATGCTTCCTGCTAATATAATTTGGAATATACTGCATTGGACCTGGTCGGTACAAGGCATTCATCGCAATCAAATCCTCAAATCTATCAGGCTTTAATACGCGTAGATGCTTTTGCATTCCTGCACTTTCAAATTGAAAAGTACCGATTGTATCTCCACGCTGGTATAGTTGTAAGGTCTTTAAATCATCTAATGGAATATTATCTAAAACAATGTTTACCCCATGATTATTTTCAATAAGTAGCAAAGCAGTTTTTAAAATGGATAAGGTTCTTAACCCTAAAAAGTCCATTTTAATTACACCAGCTTCCTCAATTACATTGCCACCATATTGGGTGATATACAATTGCGAATCTTTCGCAGTGGCAATGGGTATCAGGTCAGTTAAGTCGCTAGGCGCAATAATAATTCCAGCGGCATGCACACCTGTTCCTCTTACACTACCCTCCAATACTAATGCCTGCCTCAATACATTGGCTTCTATCGATGAATCCGCTTTCAATATTTCACGTAATTTTTTTACGTTTTCCATATCCTCGGCAGCCAACTCTTTCAACTCATCAAGTGGTTTCTTCATGATGGCATTTAAATTGGTTCCTGGTTTATCTGGTACCAACTTCGCCAAGGCATTACTATCTCCAATTGGTAATTCCATTACACGAGCCACGTCCTTAATACTCATCTTGGCTGCCATGCTACCATAGGTAACAATCTGTGCTACTTGATTCTTACCATACTTCTCTACTACATAATCAATAACCCGCTGACGGCCTTCATCATCAAAATCAGTATCAATATCGGGCAACGACTTACGATCGGGATTCAAAAAACGCTCAAAGAGTAAATCATATTTTAAAGGGTCGATATTTGTTATCCCAACACAATATGCCACCGCACTACCCGCAGCCGATCCACGACCAGGCCCAACAAAAACTCCAATATCTTTACCGTGATTAATGAAATCTTGTACAATGAGGAAATACCCCGCAAAGCCCATCGTCTCAATGGTTTGTAACTCAAAATTCAATCGGTCTTCAACCTCTTGCGTAATTTCCTTATACCTCTTTTTCGCCCCCTCGAATGTAAGATGCCGTAAAAATTGGTCCTGCGTTAAAAATTCTTTAGGGATAATAAAGTTTGGCAATGCCACTTGCCTCTTTAAATCGAGGTCTTGAATTTTATCTACAATAAGATTAGTATTATCAATAGCTGCAGGCAAGTCATGAAATAATACCGACATCTCTTCTGTTTTCTTGAAGAAGAATTGATCGTTATAAAATGCAAAACGACGGTCTTTAACAATAACATCATCATCACTAAATTCTTTTATAGTAGGAGTAGAGAGTTTCTCACCTGTATTGATGCAAAGTAAGATATCGTGGGCTACATTGTCTTCACGTTCTACATAATGCGAATCGTTACTTGCTATATAGGGGCGTTTATACTTCTCTGCAAATCGCAATAATACCTCGTTTACTTTGTGTTGTTCTGGAATATCATGTCGCTGCAACTCGATATAATAATCATCTCCAAACAAATCAAGCCACCATTCAAACTCTTTCTCTGCCGCAGCTTCATCTTTTTTTAAGATATACTGTGGTACCATCGCTCCTAAACAACATGTTGTTGCAATTAAATCAGAACTATAGCGTTGTATAAGTTTCTTATCAATTCGTGGATACTTTCCATATTGACCTTCAGTGTAACCTAGCGAACATAATTTTATTAAGTTTTTATACCCCTGTTCGTTCTTCGCTAATAACAATTGATGATATCTTTTATCCTTATCATCCTTGCTGAATTGCTTTCGGGTCATGTCCTCTACCACATAGAACTCGCATCCAATAATGGGTTTAATGCCTTGCTTATGAGCCTCTGCAACAAATTGAAAAACCCCAAACATATTACCATGATCCGTAATTGCACATGCAGGCATCTGATCAGCCTTCGCTTTGGCAAGCATCTTCTTAATATCTGCAGCACCATCAAGTAAGCTGAATTGAGTATGACAATGTAAATGAGAAAACAACATAAGTGGGGTAAATTTACGAAGGATTAAATGGGGCTCGTTTTTTTGTTGAAAATTGATACTATTTGTTTACAAATCAGTCAAATTTAGTATCGACCCAACATTAAAGGGTGTCGCATATAAAGAACAAGTATGGTTGCCCCCTGATTTTAGATTTTAGGAATCCCAAAAATCGAATTCCATATCACTTATTGGTCTTCTAAATTCGAACATTAAATAATTTAAATCAATAGGTTAGGGATGAGCTCACTAAAAATTGAGGATTTAGTATTGTATGTTTTTTAATGCGATAATGCCCCCAAAAAAATAAAAAATAGTTTTTTTTTATTTAATAACTACCTCTTAGCTTGCAGATGAGAACAAGATATAAGGGCATACCTGCTGCCCTTTGCGGAACGTAAAACTATTTTAATTTTTAAAGATTCCAACTATGAAGCAATTCTTTACTAACCCCAATTCTTTATTTTTAAAAACACTTAAACGAATTAATCATTATCGAAGTAATCTTATCGCAATGATGCTTCTACTCTTATTACTCTATTTGAGTTATCAAAAGAAACATGATCATGTTCCGGATAAAAGCCTTACCAACGTTGACTGGTTGTTATAATAAAATCATATACCATAAAAAAAGAGGAGAAATAGTTCTCCTCTTTTTTTATTAGAAATTTTGATGAAATATTATTTCAAGAAATCATCAGCATTGCTTAATGGCATATTAAACGCATCTGAAACTCCTTTGTAAACAATTTTATCGCCAATTGTATTTAACCCTTTTTTCAATTCTTCATTCTCCGAGCAGGCTTTTTTCCATCCTTTATTAGCTAACTGAATTGCATACGGTAATGTTGCATTTGTTAGTGCCAAGGTAGAAGTATAAGGTACTGCACCAGGCATGTTAGCTACGCAATAATGGATAATACCATCAATTTCATAAGTTGGATTCTCATGTGTAGTTGGCTTGCAAGTTTCAATACATCCTCCTTGATCTACTGCAACGTCAACTAATACAGTTCCGGCTTTCATTAATTTTAGCATATCACGTGTAATCAAGTGAGGTGCTTTTGCTCCTGGAATTAATACGCCTCCAACAACTAAATCAGCATCCTTTATTTCCGCAACAATATTGTAATGATTACTCATCACAGTTTGTACGTTCTTTGGCATGATATCATCCAATTCACGTAGGCGTTTCAATGAAATATCCATTATCACAACCTCAGCACCCATTCCTGACGCAATCTTCGCGGCTTGTGTTCCTACAATTCCACCTCCTAAAATAACCACCTTAGCAGGTTTTACCCCCGGTACGCCTCCTAATAAAATACCTCTTCCACCCATTGGTTTCTCTAAGTATTTCGCTCCTTCTTGTATACTCATTCTTCCTGCAACTTCACTCATTGGGATAAGTAAAGGTAAGCTTCTGTCGGTTTTTTCTACCGTTTCATAAGCAATACAAATTCCTTTTCGAGTTAACATCGCATCCAATAATGGCTTGTAAGATGCATAATGGAAATATGTAAATACTAGTTGATTTTCCTTAATCAAAGGATACTCTTTTTCTATCGGCTCCTTTACTTTAACAATCATTTCAGCAATAGCATACACTTCTTCAATAGTAGGAAGTATTGTTGCTCCTGCTTTAGTATAATCTTCGTCCTCAAAACCGCTGCCAACTCCCGCGCTAGTTTGAACATAAACAGTATGTCCGTTCTTTTTAAATTCAGCAACTCCGGCAGGGGTAATTGCCACACGGTTTTCGTTATTTTTAATTTCTTTTGGTAAGCCAATAATCATGACGTAGGGTATTTAAAATTTAGGGCGCAAAAGTAAGAAAATCTTATGAGAAGAATTTTTTTATTGTATCACATACAAAATCAACCTCAGCTTCCTTTAATCCAGGATATAATGGTAAACTCAAACAGGTTTTGGCAATAATTTCCGCAAGAGGGAAATCGCCAGCTTTAAAGTTTAATGATTGATAGGCTTTCTGCAAGTGCGGAGGTACAGGATAATGAATTAAAGTGCCAATTTCATGGGTGCGTAAATACTCCTGTAAATTATCCCTCCTCGCCGTTCTAATCATATAAACATGATAAACATGGGTAGCATATTGGGCTACTGTAGGCAATATCAAATCGCCAACCCCTCTTAATTGCTCCTGATATCGTTTTGCCAATGCAACTCGCTCCATATTCCAGCGATTCACCATAGGAAGCTTTATACTTAAAAATGCTGCCTGTATTTCGTCCAAGCGGCTATTCACTCCTTGAACCTCATTGAAATACTTCCGCTCAGATCCATAATTTCTTAAAACACCTACTTGATGCATCAATGCTTCGTCATTACTTGTCAAAGCACCTCCATCACCTAATGCGCCTATGTTTTTTCCGGGATAGAAGCTCGTGGCATTGATTTTTCCAAAGCTACCCGTTACCTCTTGCTTATACATTGCACCCTGCGATTGGGCATTATCTTCTATAACCGCCAAATTAAAGCGGTTGGCAATATTCATGATCGCCTCCATTTCACAACATTGGCCATATAAATGAACCGGTATAATAGCCTTGGTACGAGTATTGATTTTCGCTTCTATCAAATCAGGATTGATATTATAAGTCCCAATCCTGGGCTCAACAGGGATGGGTTGTGCGCCCACATAACTCACTGCAAGCCAAGTAGCGATATAAGTATTGCTTGGAACAATAACCTCATCTCCAGGGCCGATATTCAATGATTTTAATGCAAGGATTATCGCATCCAATCCATTGGCAACACCTTTACAGTACCTAACCTTACTGAATTCGGCATATTCTTTTTCAAATTGCTCAACCTTGGATCCTAAAATATACCAACTGCTATTAATAACTGAAGCAGCCGCATTTAGTAACTCGTTCTTTAAGGGCAAATTTTGATGGTTAAGGTCTAGATATGGAACCTTCATACGTGTAATAAAATAACGCTATCTAAGCGTGGTTTAGGAACGTTTCAATTGAAGTTCGAGTTGAGGAATTGCCTTATTAAGCGCCGTTTGAATACGATAAAAGGCATCTGTTATCTTTTCCAGGTCTCTCGAATTCTTACATTGATATTGAATTTCTAACACCGCTTCCGATGCCAGATGCATTCCCATTAAAGAATAAGATGGTTTTAGCTTATGAATTATCTTATAAAGTTCTTCTAAATTCTTTTCATCCAATTTTACCTTGCCAATCTGCATTTCCATTGGGGTTTCCTTCAAGAAAACCTCAATTACTTCACTCACAAATTCTAAATTACCTCTCGATAATTCATGCAAGTAGGACAAATCAATGCTGTCGTTTTTAAACTCTTTGAAATTCTGTGCCGCCTCCGATTTTGAATAAATATTTGTTTTAGAAGGTACCAATGCTGCAATCTTCTTCATCAACTCATCAGTATTCATTGGCTTCGATATATAATCGTTCATGCCGGTAGCCAAACATTTCTCGGACTCCCCTCTAAAAGCATGGGCAGTATAGGCAATGATTGGGATTTTATTCAATGGTGCCGACATGGCTTGCCTGATAAACTGAGTGGTAGCATACCCATCCATCACCGGCATCTGAAGGTCCATTAATATTAAATCATAACTTGATTGATTCAGCATCTCAACAGCAATTTTTCCATTATCAGCTACATCAACATTAATTCCATGTAATTGTAAAATCTTCTGTGTTACAATTTGATTGAGTCGATTATCTTCAACCAATAATAATTGCAAATGATTGAAAAATATTTCTTCTACCTTATTAGGCTTTAAAGGCGCCTTGCTTAAATCTTTTTTGAGTTGTAATTGTATTGTGAATGTACTTCCTTTTCCCTCTGTACTCTGAGCACTTATTGACCCATTCATCAATTCGGCAAGCTGCTGGGAAATCTGCAACCCCAAAGCAGGTACCATCAACGACTCGGTATAATCATTGGTTTGTGGGCGATGCTTCTCAAATATTTTTGCAAGTGCCTCTTTCGACATCCCAATTCCAGTATCTTGAATTTTAATTTCAATAGTAACCGATTGGAGTTTATCCTCTAATAGATTTATTCGAATTTCAATATTCCCACTATAAGTGAATTTTACTGCGTTATTTACAATATTGTTAATCAGAATTTGACATATACCCTTATCCCCTCTAATTTTGAGCGGAATCTCCTTGTCAATAAAATAATTAACCTTTAACCCTTTCTCCGCTATGGTTGGCTTATGCAGTTGGATGATTTTGGAAATAATATCCTCAATAGAAAAGATATCTTCCTTCAATTTCATAGTATTGTTTTCCAGTTGCATGAATTCAAGCAAACTGCTAACAAGTTCTGATAAAGTATTAATGGCGGAGTTAATATGCGAAACATACTCGCGCTGTTGTTCGTCCAACCCAGAAGATTGAAGAATTTCCGATAATCCGCTAATTGAATAAAGCGGAGTTCGAATTTGATGACTCAGATTAATTAAGAATTTTTCTTTGTCGGATAATACAATATTGGTTATTTTCTTATTTCTACCCATAAAAGAAATTAATGTAAGTGCGCCAAATATATCACATTTATTGATATTTTGGTTGATGGTAAAAGTATGAAAAATAAATTGCTGCGAATTGAAAAGAAATTAACGCATCGTTTATACCTAAAATGAGGTCCAAATTAAAATCTATTTAACTAGTCGAATACCTAGATTGTAATTGGTAGCACTTCTCCTTTTCAACTCGCGATGGTGAAAAGTTATAGTGTCTGATGTTCTATTTTACCAGCACCAATTCACAATCGAAGGTTAGTGTGGAACCAGCAGGTATTAACCCGCCTCCAACTTCTTGGTCGCCATAGGCAAGGCTCGCTGGAATGATAAAACGATATTTAGCGCCTTGACGCATTAACAAAATACCCTCATCCCAACCTTTTATTACCATTCCAACACCTACCTTAAATTCAATGGGCTCCTCGCGAAGCACAGAAGAGTCAAATATTTTCCCATCATTAAGATAACCTGTATAGTGAACTTTTACATCTGCTCCTGAATAGGCTTGAATACCGGTCCCTTCCTTCACTATATAATATTTCAGACCCGATGCGGTGGTCTGTTCCGGTTGGTTTTGCCAATGGTATTCAGTGGTGAAAACAGGCTCCTTAATTTTTACTAGCGTTACTTCAAAGTACAAGGTTGAATTTGCAGGAATTCCACCAATTGCCCTTTCTCCATACCCAAGTGAAGGTGGTATGATTAGCATTGCCGAATCGCCCACTCCCAACAAGGCAATTCCTTCATCCCAGCCTTTAATTACTTTACCCATCCCTAGTTGAAACTCAAAAGGTTCGCCACGTTTGAAACTATTGTCAAATTCAGTTCCATCGGCAAGCTTGCCACGATAATGAACAGAAACTTTATCTCCATTCTTTGGTTTTTCACTTCCTCCAGTGTGTTTTAAAATTACATATCTTAATCCGCTCGGAGTTACAAGGGTATCTGGTCCGTTCATAACAGGTTTTTGGGGTTCTTTAATAGTTAGTTTTTTGTGGGTATTACACGACACCAAGGCAACCAAAAGCAAAACAGAATAAAGTATATTACGCATGGCGTTTATAAAATGTTTAAGAGTTCAATTTCAAATATTAATGGAGTCATTGGTGGAATCGAAGAGCCTCCTTTCTCACCATAGGCGAGTTGATACGGAATAATTACCATGAGTCGGTCGCGAATAGACATCAATTGCAGTGCCTCGTCCCAACCTTTAATTACACTGCCTGTGCCCACAATAAATGAGTAAGGTTGATTCCTAGGAATGCTACTATCAAATTCACGGCCATCTAGAAAATAACCAGTATAATGAACCATAACTGTATCACCAACTTTTACCCTTCTTGCAGGGCCTTTTAATGCAAATTGATAATACAATCCACTCGGAGTTTCCTGCATCTGTAAATTATTCTCCGAAATGTATTTCTTGATATCGGCCGCTTGAATCTCAGGGGCACGTTTGGCATCTTCCGCAATTCTTCGCTCATACTCAGCCTTCGTTACAATTGATACAAGCTTCAGAGTAATCCGAAATTTGCTTCCTTTGGTAATAAAGGATGGTAGTGAACTCCCCAACGATTTCTCGAAAAGGGAATCAGCAACCACTGAAACCTCAGCACTGTCGCCTTCACTCATCATTGTAAACATCTCATAACAGCATCCCTTATAGGTGGGCTTGGGCACAAATATCTGAAATGCTTCGCCCTGAAAATAACTACTCATTACGATGGAATCCTTATCTGTTTTACCAACCAATTCCATGAAAACTAAATCCCCAATATTCGCGGTTTGCTTATTGATGCTTTGGCGCCAATAGAAATATTTAACGCCATTCGGGCCTGTTAAATATTGAGCTTCAGCAGCAAAGGATATTAAAGAAAGAATTAAGAGTAAGAATATTTTCGAACGGATCATAATATTACTGTTTCGTTACTTTTACAAATTCAACATCGAAAAGTAACGGAGTGAATGGGCCAATATCATTTCCAGCACCTTGTTCTCCGTAAGCCAATGATGAAGGTATTACAATCGTTGCTTGTTCTCCTTCTTTTAAAATACTGAATATCTCATCCCACCCAGCAATTACCATATGAGCACCTAAGTTAAACTCAAAAGGCTGACCTGATTCTTTATTAGAATCAAATACTTTTCCATCTAGTAGGCGGCCAGTATAAATCGCCGAAACACGGTCTCCATTAATAGCCTTAGCTCCTCCATCGGCCACTTTTGTGATAAGATAAAACATGCCAGATGCGGTTTTTATAAATGGTTTACCAGTGTCTTTAATATACTTTTCAATGATACCTAATTCATTTTTTTGTCTTTCTAGCATCTCTGTCTCCGCCTTGGCTTTGCGCGAGGCCATTTCTGCCTTCGAAATCACGCTGTCAATTTTCACAAAGAAATACATAGGGTCGCCCTTTTTTGCAAATGTTGGAGGTGGAGCGCCTACATAAGTATTGAAGAATGAATCGGCATTGATAATTAATACAGCACTATCCCCTTTGGTTAATAGGGTTAACCCATCCTCGAAATTGCCTTTCTTGAAATTGTCTTGGATCACCAAATTCATATAGGGTGCATTCGGGTTGCGGTCGCTATTGTATAAAGTAGAATCACTGATTCTACCTTTCAATTTAAAATAAACCATATCTCCAGCGGCAATTCGAACGCCCTTGTTTGCCTTAAAAAACTTATACTCGAGTCCTGCAGGCGTTTTCTGAGTTTTGATTTTTGCTCCCTGGGCATTATTGCTCAGAAAACTTAGGAGTAGGGAGGTAACGATGATTAACTTTACTAACTTCATATTATTTTTTTGCTTTGGTTATTTTTAAAAGTTCAACATCAAAAGTTAATGGAGTAAATGGACCAATATCTTCGCCTGCTCCTTGTGCTCCATATGCCAATGCCGAAGGTATTACTACAGTAGCTTTCTCTCCTTCATGTAATAATGCAAATATTTCATCCCATCCTGCTATTACTTGATGCGTGCCTAATTGAAACTCAAATGGCTTTCCTGATTTTGAATTACTATCAAATTCTTTCCCATCGAATAATTTTCCAGTATAATTAGCTGAAATTAAATCTCCTTCAGCTCCCATCGCACCTTTGGTGGCTTGGGTTATAATATAATATACTCCCGATGCAGTCTTGGTGTATTTTACGCCCGATTTTGTAACATAATCTTCAATTGATAGTGCCTCATTCTTTTGTTTCTCAACCATCTCCAACTCTTGAATGGTTTTTCTTTCTGCCTGTACTTTCTTAGAAATGAAACTATCTATCTTTATATTAAAACTAATACGCTCTCCTTTTTTAATGAACGGAGGAGCTGGCGATCCAATATACACTTGGTAAAAAGAATCAGCACTAATCATAAATAATGCACTGTCTCCAGTGGTCAATAATGTCAATCCTTCTTCAAAATTTCCTTTTGCGAAATTTTCACGAACTGCCAAATTCATATATGGCATATGGGTATTTTTGTAGGTGTTAAACAATACAGAGTCGCTTACTTTTCCAATTATTTTGAAGAAAACAAGGTCGCCAGCAGCAATCTTATCGCCTGTATTAGAAGTGTAAATTTTGTATTCTAAACCTCCAGGTGTTTTCTGCATTCTTTTACAAGATACAATCAGTAGACTTAAGGTTGCAAGGGTTAATAAAAACTTGGTCATAATAGGTGTTAATAAAATTAATTGAAATATAGGGGCGCGAAATTAACGATTAAAATCTTAAAAACTCGCTGAAAAGTACCTGTTGTAAGGCCTCTCCTTTTTTTCGTAATTTTTTAATTTCTACGGAATCACTTGCGCTGCTTAAGAAAAATCTGTTTTTATCGGTATCAAAAGATACCCAATCCTTGCCATTAGTAAATCCACCTCCCAATTGCACTGGATAAAAAGCCCATTCGGGGGTGGCACTGTTCAACATATTCCTACTCCATGGAAAGGCAGAGCTGCTTATATCACACTGCCGAAGTAGCGTAGCCGCGATATCTGCTTGCATCACCGCACGATGCACTCCCATTCCTCTATATTTCTTCTTAATCACATCTCCAAAAAATAAGCAAGGGATCTGATGGAATTCAGAAGACTGCATCATCTGAAATATTGGAGAAGAATGAGAATGATCGGCAACCAAAACAAAAAGGGTATTCTTATACCAAGGCATGGTGCGTGCGGTTTTGAAAAACTCACGCAGGGAAGCATCACTATAATGAACGCTACTAGCGTATTCCCCTTCCTCCTTTAGTTGATCAAACGCATGAGGTACCGGAATATCATATGGCATATGAGAACTTAAAGTGAATAAACAATAAATAAACGGAGATGCCGCTAAATTCATTCCTTGTGCATATTGTTGCATCATAACCCCATCATGTATTCCTAGCCTACCTCTTGGTAAGGAGTTATCGAAATCTTTCTCTTCTTTAACAATATCAAAATTCTGACTATATAAATAACTTTTAATATTTCCATAACTTAGTTGACCTCCAAAGTAGAAACCCGAGTGATAACCTTTTTCTTGAAAGGGTTTATTTATACATCCAATGTGCTTTGCCTTTGAAGCTTGATGGGTGAAAAACATTCGGTAAGTATGTGGATAGCCACTCAAAATTGCCGCCATCCCTTGATCAGATGCAATGGATGACGAAATCATTTGGTCGAACAATACCCCCTCCTTGCTCAAAGAATCAAAAACAGGAGTGATGCCAGCTAGCCCACCACAACTATTAACTACATTAGCACTCCAACTTTCTAGAATTATAAAACAAATATTAGGACGAGTATTCGATAGTATCTCAACCGTGGAATCATAAGGCACACGATACAAATCCTTCACTATTTTTTGCGCCTCCTCATCCTTCATTACTAGGTAAGGATTTCGATCCAAATTATGAATATTCTCAGAAAAATTCGAAACCAAATTCCAAGCTGGATTAATAGCGGCATCATTCAAAACGGGGTTCGAACTATAGTAGCAAACACTCTGACTTATCGGTATTGGATACCACCCACCACGAATACCTGTAAATGCCAACGAGGCGTTCACTCCCAGTACCATGATGCCTAATATTACTCGGAATGCAGCCTGATTTATTTCAGTATAAAGTTCAATAAGCCTTATATAACGCCAATAAAACCAAGTGAAAATTCCACCTAAAATAAGGGTAGCGGCAAAAAATGAAATCATTAAGAATGCAGATATCGTTTTTAAAACCTCTGTAAAATGCAAAAAATGCGATAAAGCCTGATAATTTAATTTAGTACCCCACTCCCCATAAATTCCATCTTCCCCAATGGCAATAAACCCATAACAAAATATCATGAATATGCTATATATATTAATGGCACGCAGATACTTTTCATTCTGAAAAAGGTAGCCTAACCCCAAAAATATAATTGGTAAAACCAAAATATAAGAAGCCGATGAGGCATCTAAATACAAGGCCTGATAAAAATTTTTTAAAATGGCGAAAAAAGAATCGTTTTGGAATTTTTCATAATATATTACGATAAAGATAATCCGGTAAATGGTGAAGATGACCATCCAGAATAAAAAGTATCGCAAAATAAACCACCACTTTTTTAGAATCATGATTGCGAAAATACAAAAAACATGGAACCTTTGTAATAAAAGCTACCAAAGGATTTGAGGGGCGTTATTGCAGATCACTTTACGACCTATAAGCAACCAAATTGGGATAAAATTGGGTAGAGCAAAAAAAAATTCTATTTTTGCACTAGATTATGGTCCTGTGGCCGAGTGGTTAGGCAGAGCTCTGCAAAAGCTCGTACAGCGGTTCGACCCCGCTCGGGACCTCATTTTAAGAAGGAGAATAAAGGGTAACTTTTATTCTCCTTCTTAATTTATAAATGTCTCACTGAAATTCAGCTTCTCACCTCATTCGCGTGATTTCTTTGTAATTGCTCATTAACACACATTATCTCCTTATATTCGTAAAAAAGCTGATTATTGTAAACGATTATTCCAAATTAATCGTTTGACTTATTCATAGTAACTAAATTGAAAATATCTTGTCATTAAGTATGAAAATTAAAATATCATTAGTAGTTGTAATCATTGCAGCATTGTCCTTTTTTGCATTCCGCAAAACCAACGATAAACAAGCTTCAATCCTTAAGTCATTAGTTCAAACTCTTCAAAAAGAACATTTCAGCGATTTGAAATTCGATGATAGCTTCTCTAAGAAGGTTTTTAAAATGTACCTCGAACGTATCGACTTAAACAAGAAATTCTTCCTAAAAAGCGATATCGATGAGTTGAAAAAATATGAAACCAGTCTTGACGACCAGCTACTAAATAGTACATCCGAGTTTTATATGGCAGCCTCCGAGCGGTTCAAAAGCCGCATCGATGAGTCGGAAAAATACATGATGGAAGCATTTGAAAAACCTTTTGATTTTAGCACCAATGAATCAGTTCAAATGGATTCTAAAAAAATTGAATGGGCCAAGGAGCAACAAGAATTGAAACAACAATGGTACTTGTCATTGAAATATCAAACATTAGCCCGTTATAGCGACATGCTTGATGAAAAGGCTAACGCAATAGAAAAAAAGGATACTAGCTATAAAGTACGTTCAGATGCTGAATTGGAAGCCGATGCACGTGAAAAAACAAAAAAAGCAAATAGCGATTATTTCAAGCGCCTCCGTAAACTCGATGAAGACGAAAGGTTTAGTATCTATTTGAACTGTATTACCAGCGTGTGCGACCCACATAGCGATTATTTTACCCCTCCCAAAAAACAAGAATTTAACGATCAGATGAGTGGAAGTTTTGAAGGAATTGGTGCCCAATTACAAGAGAAAGATGGTTTTGTAAAAGTCACCCTAATCATCACAGGTAGTGCCTCGTGGCGCCAAGGTCAACTTAAGGTTGATGATGTCATCACGAAAGTTGCTCAAGGTGCTGCCGAGCCTGTAAGTGTTCAAGATATGCCACTTAATGATGTTGTTAAAATGATCCGTGGTAAGAAAGGTACAGAAGTTCGTCTTACCGTGAAGAAACCCGATGGAAGCACCGTTGTCATTGCCATCGTTCGTGATATTGTAGTTACAGAAGAAACCTTCGCAAAATCAATGCTCATCAAAGAAAACAATCATACCATTGGTTATATATATCT
>CANLPK010000017.1 GCA_947492885.1 Bacteroidota bacterium
GACCAATTAAAATAATAGGCCATCTGAACTTTGGGAAGCGTTATTGATTGCGGACCAATCCGATCATTCATCAATTGAATTGCAATACCTAAGTTATTTTGGAGCCTCGCCGACACCGTATAGAATTGGGTTTGGGGTGCAATATTATAGGGCTTAATAACCGAGTTCTGTTTAGCATCTCGAATTTCATCCGATTCGAATCCTAAATATTGTTGATGAAACAAGGAACTTACACAAATTGCATTTGGAGTTTTTCCAGCATACGAAGGGTTGAATGATATTTCGTTAAATTGAAAATGTGTTTGATACCCATCTTGTTGGGCAATACTATTTTGTATAAACCCGAACAGAAATAGAAAGAGTAATGATTTATTCATGATGCATCCTGATTATAGATGCATAATGAATAAATTTAAAAAAAGATACAGACGATTTAAAGATTATTAGTCTTTAATAAATTTCAATTGATAACCACCACCAACAACAAAATAAACTCCTGAAGAAAGTGTACTAATATCAAGAGTTGTTTTATGGTTTTGTAAATTGCCTTTCAAAAGAATTTGACCTAATACATCGATAACTTCATAATTGGTAACATCACTCGGAATAGAAATAGTGATTTCGTTTTTTGCGGGATTCGGATATAATTGCAATTCAGCGATACTATTACCCTGTTCAATACCGCTAGGCCCCACTTTTGTTGTGATCCATGCAGGTAGTGTTACTTTCTTTGAGGTATAAACATGATATTCTCCTGGCTGCAAATTGAAGGTCATTGCCGTATTAGTAACTTGTATACTATCTCCACTTAAATAATCGTGCCACCATCCGGTATTCTGAAAATTGGGCGTGCCAATTTGTGATACTATATCAAAGTTAACGATGGTGTTTACCTTAAGATTCGTTCCGTTTACTTTGGCATTTTTTACTAAGCCAGTGGTATACCATTCGTAATTATTAGTGATGAATTCAGCATTGTTATGTAGTAATTGCATAGCGCCAAACACTTGATAAAGTCGGTATCTATCGGGTTCAAGGAGATAGTTCCAACGAATGGGTTTTGAATCCAACCTGCAATTATTATTTACAGTTCCATCTACGCATCGATTAATACTAAAGTCATATCCAAGTTCTCCAAACTGCCATATCATTTTAGGGCCAGGTTGCGAATAGAAGATTGCAGCCACTGCTGCTTGCCTTTTTAAACTAGTAGATAACGCCTTTACATTATAATCGGTGTTCGAATTACCATATTGAATATTTTTATACATTAATCTTTCTTCATCATGGCTTTCAATATAAACAACCAAATTATTGTCGGTAAAACTTCTCGCTTTGGCGCTACCCCAACTCAAATCAGATCCGCTTGAATAGCCCATGCTGCTTTGGTTGTATGCATAGTTTAAATTGCCCCAAAGTAAAAATCCACGACTAGCCAATTCTTTGTCTTCGGCATTTTCTGCAAAATGTTCTAGAATCATATATGCAGCAGGGGAATAGGTTTTAACCTTATCATACATACGTTGTAAATTATTGATACGACTTGCATCATATTGGCCCCAGGTATTTACATCGGTTCCTGTATTTTTTTGTGTGAATCCTTTTGATAAGTCAAATCGGAAGCCATCTAAATGATATTCTTGCAACCAATAAGATAAAACGGTGTCAACATAATCGCGCGTATAAAAACTCTCATGATTAAAATCGTAACCAACATTAAAAGGGTGTGTAGCGGAAGTATTGAACCATGGATTTTGAGTAGATACCGTATTCGCCGACGTATTAAAATACATCTGCACCATGGGGTTCAATCCGAAGGCATGGTTTAATACCATATCCATAATTACCGCAATACC
Source organism: Bacteroidota bacterium (assembly GCA_947492885.1). GTDB lineage: Bacteria > Bacteroidota > Bacteroidia > UKL13-3 > UKL13-3 > CAINMV01. The sequence goes on from CANLPK010000017.1 coordinate 1,857, forward strand.
TTGTTGATGACATTTGTCGATGAGTTGCTTCAAATCATTTTTAGTGCCATAAGCTTTATCGACCGCCAAGTGAAAATCAACATTATACCCCCAACTTTCATTGCCCTCAAACTCACTAAAAGGCATTAATTCAATGGCGTTGATGCCCATACGCTTTAAGTATCCTAATGAATCCATTACGCTTTTATAACTGTGTCCACTATGAAAATCGCGAATGAGTAATTCATAGATATTCAAATTTTCTTTAGCGGGTTTTTGAAAGCTACTTGAGTATTGCCAATTAAATGGCGTTTGACCTAATTGAAATACGGAGGCAATTCCTGAAGTTTTCCCAGCAGGGTAAGGCTTGAGATTAGGATAGATTGAAGCAGGAATATATCCATCGTTCCATGGGTCCGAAATTTTATCACATAACGGATCGGCAACTTTCAAATTCCCATCAATTAAATACTGATATGCGTATTCCGTATTGTTTTGCAACCCATTAATCGTTACCCAAAAATATTTACCATCGGGAGTTTTATTCATTAAGGTGGTGGCATCTGGATTCCACTGTGTAAAATCGCCAATAACATAAATATAGTTTTTAAAAGGTGCAGTTAAACATAGTGTAACCGATGAGGCACCTGTATAATTGATTCCTGGGCGAACTCCCGAAGGTAGCGTTGCAATTGGTGTTCCTCCATAAATCGTATAATTTAAAGTATCGTATTTTGTAATGCCATTATGGGTGGCACTGATAATATATTTCTGATTTACAGGAGCCGCACTTACTGCTTTGAAGGTTATAACCGAATCGTTCGGTAAACTCGAAACCAAGATGCCATTTTCATACAAGGCTAGCGCTGATCTTCTGGAAGAAGCTGCATTAATAACTACTGTATCATTCACATTCTTTATGGCACCCTTTGACGGAGAAGTGAATGAAACATTAAAGGAATTGGCAGGATATACATTAACGAAAATATCTGTATTCCCATTGTCTTTTCCTTCTTTGGTGCCATCACCATTTCTGAATACTAAAGCTATTTTTTGAATGGTTTCACTTCCTATGACACTATATGCTGAACGAAGGCTAGGCGCGAATTTGTAGGTGAATAGATTATTCCCTAGAGCAGTCAGCTTCCAAGCAGGGTTAGCAACTCCCCAAGTAGTAAAAACATGTTTCCAGTCGCTATTGCCAGTACTCAAAGAAGTAATAACTCCTGTATGAAGGTATACATCACAATTGCAGTTATTAAGTCCGCCAGCCCCTTTACTTGCATCGAATGTAATTGTTACCGAATCGGTTTCGGTAGGGAATGCCGGTGAAGTGGTCACAATTTGTGCTTGAATCGAAACGGCAATTAGGATTATAAAAATTGCTGAAATTATTACTCTCATTGGAATTTGGCTCATGTAGGATGAATTACAAAAATACAAAAAATATATCTCAAATACATTAAAAAGCCTGTATCCAAAGAAGATACAGGCTTTTTATTAAAGTTAAAAAATAAGGCGATTAGCAATATTCATTGTACGCCGATTGTAAATTGTCGGCAATCATTTGAGCACTGCGGCCTTCGATATTATGACGTTCGATCATATGCACTAGCTCACCATCTTTAAATAAAGCGATTGCTGGTGATGAAGGAGGATATGGCAATAAGAACTCACGTGCTTTAGTAACTGCCTCGGCTTCCATACCTGCAAACACTGTAATTAATTCAGATGGTTTTTTGCCATTCTCAAGCGATTTTCGAATGCCAGGGCGGGCTGAACCAGCAGCACAGCCACATACAGAATTGATAACGAGTAGTTGGGTACCTTGTTTTTTATTTAAAACCGATGTTACTTCATCGGCATTGAGTAATTGAGTAAAACCTACGCTAGTTAATTCTTCGCGCATAGGTGCTGCTAACATTTCGGGATACATAATTGAAATAAAATTTAGAAAAGCAAATTTAAGCATTTCTTTGTGAATGGAAGTACCCAAATATTTAAGAAAATAACATTTCTAAAACCATTCAGGGTAATATTAAACTCCTATTTTTGCGAGAATCAATATAAATGGTATGGCAAAGAAAGTATCTAAACAAGAAGCAAAACCTAAAGTCGCTAAAAAGAAAGAAGGTAAGTTATCAAATGGTTTAGGAGTGCCTATTCAAGTATTGAAATCCAAAACCAAAAAACCTTCAGCAACAACGATTAAGAAAGTGTTGAAAAGCAAGGTTCAAGAGGAAAAGATCTTAACGAATAGTGAACTCATGACCAAGCAATCAGTTATACCATATTCACTTTTTACAGCAGAGGATATTACACTTTTTAAGGAAGGCAAACACTTCAGAATTTATGAGAAGCTTGGAGCCCACCAAGTTCAGCATGAAGGCATGCATGGTGTATATTTCGCGGTATGGGCGCCCAATGCCATGCAAATTGGAGTCATTGGGAATTTTAATGGATGGAATCGCACCAGTCACCTTCTCTTTGGAAGATGGGATGGGAGTGGTATAATGGAGGGCTTTATTCCTGGGATAAATAAGGGTGAAGTTTATAAATATTTTATTGAAAGTTATCAAGGGGCGCGGTTAGAGAAAGGTGACCCATATGCTTATCATTGGGAGCTTAGGCCTAAGACGGCTTCTATTGTTTGGGATTTAAAATATTCATGGAACGACAAATCATGGATGAAGAAACGCAAGAATAATAATGCATTGAATAAACCAATGAGTGTGTATGAAGTGCATTTAGGTAGTTGGAAAAGGAATCCAGAGGCGCCTGATACGATGCTAACTTACCTGGAATTGGCCGAATTACTCCCTGCTTATTGCGATTCATTAGGATTCACACATATTGAATTGATGCCTGTAATGGAGCATCCTTTTGATGGAAGTTGGGGGTATCAGCAAACGGGCTATTATGCACCCACTTCTCGATTTGGAACACCCCAGGATTTCATGCATTTGGTTGATGCCTTGCACCAACATAATATTGGTATTATTCTCGATTGGGTGCCGTCTCATTTTCCTTATGATGAGCATGGTTTATTTCGATTTGATGGGTCGCATTTATACGAGCATGATGATCCAAGAAAGGGATATCATCCCGATTGGAAGAGTTATATTTTCAACTCTGGGAGGAATGAGGTGAAATGCTTTTTAATTAGCAATGCGCTCTATTGGATGGATAAATTTCATATTGATGGATTGCGAGTAGACGCTGTTGCAAGCATGTTGCACCTCGATTATAGCCGCAAAGAAGGGGAATGGGAGCCTAATATTTTAGGTGGCAGAGAAAACCTTGAAAATGAAGCATTCTTAAAGGAATTGAATGAGGTGATTTATCGTGAATACCCCGATATTCAAATGATAGCTGAGGAGAGCACTTCTTGGCCAGGGGTGTCGAAACCAACCTATGATGGTGGTTTAGGCTTCGGAATGAAATGGATGATGGGATGGATGAATGATACACTTCAATATTTCAAACGCGATCCGATGTATCGTAAATGGCATCAGAGCGATCTTACATTTAGTATGGTATATGCTTTTAGTGAGAACTTCATGTTGCCATTAAGCCATGATGAAGTGGTTCACGGGAAATCTTCTATGATTGGAAAAATGCCAGGTGACGAGTGGCAGCGATTTGCAAATTTGAGATTATTATATACCTATATGTGGACGCATCCAGGAACAAAATTATTGTTTATGGGAAATGAATTCGCTCAATCCAATGAGTGGAATTTTGAAAGTAGTTTGTCGTGGCATTTATTGCAATTTGAACCACATTTGGGTGTTCAAAAATTGATTACTGATTTAAATGCAATATATCGAAATGAGCCAGCAATGTATGAGAATTCATTTAACCACGAGGGCTTTGAATGGATTGCTGGAGATGATATAGAGAATTGTGTTTTAATCTATGCTCGAAAGGGGAAAAAAGCCAAGGACACCTTGATTGTTGCTTTGAATTTTACCCCGGCAATTCGAACCAATTACGCTATTGGCGTTCCCAAAGCTGGAACTTACCAAGAAATTTTCAATAGCGATAGTATGAAATATTGGGGAGTTGATAATTTAAACAATAGTGTAAAGACGAAAGCAGTGGTGCATCATGGCCGTGCTCAGTCGATAGAAATTACAATCCCTCCGCTCGGTGCAGCAATATTTAAGTTGAAGTAAATTAGTGCCTTTTCTATTCTAATTAGTATAGGTAAATGTATTAATTTTGCAGCCTGAATATGGAAGATAAAATAGAAGAGAGCTATACTGGACTCGCCGCGTTTGCACCAATTCCACTTAGTGTATCCTCACCTTCTATCAAGCCTGAAGACCGCAAGCTCATTAAAGCACAAGCCGTTGAGGCTATGCATTTGAAGGCGCAACAACAGATTGATTTATTGAAGCGTCAGGCTGCATTGATTATGGAGCAAGCACGTGAGCTAGAAGACAGGGTGCTTATTTCACAGCAAATTTATGAAGCAACGATGCGGTTTTCACCATCGATGATGATGACCTATCATCTCTATAAACGCCATGATGGAGAAGTGATTTTATCTTTGGTTTCGCCAGAAGAATGGGGGCAGTCGTTTCCATTCAAGCACTTTGTAGCTACCGTGAAATTATTGGGCGATCATACTTGGGATATATTACAAAAAGGTGATATTGAAGCAGAAGAAATAAAGGCAGAAAGTAAGGGTTAACCAATTTGCCCACTCACACGCTGGTAAATTAACGCTAAATTTAAAGGCCTTTCAATTCCAAGTCGCATGCGTGTAGCGCTTCTAAATACTTCGTATTGATGGTGAATCAAGAACTCATTCATCGCAATATTATCGTTCGGAACTACTGCTACTTGTTGTGTTTGCAATCTTAAGGATTGTAACGTTATTCCAGCTTCTTTTGACTTGCTAATTATTAGTCCTTCACCAAAATCAGGGATATAGAATCCTGTTAATTTTTTATTTTCAATATATAGCAAGGCATTGTCTAAAAAGGGCTCGACACTTATCTCTCGGGGTTCTCCATAGGCAAGGTAATCCAATTCCAAAATATCGGATAGATATGAAGAGTGATAACCTTGAATACATTCAAGAGATGGTTTTATTGGTTTTATTCCTCCTCGATAAAAGGTATAATAACCTTCTTTAGTGAATCCTAATTTCTTATACACAGGCTCGCCTAAGGATGTTGCAAGTAGGTAAATAGTTTGGAGTTGGTGGCTTTGAATATGCTTTATCAAATAGTCGGTAAGAATTAATCCAATTCCTTTGTTTCTGTGTTCAGGATTCACTATGACATGCGCAATCCATGCAACTTCAAGGTGTAAAATTGCGGTACCAATTGCAATCACTTGATCATTTTCCACACATTTAAACGTCTTGCAAAAATCCGAATTGAGATAGAACTCATGCATTGGAAGAATATTATTCCAATCGGGTGGCTGTAATGATTTAACGGCTGATAAATCGGCAGGTTGAAGTGGAGCAATCTTCATTATATTTTTGTTTTGGTTGTGTTTAGCTGAATATTTAATATTCGTCTAAAACACTTTATAATGCAAAGAAAGGGATGAATACTGAAAGACTACGCTATTAATTGTAATTTTTTTTTGAAGAGACTCGTAATTAATTAACTTGCATGCATACTTTTATGGTATGCGTTTTAGAACGAAACTTAAACTTCTCGAAATATTTCTTTTCTTTATTTTTATAGGGCAAGTTTCTTATGCCCAAGAAAAAGTAGTCAAAGCTGGTTTCAAGCAAGCTGAAGCTTCTGATACAACCTACGTAAATCGATTGATTGAAGATTATCAGACGAAATATAAGATTCATGAAGATAGTTTAAGGTCAGGGTTGAAGCTTGTTTTAGAAGCTTATTATTTATCCGATCGATTAAAGTTCAAGAAAGGAATCATGAAATCGGCAATTGAAATTGCTTCGATAATGCTCACTTTTAAGAATCTGAATGAAGCAACAGATTATTATTTTATAGCAATCAAGAATGCTGAGTTATGCGATGACAAGTTAATAAAAGGAAAGTCATTGATGGGCTTGGGTTTGATGTACTATAATCAGAAGAAATGGAAGGAAGCTAAATCCTATTTTGATGCAGCAGTTCAAATATTTATTCAAGGAGCAGAACAGGAGAAGCTAAGCATCTTAAACTATTTAAAAGGACTATGCTATACTGAAATGGGTATTTATGATAGTGCCAGAGTTGAAGTTCAGAGTGCTTACGAGATTGCATGTCAGAGAAGTGATTCCTCTCAAATTTTTGAGTGCACTGTAGGGCTAGCCAAACTCGATTGTTTTCAAGGAGCTTATGATGCTGCATTAGCGAAGTATCATCTAGCAGAAAGTTATTATACTAGCCATCTGGAAAAGGTGGCATTGGCCATTATATATGAAGGAATAGCGCAAGTAAATCGAGCTCAGGGCAATTATCCCAAGTCACTTGAAAATGCTTTAAAGGGCTACCATATTGCGCACAATTCGGTTTTAAATATGAACCTGGTAGAAATTACGCTATTACTTTCCGAAATTTATGAGACGCTAGGGAAATCGGACGAAGCGTATCGATTTTTGTTAGAAAATACGCATTTGAAGGATTCTATTAATAGGCATGATATATCAGAAATGATTTCGGTAGCCTCAATTAATTATGCTTTTGAAAAAAAGGAGACGAAGTATAACGAGGAGTTGCAGAGGTATAATAGACGCAAGAATATTGCAATCTATGCATCCATTTTTCTAGCACTTATTGGATTAATAGTAATTATAGCATATCAAACCTTGAAAAAGGAACGTCGCAAGTCGGAGGATTTATTGCTGAATATACTGCCTTCAGAAACAGCAGAGGAGCTAAAAAAGTATGGGAAAGCCATTCCTAAAAAGCATGATTCGGTAACCATTATGTTTTGTGATGTTCGAGGGTTTACTAACATTTCTTCTTCCATGACTCCTGAATCTGTGGTTAATATGATCGATTTTTATTTCAGGAAATTTGATGAAATCATCACGATGCATGGATTGGAGAAAATAAAAACAATTGGAGATGCTTACATGTGTGTGGGAGGATTACATTCAACGGAAAGCGCCGTTAATCATGCTTCAAGAGTCATTGATGCGGCCATCGATATCATGCGTTTTGCAGCACAAATCAAAGAGGATATGGTGCAAGAATATGGGGATTCATTCAGTTTTCGTATTGGAATTCACACAGGAGAAGTAGTTTCGGGTGTAGTTGGTTCCAAGAAATACGCCTATGATATTTGGGGCGACACCGTTAATGTTGCGGCACGAATGGAACAAACTTCCGAGGCAGGACAAATAAATATCTCAGGAGATACCAATCAAATCATTGCCGACCGATACCCAATTATATATAGGGGTAAAATCCAAGCCAAGCATAAGGGAGAGCTCGACATGTATTATGTAGGTTGGAATTAAGAGAACTACTTACCAATTACACTTCATTGGGCAGAAACTTTCGTCGCTTGAGCCAGTCCGATATTTTAATTTCTGCCCCATGATATTGCTATAATCAGCAGGATTATGATTGCCACCTTGTAAAATTAGAATATTGTGATGTTGGGGAGTTTCATCAATCCCAAAACGATAATTCACATACATTTCTTTTTCATCCATACTTTTCAAGATGTTTAATAAAACGCATTTGCTGATACTCCCACCACTTACAAAATTTAAATCACCTCCCGAGTATTTGCTTGTAAAAGCATCAATATAAATTTTTGCGGGATCAGGATATCCTGAGGGTATACTTTTATCATCACCTACGCGAATGCCATCTCGTGATGGGTTTAAGTCGCAACTGGAAGTATCGAAATTCGATTTTGAAATGTTCTGGTTGCTAGACGAATGTAAAATGTCTTTTGGTAAAAATGACGACATTAATACGAAAAGCAAAAAAAGGAATAGCGGATTTTTAATGAAAGATTTCATGATAATAGAAATTAGTAATTGGTTTAAAATGAGTTCTCAAGAAAGTAAATCCGAGGCCGCATAAAATACCGCTTCGGAACTGATAACATTAATTTTTGGCTGAATATCATTAAACCTTTATTTCAAAGATTTAAATAGAAATTCAACATGGCAAATCTAAATTAATTTTTAATACCACGAAAATTAAAAGAATAACCGATAGTTTCCATCGTTTTTAGATTATTCGGGCATTAAAAAACCGACTCAGAAAAACTGAGCCGGTTTTGTTTTAGTTGTCTAAACTATTAAATAATTAAGCCAACACTACTACTTTGTTATCGCCACACTCTACAATTCCTCCTTTGATGGTGAATTGCTCGGTACCGGCAGCAGTATCTACCTTAACTATACCTTGCTTTAAAGAGGCCACCATGGGAGCGTGATGATTTAATATTTTAAATGAACCATCGGTACCCGGCAATGAGACTCCTGTTGCTTCTCCTTCAAATAATTTCTTATCAGGAGTTATAATTTCTAGTTGCATGATTATGTGCTTTTAAATCGTACGTGATTACTTCGCTTCTGCGATTAGTTTCTCTCCTTTAGCAATTGCTTGCTCGATAGTTCCTACCAAGTTGAACGCTGCTTCAGGTAAGTGGTCTAATTCACCGTTCATAATCATATTGAATCCTTTCATGGTGTCTTCGATGCTTACTAACTCGCCTTTTAATCCAGTGAATTGCTCAGCAACGTGGAAAGGTTGAGATAAGAAACGTTGAACACGACGTGCGCGTGACACGATCAATTTGTCATCCTCACTCAACTCGTCCATACCCAAGATGGCAATGATATCTTGTAATTCCTTATAACGTTGTAAAGTTGATTTTACACGTTGAGCACAATTGTAATGAGCATCGCCCAAAACTTGAGGAGATAAGATACGAGAAGTTGAATCCAGTGGATCCACCGCAGGATAGATACCTAACTCAGCAATCTTACGACTCAATACTGTGGTTGCATCTAAGTGGGCAAAAGTTGTTGCTGGAGCCGGATCCGTCAAGTCATCCGCAGGTACGTATACCGCTTGAACAGAGGTAATTGATCCACGTTTGGTTGAGGTGATACGCTCTTGCATGGCACCCATTTCTGAGGCTAATGTTGGCTGGTAACCTACCGCTGAAGGCATACGTCCCAAAAGGGCCGATACTTCTGAACCTGCTTGAGTGAAACGGAAGATATTGTCGATAAAGAACAAGATATCGCGACCGCCTGATTTCTCATCACCATCACGGAAATATTCAGCAATAGTTAAACCTGATAAGGCCACACGTTGACGTGCACCAGGAGGCTCATTCATTTGTCCGAACACGAGGGTTGCTTGTGATTTGGCTAATTCGGTTTTATCAACCTTGCTCAAATCCCAATCACCTTTTTCCATTCCATGAACGAATTCGTCGCCGTATTTAATTACTCCCGACTCAATCATTTCACGCAATAAGTCATTTCCTTCACGGGTACGCTCACCTACACCTGCAAACACACTCATACCGCTATATGCTTTTGCAATATTATTAATCAATTCCATGATCAATACAGTTTTTCCTACACCAGCACCACCGAATAATCCAATTTTACCACCCTTTGCATACGGTTCCAAAAGGTCAATTACCTTAATCCCAGTATAAAGAGGTTCAGCAGAAGTGGTTAAATCCTCATAACGAGGGGCTTCACGGTGAATTGAAGCTACTTTAGTTCTATCGAGGGCACCTAAACCGTCGATACCTTCACCAACCACATTCAATAAACGACCGCGAATATCGTCGGTTGCGGGCATTGAAATGGCTACTCCCATATCTTCCACCACGGTACCGCGGGTTAAACCGTCGGTAGTTTCCATGGCCACAGCACGCACGGTGTTTTCACCTAAATGTTGCTGGGTTTCAAGCACGAGTACCGTGCCATTTGGACGTTTAATATGTAAAGCCGAATAAATTTTAGGTAGTGTAGCGCCAGCATCTGTAAATGCCACATCCACTACTGGACCTATGATTTGGGAAATTTTGCCTGTATTAGCCATGATAAAATTAAGGTACTAAATCTAGATTTTTGGGTGTGCAAAGGTAATTTTTTTTAGGTAAGAAAAAAACAGAATTCAGATTTTTTTGGGATGTGGAAAAGAGTTTTTAATAGCTGAAGTTATTAATAAGGATATAAACCTCTTTTTTTAATTAAAAAGAAGCCTAGGAGAATATGGAAAAACAAAAGAAATACTACTCCAAACCTCAAAAACAGGTTGGATGATTTAACTAGCAAACAATGATATTCTAGAACTTATTCTTCCACATCATGCTTTCTACTGGCTTGATGCTTCTTTTGCTGTATTTGGCATCACGTTTTTTGTTATAAAGCACATTTACCTCACCATCAACAACAAAATATATGAGCTGCCCAATTGGCATTCCAGCATATACGCGTACTGGCATACTCACCGAAATTTCAAGTGTCCAGGTATTGCAAAACCCCACATCGCCTTTACCAGCGGTGGCATGAATATCAATGCCCAATCGGCCAGTCGACGATTTTCCTTCCAGAAAAGGAATGTGACGGTGCGTTTCGGTATATTCTTCGGTGACCCCAAGATATAAAGTTCCAGGATGCAATATGATACCTTCCTCTGGAATGATAATTTCCTCAATTTTATTGTGTGCTTTCGCATCAAGTACTCTGCTGGTATATACAGCCAAATATTTCCCTAAATGCACATCATAACTATTGGTGCCAAGGCAATTCGGACGAAAGGGCTCAATTAGAATTGTTCCTTTATCAATTTCTTCTAGAATTTTCTTATCGCTTAAGATCATGGCGCAAATTAAATTCTTTTTGTGATGGATACAAAATGGAATTCATTTTCATTAATGCCCACAATGGATTGAATGCGATAGATTAAATAAATACCTTATTTTTACGGCTTTTTTAAGCCACATCCGTTTTTCGGTTACATGCAACTTTCCATCATTATTGTTAATTACAATGTAAAATACTTTTTGCAAATTTGTTTGCAATCGGTAGCTGCCGCTATAAAACCTATTCAGGCGGAGGTATTTGTTGTCGATAATAACTCTACTGATGGATCGGTGGAAATGGTAAGAAAACAGTTTCCATGGGTTAAAATAATTGCAAACTCGGTAAATGTTGGCTTTGGTGTGGCCAATAATCAAGCTATTGATATTGCTGAAGGGCAATATATTCTATTGCAAAACCCCGATACCGTGGTCGCGGAAGATACTTATACCCGTATCATCGATTTCATGGATTTAAAGCCTGAAGCTGGAGGATTGGGCGTAAAAATGATCGATGGTGTTGGGAAATTTCTTCCTGAATCGAAGCGTGGATTACCAACTCCCGAAGTAGCCTTCTATAAGATTTTTGGATTGAGTGTGCTTTTTCCGAAATCGAGGATATTTGGGAAATACCATTTAGGCTTCCTTGATAAACGTGAAATTCATCAAGTGGATGTTTTAAGTGGGGCATTCATGCTTATGCGAAAATCTGTGATTGATAAAATTGGCGCCTTCGACGAGCAATTTTTCATGTATGGAGAGGATATTGATTTGTCGTTTCGTATATCGGAAGCTGGTTTTAAAAACTATTATTATCCTGGAACCACCATCATTCATTATAAAGGAGAGAGTACAAAGAAGGGCAGCCTGAATTATGTATTCGTTTTTTATAAGGCAATGATCATCTTCGCGAAAAAACATTTTGCATCTCAAAAAGCGGCATTATTTTCATTGCTTATTAATACGGCAGTTTATATAAGAGCTGGATTGGCACTCGTTTTTCGATTTCTGAAACTCTTTACCCGGCCAGTAGTTGATGCTATTTTAATGCTTGTTGTCATGCTCCTCATTATCCCATGGTATGAAGCAGTTAAGTTTAATGGTCTAGGCAAATTTCCCGACAGCCTTTATTCAGTGAACCTTCCAATTTATATTTTTTTATGGCTGGCGGGCTTATTTTTTACTAATAACTATTCCAAACCATTTCCGAAAGGCACTTCTATGTTTTATGGAATGTTACTTGGTACTTTGTCAATTAGTGTGTTTTATGCTTTCCTAAGCGAGGATCTTCGGGCTTCACGAGCAATAATTCTTATTGGTGGATTCTTAAATTTCGTGGTTTTACTTCTTACGAGATGGATGATGCAAATGATTAGAAATCGCAGAATTGGAATCTACAATCGAAATGCACATCGAATCATTACCATTGGAAATGCTGCCGATATGGAAGCGTTGAGCCGATTGCTGCATCGTAATACCGATGCTTTCTCTATGAATGGTTTTGCAGGCACTAATCAAAACGAAGAACTGATACCCAGCTTTCTTGGTCATCTAAATAACCTTTCTAAAATTTTAAAGTTATATGAAACAGAAGAATTGGTTTTTACTACCGAAAAAATATCATGGAAAGAGGTGATAGGAATAATGGACCATAACCGCCATCACTATACTTATAAGTTTTTTAATAGTCAGTCGTTTTTTGCTTTGGGAAGTAATTCGAAAAATGCTGCTGGCGAAGTATTTACGTTAGCCGTGAACTATGCACTTAATACCCAGGAAACACGCTATAATAAACGGTTTACCGATTTGGTGATCGCCTTGGTGATCTTATTTATCAGTCCATTATTGTTTCTTTGGATGCATAAGAAAATGGGTTTTTTGCGTAATATCATAAGTGTTATAAGTGGAACTCGTACTTGGGTTGGATTTGCCGATGCTACCAATTCGAATATGCCAAAACTTAAGACTTGTGTTTTAAAAACAACCTATGAAAATAGCCCAGAACAGATATTAAATGCAGATAATGAATATGCAAGGAGCTATACTTCATTAAAGGATGTGATAATTATCTTGAAAAACTTACCACAGCTCGGAAATAGAGCATAAGAAAAACTATAGTTTGGCAAGGCCCTTAACTAATGAAGGGCCTCCATAAACAAACCCAGTATAGAGTTGCACTAGATCAGCACCCGCATTTAATTTTTCTTTAGCATCTTCTCGTGTCATGATACCGCCAGTGGCAATCATTGGAACCGCAGTTTTACTTCTTAAATACTGAATTACTTCGGTTGATCGTTTCGTTAATGGAGCCCCACTTAAACCGCCAGCACCAATCGAATCAATAGTTGATTTTGGAGTTAGTAAATTCTCACGACCGATGGTTGTATTGGTGGCAATAATGCCATCTAATTGAGTGGAATGTACCACTTCAATTACCTCATCCAATTGTTGCATTGTCAAATCGGGAGCAATTTTCAATAGAACAGGTTTGCGGTTTTTTCCTTGATGAATAAAATCTTCGCGCAAAGAATGTAATCGCGTAATGATTTTTTGAAGTTCATCTTTATCTTGTAAAGCCCTTAAACCAGGGGTGTTTGGTGAGCTTACATTAATTACAAAATAATCGCAAACGTCATATAGTTTTTCGAAACATAACGCATAATCATTGGCTGCTTCTTCATTGGGTGTTACTTTGTTTTTGCCAATATTACCACCAATAACCAACCCGGGTTTTCTGTTTCTTAATCTTTCATACACCTTATCCATCCCTTCATTATTAAACCCCATTCGGTTAATTAATGCCTTGTCATTTACGAGCCTGAAGAGGCGGGGTTTATCGTTGCCTGGCTGTGCTTTTGGCGTTACGGTACCAATTTCGATTGAGCCAAATCCAAGTGTTTCTAGCTCTTCTAAGTAATTGGCATTCTTGTCAAATCCAGCTGCCATGCCTACTTTGTTTTTGAATTTTATTCCTAGGAAATCGACTGGGTTATCATTCTTATAAATGCTTCTTAATATTGTTTTTACCCCAGGAATATAGCATATCAAACGTATGAAATTCATTGTAAAATAATGAGCATTTTCAGGAGATAAAACGAAGAGCAGGCGGAGTAGAATCTTATACATGTAGGCCGCGAAATTACGCTTAATAATCTATTCTAAAAATGGGAAATCTTACATGAGTAGGTTCGTAATATTTGCTATGTCTGTAAATATAATCAAGTTGTAGCTGCTTGTTTTTCGCGAAATTACTTTTGCCTTGATCTCTCATCAATACAAAGTTTTCATTTAACGAATGGTCAGTTACCAAAATTTCCCATGCCCGTTTATCCCATACATAATCGCTGAATCCTTCTTTTTGTTGAACAAAGCTATACATCTTACCCCAGGCAAAAAAACCATCTGGGCTCTCTGGTTCAATTGCTTCTGTTAAAAACCGGCGATATCGAATATTGTTTTCCAATGGGATGATAACCCAATATCCTTTTAAGTCTTGATGCGACGAGTCTTTTATATAATATTCAAGAACCGCCGGAATATTTCCTTCATAAGGATTCTTGCGTGCACTGAATTGCACTCGAGTATATGCCTTTACAAAAACATTCGTATCCTTTGAAATAATAATATTCAGATGGTATCTCTGTAAATTGAGTTTTTCATACCACTCATAAGGCATCACATACGCTTTTGGATAATCGATGCTTTTGGTGATATTAAATGTATTAAAATACTTTATTTTTTTTTGATAAGGAGCTCCTTGATTATAATATAACTGCGATTGTTTAGTCACAGGGCTTGTTGCATAAAAGGCAGTATAGCCTCGGAAATTCAAATCTTCGAATTGATTTGTATCTAATGCCCATTTTAATGCGATTGATTTTTGATTTTGTGTTAGGCTATCTGCACGGCGCATTACCTCAAGAATCGCAGGTTTTTGAGTATAAGCAAATTTTATAATTTCATTCAGTAAAGTATATGTTGCATTCACCCTTTTGTTAAATGGTTTTAGCATATGCGTTTCGGATACAAAACTAAAACAGTTAAACAGGGAAGTATAGCCAGTGCTATATCTAGGACTATCAAAGAATGCCGTAATACCCGAATCAGGAACTTCCTTATCAAAATCAACATAGGGGCACATCTCCTCATTGGCTAATTTCATGCTTTGATATAATGCAGGTAGTAATATGCTCTGTTGAAACTGATCGAGTGCTTCATTCTGTAACTTATTATGTTGGGACGCAATCAAGGTCATGGTGTATTGATAGTCGGCACCATCGCTCACATGGGTGTCAATAAAAAAATGCGGTTTTTTTTGTTGAAAAAAATCTTGTAAAACAATAGTTTCTAAAGCATCACATTTTATGAAATCACGATTTAAATCGAGGTTTAGTGGATTTCCTCTAAATCCATATTCAATTGGTCCATCTTGGTTGGCTCTGCTACAGCAACTTCTCTGTTGCGCACCTCCAGTATTGAAAATTGGAATGATAAAAATTTCAATTTCATCAAGCATTTGTCGCAACTCGGCTTTTTGCAAAAAGTCACGAGCTAACATCATCGAAGCATCAACCCCGTCGGGCTCTCCTGGATGAATTCCATTATTGATGAAAATTTTTATTTTTTCTTTATTAACAGAAAAATTAGTGATGCTGATTAATTTTATTTGACCCGCAGCATGGTACTTTAAATTCTCGGGGCTTAGGTTCGCAACTGTGATTTTTACAAATTTCTTGTTTGAGCTGGCCAGCTTTCCATAAAAGCTCAAGCATTCATTTAATGTTGCGGTTGATACACCTTTACTTATTTCAAATGGGGTTATTTGCTGCGCTTGCAATACAGTAGCAAACCCAATGAAGAAAAATATTATCTTGCGCATGAAAATGATTCTAAAGAAATTTTTTTTTGTAAGCTGTTTCATATCGTGGATTGCAAATGTAGCAATTGCACAAACAAACGGTTGTACTGATTTTCAGGCAAACAACTACAATCCTAATTCAATTTATAATGATGGCAGTTGCACCTACAATAGCACCTCCTATAGCCCAATAAAGCTCGTCGACAAGCTTTCGGATACCATTCTGGAAACATCGGCGCTTGTTTATATTAAGGGCGAACTATGGACTCTTGGTGATAGTGGCAATCCACATGCGATTTATCGCTTCGATAAAACCACAGGAATGATTTTGCAAACAGTTTTTATAATAAATGCTTCAAATAATGATTGGGAGGATATGACTGTTGATGCCAACAATCTTTATATCGGAGATTTTGGGAATAATAATGGCAATCGAAAGGATTTAATCGTTTACAAAATCTCCCTATCACAACTTTCTGCAAAGGTGGTTGATAGTATATCAGCTCAAAAAATTCATTTTAGCTATTCCGACCAAACTGATTTTACCTCTAAGAGTAATGCCAATAGTTTTGATTGTGAATCAATGTTTGTATGGAATGATACCTTACATTTGTTCAGCAAAGATTGGGTAAATGGGCATTCAAAACATTATTCTCTTTCAACGATTCCAGGAACCTATAGTATTCAACCTATCGACTCATTTGATCCTGGCTGTTTAATTACAGGGGCAAGCTTCGATCCTAAGTCAAAACGAATCGTGCTCACAAGTTATAACAAAAATGGCTTTTGTTATTTGTGGTTACTATGGGATTTTAATGGGAGTAAAGTATTTAGTGGGAATAAGCGAAAAATAGATTTCGGTTTTTTTACTAATACCGGACAAATAGAAGGCATTTGTTTCAAGGACAGTAGTAATGTATATATCACCAATGAGAAAAATGTCATAAATAACAAGCTTTATGCTGCCAATATTGGGCAATGGATGAATAAAAAGTCGTCGGGCATTGATTATAGAAAACAACAGATTCTTGAATTGAATGTTTATCCTAATCCAAGTGTGAATGAATTAACGATTAATTTTGTTCTCAATAAACCTGCGGCGGTTTCCTATTGTATCTATAACACAGAAGGCAAATTGGTATTATGCATGCGCTCAAAAATAAATGGGGGAGAGGTTTCCCAAAAATTAAATATCTCTAATCTTTCAAATGGTACCTATACTGTTAGCGTTCATAGTGATGGAGTATCATCAGAGCGAAAAATATTTATAAAACAATAAACGAATAGAGGAAATTATGGCCATTGTAAAAGTTATAACTGCAAATAATGTAGAGATTGAATATGAAGTAGCGGGTATAGGCGATAGAGCCATTGCTACACTTATCGATTGGGTGATTATGTTCGCCTATTTTTTTATTTGCTTCCGTATTATCAATTCAAATCCATCACTGAAATACGGGCTAAGTTTTATGATTCAACTGTTAATTTATCTTCCTGTATTTCTATACCATTTGACTTGTGAAATGTTTTTAGAAGGACAAAGTTTTGGAAAAAAGATTATGCAGATACGTGTAGTAATGATGGATGCAGGACGGCCTGCGTTTGTAAATTATTTTCTTCGTTGGATTATAACTCCAGTCGAATTTAGTTTTGGAGGTGCAGGTGTGGTTGCAATAATTTCAGTTGCTGCCAATGGAAAGGGGCAACGACTAGCCGATATGGCTGCGGGAACCACAGTAATTCGCTTAAAGCCAAAAATAAATATTCAAGAAGCGGTGTTCGCACCTAAGATAAATCCTGATTATGTAGTGCAATTTCCTGAAGCTATTAACTTAACCGATCGAGATCTTACTTTAATTAAGCAAGTAAGTCGTCAGATATATCGCAAGAGTTATGAAGATGCAAATTATTTTGCAGAAAAAACAAAAGATTCAATATGCGCTAAGCTCGGAATTCAAAGCGATTTAGATGGCATCTCTTTCATTGATACCATCCTTAAAGACAATCAATATCAGGTGATCGAAAGAGGATAGTTTTATTAGGATTGAATTACCAGTTGAATGCTACTTCTGGTGCGCTGTTCTAAAAGTATTGTTTTGTCTTTTACATACTCAACTTGTTGCACACTTCTAATATTGCGAGCTGTAAATAATTCACATCCTTTATTAATTAGTACATTAAATTGATTGGCAAGGGCTTCTTGTAATGCTTTTAAATTATCATCTTCGGTGTTAACGCATGCGCTGAAACTAATCGCAGAATTCTGCATCATATTGGTTTTAATTCCGTGAGATGCGAACACTTCAAATATTTTACTCAAATTCTCTTCTACAATAAAAGAGAAATCCTTACTTGAAATGGATACCAGTGTTTGATCGCCTTTGATAATATAAACGGGCATCTGAATTAAATCGTGGGGAGCATTGCTCACAGTAGTTCCACGAGCACTTGGATCAACAAAGGATTTTACATAGAGTGGAATGCTTTTGCTTTGTAATGGTTGAATGGTTTTCGGATGTATAACTGTAGCGCCATAGTAGGCCAATTCTATCGCTTCGTTGTAAGTTAGTTCATCAATCTTGATGGTGTCCTTAAATCGCTTTGGATCGGCGTTTAATACCCCAGCTACATCCTTCCATATTGTTTGACTTTCAGCATCAAGTGCATAAGCGAATATCGCAGCACTGTAATCACTTCCTTCTCTCCCAAGCGTTGTTGTATTATTATTGGGTGAGTTGCCAATGAATCCTTGTGTAATGATGATCTGTTTCTCAACCAATGGTTTTAATTTTGATTGAATAATTTGTGTGGTTTTGGTCCAGTCAACCTTCCCTTCACGGTAAGTATTGTCGGTATGAATAAAATTTCTTGCATCAAGCCAACGATTCCGGATTCCTGTTTGATTCAGATATATACTTACAATTTTAGTTGAAAGTAATTCCCCAAAAGAAACAATCTGATCATAAAGAAATGCATATTCTCCTTCGGGAACGCCACTAATTAAGCACTCGAGTTCAATAAAGGTGTTTTCTATATCGTCGAAGCCATGAGGATGAATGTCCTTTATTAATTCCTTTATAATTTGGTCGTGGTAGGATTTTATTTCATCGAAAATCTTTTTTGCATTTCCAGTTTGCTTATAACAAGCCTCTGTCAATTGCTCCAAGGCATTGGTCGATTTTCCCATCGCAGAGATAACGATAAGTAATTTCTCATCTTGAAAACGTTTAACGATTTCGCCTACGTTTCTTACTGCTCCTGCATCTTTTACCGATGCTCCTCCAAATTTAAATACTTGCACTATAAGGTTCTTATAAAGGTGAATAATATGGTCTAACTAAAATTGTGGTTGCATACCTAAATTATACATGATGAAACTCCAAACATCAGTAGTTTCATCAATAACTTTTCCGGTGGGTTTTCCTGCACCATGTCCTGCATTTACGTCGATACGAATCAAAACTGGGTTGGTGCCTTGTTGATGTTGTTGCAATATGGCTCCAAATTTAAAACTATGAGCGGGAACTACTCGGTCGTCGTGGTCGCCAGTAACTACCATGGTTGGCGGATAGGCAATGTCTTTTACATTATGTACTGGAGAATATTTTACTAAGTATTTGAAGTCATCAGCGCTATCAGCACATCCATAATCTCCGCACCAACCCCAACCAATGGTGAAACGATGGAAGCGTAGCATATCCAAAACACCAACTCCTGGAATACAA
The DNA here is from genome assembly GCA_947492885.1 of Bacteroidota bacterium. Classification (GTDB taxonomy): domain Bacteria; phylum Bacteroidota; class Bacteroidia; order UKL13-3; family UKL13-3; genus CAINMV01. The sequence continues at coordinate 21,198 of CANLPK010000017.1, forward strand.
CATGCATAGAGGTCGGGGCGTTGTGTCATACAGGCACCAACCAATAATCCTCCATTACTACGTCCTTCAATAGCGAGGCGTTTATTGTTTGTGTATTTTTCTTTTATCAAATACTCTGAAGCGCTGATAAAATCATTAAATACATTTTGTTTTCTTTCTTTGGTTCCGCTCTCATGCCAAAGTTTTCCGTATTCACCACCTCCACGAATATTTGGAATGGCAACCACCCCTCCTTGGTTGATGAATAATAAGCGAGAAACGCTAAATCCTGGTGTAATGTTGATATTGAATCCCCCATAACCATATTGATAGCATGGGTTATTTCCATCCATTGCCAAACCTTTTTTATGGATTATAAACATTGGTACTTCTGTTCCGTCGGTGCTCTTATATCTTACTTGTTTTACTTCATAGTCTTCAGGTTTGAAATTCGTTTTCGGCTGTTTGAATATTTCTGATTTGCCAGTGGCCACATCATATTTGAAAATTGTTGGAGCATAAGTGAAGGAAGTGTATGAATAAAACAAAGTTTGATCTTCTTTACGGCCTCCCAGCCCACCCGCTGTTCCAATTCCAGGTAATACGATTTCCGATTTATTGGTGCCATCAATATTTAAACTATAAATTTTGGTATAGGCATCTTTCAGATAGGTTGCAAATAATTTGCCACCACCTGTAGATGCTCCTTCTAGCAACTCTTTTTCTTCCGGAATAATTACCTTCCAATTGGCCTCTTCAGGTTTATTTGCATCAATACTCACCACACGACGGTTGTCGGCCTTGTAATTGGTATTCACCAAAATATTTTCGCCATCATTATCGATAATGCCAAATTCATATTTCATGTCTTCCCAAAGCAAGCTCCATTCTTTATCACCCTTGCTAAGGTCCTTAAACATTACTCGGTTTCCATCACTGGCGCCATCACTAATGTATAAAAACAAGAATCGTTCATCTTCACTTAAACTTACTCCATGATATCTTTTTGGGTTTACAGGATCCGAATAAATTAGTTTGTCGGATGCTTGTTTAGTTGCTAGCTTATGATAATAAATTTTGTGACCATTATTCTGTGAGCTTAGTGCATGTGCATCAGGTTTATCATAGCAGCTATAATAAAAACCATCTTGATACCATGATGCACCACTAAATTTAACCCAGTCAATTTTTTCATCGGTCAGTTCTTTCTTCGTTGCTACTTCCATCACATGAATTTCATTCCAATCGCTACCTGCTTTAGCTAAGTTATATGCGCAATACTTATGGTCCTTACTAAAACTCATTCCTGCCAAGGCAGTGGTTCCTTCTTTACTTAATTCATTAGGATTAATGAAAACTTCAGGAGTTCCATTGAGTCCATTTTGAATATAAACCACACTCTGGTTTTGCAATCCATCATTCTTTGAGAAGAGATAATAGTCGCCTTCCTTCGAAGGTTGAGAGTATTTTTCGAAATTGAAATTTGTTTCCACCACCTGATGAAACTGTTTTCTGAAAGGTATTTGATCAAGGTAGTTATAGGTAACAGTGTTTTCCTTACTTACCCACTCTTTGGTATCCTCAGCGGTATCATTTTCTAACCAGCGGTAATTCTCCGTGATTTTTGTACCATGAAAATCCTCTGTGGTTTCCACTTTTTTTGTTTCAGGATATTTTACCAGTATTGTTGGGTTTGGGTTTTTCCAAGCAGTCATATTTTGGTTATTGCATGAGAACAATGCTAATACGGAAAGGGTTAAAATTATATATTTCATGATATTGTTGATGTTTAAATACAATTGAGTGGTATTGTGCTAATATTCAAGCCACGTAAATATTCCATCTGTTATTCTATTGATGCTTACTTTCTAATAGTTTTTTGCTCAATTCTTTTTTCATAATCAACGCCTTGAAAAATGCGATGTACATAAATTCCAGGAGTATGAATATAATTGGGATCAAGTTCGCCTGCAGGTACTAATTCTTCTACCTCTGCGATGGTAATTTTTCCTGCCATTGCCATCAATGGATTAAAATTTCGAGCCGTAGCTTTGAAAATCAAGTTGCCATCAGTATCGCCTTTCCAAGCTTTTACAATGGCGTAATCAGCATCAAATGCATATTCCATTAAATATTCCGTGCCATTGAAATTACGTACTTCTTTACCGATTGCGACTTCAGTACCTACTCCTGCCGGCGTGTAAATTACGGGCATTCCATATCCTGAAGCCATACAACGTGTAGCTAAGGTGCCTTGAGGTATGAGTTCCACCTCAAGTTCTCCGCTCAAAAGCTGGCGTTCAAACTCAGCATTCTCGCCAACATAGGAAGAAATCATTTTTTTAACTTGCTTGGTTTGCAGTAATAGTCCAATGCCAAAATTATCAACTCCAGCATTATTGCTGATGCACGTTAAATTTTTTGTTCCCTGAGAAACCAAAGCGGTGATGCAGTTTTCAGGGATTCCGCACAATCCAAAGCCGCCCAGCATTATAGTGGCTCCATCTTGTATGTCACGGATTGCGGCAGTGGCATTTTCAACAACTTTACTCATATCAATCTTAGGTTTATTTCAATATTCGATGTGCAATTTCCATTAGCTTTATTCGTAGCAAATGTAATAATCCTTGGTCAGGATAAAAATAGTAGTGTAGCTTTAGCTGCCATCTCATTTTCGACAAATAGGTTTCTGATACAAATCGTGGCTCGGTAACTTTTAACTCATCTCCTCTAAGATGTTTGATGACATTCATTTCTGGGGGTATTAAGTCTAATGAATAGCCTTCAATATGCGTGCTAGATCGCCTACCCGTTATCACATATTTCGTCTTAACCAATGAAAGGTTCCTGATTCCCAAGATATCAGCAGTGATCTCACCGGTGGAAAATCCTTGGATGCATCGCGGTTCACCATAAGAATCGTATACAGCCTTGCTTTCGAGCATATTACAAAGTTTATATTCTGATTTTATTGCAATCGATAACTTGGTTTGAAAAGCATGCCTATAGATACTTTTGCTAATATGTGCCCCTGGCTCACCAAAGTTGGTTGTAAGCGACAGTCGAGGAAATAACCAATAAAGATTTTCCTGAATTAAATAAGCATTGAAATTTTTCTCCCAAATTGAATTGTCCCAACGATGATAAAATGCCGGGAGGTCAATACTTGTATAATCTATATTGCAAGATTTGTAACGGAGCCATTGGGCTTTTGAAATTATCATTCCACGTGAAGAGGCGCGTTGATAAAAGTAAATATCATTCCCATCATCTAACTTGATGAAGGGGCAATTGGCCACTTCATTTCTTTCATAATCATACAAGCTGAATCCTGCAATTTTAGGGTCCTCAGCGAGTTTTGATAAGATTGAAGTACTGTAAAAAAACAGGGAAGGGGACACCATGGAATCATCTTCTAGGATCATAACATTCTCTAAGGATTCGGATTGTTGCATAGCCCACAAATTATGCTGGTCGGGTCCCATTTTTTGAGATTGTTTTATAATAGAAATATTATAAAACCTTGAATAGAAATTCTCTGAGAAACGAATTACATCGGAGCTAGCATTCTTATCTAAACTAATCGTTATTGGGATAGGTGAGGATGCATTAAAGGAACGTGCAGACTCAATCAAGCTTATCATTAATCTCTGTAAGCTATACAAGCGATTAAATGCCAAAATGATGATTGTAAATGGAGGCTGCATGAATTTTGAAAAGGGCTTTTGAACGAATATTTTATTCCTTAAATATCCTATCTTTGTTTTGCAAATTAAACAATTATAAGTTTCATGGAGGAGAAAGACGAAAACCTTTGGCGAGTAGCTCAAAAGCGCGCAAAGTTCAAAAAGCATTTTGCCGTATATCTTGTGATGAACGCTTTTTTTTGGTTTCTCTGGTATTGCACGAGTGGTTCCAATGAATTGATGATATTCCCTTGGCCTGTTTGGCCTTTAATGGGATGGGGCATTGGTATTGCTCTGCAATATTTCGAAGCCTATCATACAGATTTGGGATGGAGCGCCGAGAAGTAGTACGAAAAACTAAAAAGAAAATAGTACGTGACCTTACCTAAGTTCTATTCAGTCGAATCTTACCTAGATTATTTTCCAGAGCATTCTGAATTATTGGAAATGCTTCGATTTCATATTCTTCATTCGAATCCTAAAATCACTGAACGGATACGTTACAATTGCCCATTTTATGACTATTACGGAATGTTTCTATTCCTCGCAGTTCAAAAGAAAAAGGTAGTCATCGGCTTTGTTGATGGGGGGCTGATGAGTAATGAATCAGATGCTTTTATTCCAATGAAGGGAAAATATATTAGGCATCTTCAATTTTCAACTCCCTCAGATTTGGATGAAGATATCCTATTCCAATATTTGCATGAGGCCATGATGATTAAGGAACTTAGGCAGCGAGTATCAAAATAGGATAACAAATAATTTTGAATTCTTCCTTGTAACTAGGTGCTCATTTTTAAATTCTATTGATTAATTTCGCCCCATGAATATCACTGTTATTGGATCAGGCACGATGGGTAATGGAATTGCCCATGTTTTTGCACAAAATAATTACAAAGTAAACGTAGTTGATGTGAAGGCTGAAGCTCTTGAAAAAGCGAAGGCCACCATTTCCAAAAATCTCGATCGTCAAGTAGCTAAAGGAAGCATCACCGAAGAAATCAAAGCAAGTACGCTTGCCAATCTTACCTTCGTTGATAATCTTTCGATTGGTGCCGCAGATGCCGATTTGGTGATTGAAGCAGCGACAGAAAATGTAAATATCAAACTTGATATCTTTAGAAACTTAGACACCATTTGCAAGCCATCTTGTATCCTCGCAAGCAATACATCCTCGATTCCAATTACAAAAATTGGATCGGTAACCAATCGCCCCGATAAAGTTATTGGCATGCATTTCATGAATCCAGTACCGGTGATGAAATTGGTTGAAATTATTAAGGGATTCAAAACAAGTGCAGAAGTAGCAGATACCATTGTTGCATTATCGAAAAAAATCGGGAAAGTACCTGCAGTGGCCAACGATATGCCTGGATTTATTTCTAATCGCATCTTAATGCCAATGATTAATGAAGCTATCGAAACATTATTTCAAGGAATTGGAGGTGTTGAAGAAATTGATACGGTGATGAAACTAGGAATGGCGCATCCAATGGGCCCATTACAATTGGCCGATTTTATTGGCTTAGATGTATGTTTGGCTATTTGCAATGTGTTACATGAAGGATTTGGAAACCCAAAATACGCCCCTTGTCCATTACTCGTAAATATGGTCACCAGTGGTAGCTTGGGAGTAAAAAGTGGCAGTGGTTTTTATGATTATAGCGGAGGTGGTAAAGAACTTGTTATTGCCTCTCAATTTAAATAAGAATTTATCATGAGTCAAAAAATAAAAGACATTATCGCTTCTTCCATTGCAGTAAAACAAGAGTTCTTGAATAATGAGCGCCTTGTTTCCGAACTGACAATGATTGCTGAGTCGATGGTTACCTGTTTGAGAGCCGGCAATAAAGTGTTATGGTGTGGAAATGGTGGTAGTGCTGCCGATGCACAACATCTTGCCGCTGAACTCTCTGGTCGATTTTATACAGATAGAGCACCGCTGTACTCTGAAGCATTGCATGTTAATTCATCTTTTGTTACAGCTGTTGCCAATGATTATTCTTATGATGTTATTTATAGTCGCATGCTCCAAGGATGCGGAAGAAAAGGTGATATTATCGTTGGGATTTCCACCTCTGGAAACTCGAAAAATGTGATGAACGCATTGGAAGTTGCACGTGAGAAAGGAATTACTACCGTAGGTTTTACGGGTAGTACTGGTGGGAAGATGAAAGACTTATGCGATTTTCTAATTAATGTTCCAAGCAACGATACGCCACGAATTCAGGAGAGCCATATTTTAGCCGGACATATCATTTGTCAGCTTGTAGAAGAACTCATGTTTGCCTCTGAAAATATTAAATAACTGAATGATTTTAATTGGAGCGTTATTACTCCTTATTGAAAATTGTAACTCAACTTCATGAAGATTGCCATTTTAACTGGAGCGGGTGTGAGCGCAGAGAGTGGCTTAAGCACCTTTCGTGATCAAAATGGATTGTGGGAACAGTATAAGATTTCGGATGTAGCAACCCCGGAAGCATGGGAGAGAAACAAATCTTTGGTTCTAGATTTTTATAATCAGCGTAGAATCGGTATTGCCAACGCGCAACCTAATGCGGGTCATATTGCATTAGCTAAACTTGAAAAACATTTCAAGGATACCATAATTATCACTCAAAATATAGATGATTTGCATGAAAGGGCAGGGAGTAAGAACATTATCCATCTTCATGGGAGTATCCGTGAATCGCGAAGTCTTGCAAATGGCGCAATATTCGATATTCTAGGCAACAAACTTAATTTAGGCGACCATTGTCCATTGGGTAGTCAGCTTCGGCCAAATATAGTATGGTTCGGTGAAGCGGTTCCAAAACTCGAAGAAGCTATTCCGTATTGTGAAGATGCCGATATTGTAATTGTAGCCGGAACATCACTGGAGGTATATCCAGCTGCTAGCTTGGTTCATTATGCACAACCGAGTGCAATGAAATTCCTAATCGACCCCCAAATGCCGCCCTCAATAAAATTAAGTGGCTTTCGGTACGAAGCAAATACAGCAGCAATTGGGTTGCCTAAATTGGTTGATCATCTTATTTCAATGAATTCATTATAGCTCATTTCGCAGCACTTTTAAAATGTGGATGTTTTTGGGAATATTCATTATTTTAAAACCTAAAAAATTTTATCTTTGCCCCCGAACTTTATAATTTACTATCATGTCACATCACACAGAACACGTTTCACACGACGATAATAGCGTTAACTTCATGCCATTAAAGGATAATAACCATAATCTATCTATTGGTAAAATTTGGCCTTTGATGCTTCTCATTGCCGTTCTTATTTTTGGATTGGTACCCGGAATTAAATATGCTGGAGGCTTTGTTCAAAATGAAGAGCAAGAAGAATGGAGAATTAATCATGGACGTGGCTTAAAAGACAGTGATGAAAATTTGTTTTACAAATCGGAAGCCACTGCTAAAGAAGAGGGGAAAGTAGAAGAGAAAAAGGCAGAAGGTGCTCATTCAGAAGATGCAAAACCAGAGACAACGACTCCTGAAACTGCGAAGCCTGAAGAAGCGAAACCAGAAGCTCCATCTCACAAATAATATAAATTAAATTTCATTTAAAACCCTTTCAATTCGGAAGGGTTTTTTGTTTTATGAAAAAACTCACGAATACCCAGAAAGGAAAAGCCTCAGAAGAACTTGCCGTTTCTCATTTGCTTTCTTTGGGTTATTCTATACTTAACAGGAATTATCGCTCTGGAAGGTCTGAAATCGACATCCTTGCCTTGGATAAAAAGGAATTGGTAGTGGTTGAAGTGAAAAGCAGGAAAAGTAATCAATTTGGTTTTCCAGAGGTTTCAATTTCAAAACATAAGGAGCAATTGCTTCGAGAAGGTGGATATGCTTTTAAGGAGGAACAAAAAATTTCTTTGCCAATCCGATTTGATGTCATTTCGATAAGCATTCTTGAAAAGGAATTGCGTCATTTCAAGGATGCCTTTTAGTATGTATAAACTTATTCATACGATTGAAGTAAAACCGATAAGTTTGTACGTTCGTAATCAAATCAAATTATGTCAAAAATCCGTATAGGAATTCTAGGTATTGGGGGCGTTGGAGGCTATTATGGTGGGATGTTAGCAAAGCAGTTCCATCATTCGGAATCGGTGGATATTGTATTTGTCGTAAGGCCTGAAACCGGCATGCTGATTGAAAAATCGGGATTGAAAATAGTAGAAGACGACCATGAGTCTATAGTTCACCCTGCAGAAATTATTACCAATGCAACGAACTGCAAGCCACTCGATTATTTGATTTGCTGTACCAAGGGATATCAATTGGAAGAGGCATTAAAACCATTGTCAAATGAAATCACTTCAAATACAGTGATTCTTCCATTGCTTAATGGGGTAAGCGCCTCTCAAATTATTCACAGTATTTATCCGCAGGCTGAGGTTTGGGAAGGTTGTGTTTATATAGTTGCAAGTATCATTTCAAAAGGTGTAATCTTGGTAAAAGGCTCAAATCAGAAATTGTATTTTGGATCACTAACCAAAGGGAATGAGAAGCATCAGCAATTTGCTAGGCTGCTGAAGGAAGCAGGAATTGTATTCGAGTATGCTGAAAATATAGAAGAAATAATTTGGAAGAAATTTGTATTCATTTCAAGTTTAGCAACAATAACAACGAAACTTGATTTAAGTATTTCAGAAGTTTTGACAAATCAAGAGCATCGTAAGTTAGTAGTAAAAATGATTGAAGAGTTGATGGCAATTACTAGAGCAAAAAACCTTAATCTTGGAATCGATATGATGGAGGAGACCATGAAAAAAATGGATCAAGTCCCTATTGGAAGTCTTACTTCGATGCTTCGCGATTACAGGGCAGGAAACCCCATAGAATTGCAGGCACTCACCGAATTTGTGATTCAGTCGGGGAGGGAATTAAGCGTTCCTACCCCCGTTTATAATCAAATGTACCACGGTATTTTGAACAATTTATTGATGAAGAATAATAACCACCAAGCTTAATTCAAAATGAAAAACTGGTTTAAAATTCTCCTGAAAAATAAATACATCCTGGTATTATTTGCACTTCTTGGAGTTCATGTTTTGAATATGTTTATCGACGTGATGGAAGTGGATGCTGCGCAATATGCATCCATCTCAATGGAGATGTTTCAATCCAAGAGTTATTTGCAGGTATTTCAGCATGGGCAGGATTACCTTGATAAACCACCTCTTTTATTTTGGCTGAATTGTATCTCATTCACCATTTTTGGTATTAGTAATTTTAGTTATAAATTTTTCGCTGTCGTTTCATTATTCCTTGGAATATTAGGCACCTATAAATTTGCACGGCTTTATTATTCTAAGGAAACAGCTCGATATGCAGCTCTCATTCTGGGCTCTTCTCAGGCTTATTTCTTAATGACAAATGATGTGCGCACTGATGGATTGCTCACCGCTTGGGTCATCATTGCTGTATGGTTATTATCTGATTTTCTTCAACGCCAGAAACTAAAATACTTAATTTTAGGAGCCATAGCAACAGCTTTGGCATTGATGGCGAAAGGGCCAATTGCGTTTATCGCTGTTGTGATTGCAATAGGAGCCGACATTTTATTTAAGAAGCAATGGAAAAATATTTTCCGATGGGAATGGGTGCTATTTGTTAGTGTTATTGGTATTGCGTTATTGCCTATGTGCTATGGACTTTATACACAGTTCGATTTGCATCCCGAAAAAGTAGTCTACGATTTGCATGGTCCGTCGGGGTTGCGATTTTTCTTCTGGACACAAAGTTTTGGCCGCATCACGGGTGAGATATACTGGAATAATCATGCCCCAGCTACCTTTTTTCTTCAAACTATTTTGTGGGATTACCAGCCATGGGTAGTGCTGCTCTTCGCTGCAATTGGATACTATGCAATCAACTTTTTTAGAAGCCGTTTTAAATCGTCTATTCTTCCTGAGTATTCCTCCATTAACACCTTTGTTTTATTGTTTGTTTTGTTATCCATGTCGAATTATAAATTACCACATTATATTTTCGTTACCTTCCCATTTGCTTCCATTCTGGTGGCACATTTTTTACAAACTATTTCAAGCCGAAGTGTAGCCCGATTCGCAATATTTCAGATGGTGATAATTTATTTATTCTTTCTATTGCTTGGAATAAATTTCATTTTCTTTTTTCCTCCCTCCAATTTCTTGCTTCCGCTATTTTGTATAATCATGATCGGTGGAGTTTGGATGACTTATCGCAAATTAACAGGGGTGTCGCAACTAGTATTTCCAACATTGTTAATGGCAATTGCGTTTAATCTGGTTCTAAGCTTAAACTTCTACCCTCAAATATTACAATATCAATCAACCAGTACTGCGGGGCATTGGCTTAAGGAACATGCGATTCCTTCTAGTCAGGTTAGGATTTTTAACTCCACTGGCTTCGCACTTGATTTCTATGCTGGCAAAGCACCGGAGACACTCGATCAAGAAAAAATTAATGAGCTGCCTTCCGGAATATTGGTATATACAGATGAAAGTGGGGCGAAGGATTTAATGAATAGAAGCGTTCGATTCCAAGTTTTGAAGGAGTTTCCTTCCTTTCATGTTACCAATTTAAAATTAGATTTTCTATTGAAGAGTAAACGCCCAATTGCTTTATCAAAAGCCTTTATTCTTAAATATCAATAGTTAGGAACGGCAGAAACATAAATACCAACTTTTTTTAATTTGTTTGAACCTTTGTAATTGTTAAAGGGTATAACTCTCAAATTCCAAAAATGAAATATTTCCATTTATTAATTATTGCAATTTTTATTGCAACGAGCTTAAAGGCTCAAAATCCTGAACCAATTTATAGTTTTGTAACTGTTCAAAAGCCGCTAGCGTACTATAAAACGCAAGCAATTGCTTGGAAAAAGGCCGCAACAATGAAACCTTCCGATGCTAATGCTTGGTATAATTATTATCGAGTAATGAGAAACCTAAAAGCGCTAGACACCACAGATCATCGCGCTTATTCCGAGAAGGACAGCAGCCTAAAATTAATCGTTGCCGAAATGGGTAAAGCGGTTCCTAATAGTTTTGAATATAACTTGTGTATGTGGATTTCAACACCCCATACTCCAGCGTCTACCAAGTACCTTCAGAGAGCCGAAGAACTCGGTAATGACAGATTGGAACATGTTGCCGATATGATTGTATGGGGTGAATTGGAACGTAATATTCAAAGGAGAGATAAATACTCTGATATATGGTATCATTCGAAATTGAGTTCTCCTGGAATGCTGTATTATAATTACAATGTACTTGCTGGTTTAAAACAAAATGCCATTTTATTTACCTGTGGTGATAATGATACTTATCCGCTTTGGATGCTTCAATCTCAAGGAATACGTCGCGATGTAACAGTGCTGAATTTAAGTTTACTCAGGATTCCTGCTTATCGTGCAAAGGTTTTTAATGAATTGGGAATAGCCAATTGGAAAGCTGATTCTAATGCCGATAAAGAAACGTATTTTGAAAAAGAAGTGATAAAAAAAGCTTTGGCAAATAATAAAAATTATACAGTCTATGTTGCCTTAACTGCCGCTACGGATGATTACATTTCGAGCATTGATGATCATTTGTATTTAATAGGTTTAGCGTATGAATACCACACTGAATCGATAGATAATCTAGCGATCTTAAAGAAAAATTTCGAACAAGTATTTGCTTTGGATTATTTAAGCCATGAATTCTATAGCGATATTTCTTCTGGAATTTCCGAACAGATGAATATGAATTATGCTGTTCCAATGTTGAAATTGTATGAGCACTATAAACTTTCGGGAGACACGCAAAAGGCAGCTTTGCTGAAGGAAAAAATATTGATAATTGCCAAGAATTCAACCTATGAATCGGAAATTATAAAACAACTGAACTAAGAAATTTTGTTTAATATCTCACATAGCCCTGATCGGATGTCGTCTGATGAACAACTGATGTTGCTCGTTGGGAAGGGCAACCGCAGGGCTTTTGAGTTGTTGTATGAGCGTTATTTCGATAAATTGGTTTGGTTTGCTCGAACATTTTTAAATAATGAGCAGCTTGCTGAAGATATAGTTCAAGAAATTTTTATGAAAATAATAACCAACCCTTCCCATTTTGATATAGAGAAAAGATTCTCAACCTGGGTATATACAAGTGTTGGTAATAGCTGCAAAAACCTGCTCAGAAATCAAAAAAATCAAGAACGATTGCATAACGAAAACTTCCATGTTGCTGCTTTTGAGAATGCACCTAATGATGATAAGTTATTCTTGAGAAAGCATATTGAATCTATTCTTCTGCAGCTCTCTGAGAAGGAACAACGGATTTTTAAACTTCGATTTGAGCAAGATTTAGCAATAAAAGAGATCGCAGAAATCCTCGCTATTCCTGAAGGCTCAGTTAAATCGGGTATCTATTATCTTCTCAAAAAAATGTCAATACAATTAAAAGAATTCAGATATGAAAAATAATATTGAAAATATTCCAAGTGAGGTATTCGATTGGCTGTCAACTAAATCGTTTGATCAATTAAATTCTCAACAAAAGCAAATTGTGCTTCAGTATTTTACAATAGACGAGTATGACGAATTGGGTAATTCAACCAAGGAAATAAATACTTTCATGAAGCCAACTCAGAAACATCGACAGGATTCAAAAGAGCTTCTGATGAATAAGTTTGATGAGGTTTACTCACAACCAAAGCAACGATTTATTGTTCCCCGCCTTTTGAGATATGCCGCCATCGTTATTTTATCCATTGGGTTGGGATATCAATTGCGATTTTGGATGCAGCCTATAACCACGAATCAAGTTGTGTTTCAGCCTGTTGTTGATACAGTTTATCTGAATAATAATGTAGAATCCACCAGTGCGTCATTGCTGGAAGACAAAGATTCAGTTCCAAGGAAAGTAGCTTCTAGTAATGGTTCAAGAATTAAAAGGAATGATGCATATACCCATGTTTCCAAGAAGCAATTGAGTCTTAACTTTAATGTAGTATCTGTTCAAGATGCAAAAAATAAGGCGAATATACCTAAAGGGAATAGTTGTAAATCGGATAGCCTCCGTAGAAAATTTGGGTACGTTTCTCTTTGATATTTGTAAAACTAAATTCTATAAAAAGCCCCAATTCTAATTCCAGGATTAAAAGGTTTAACAAATGCATTTGGGGTATTGAAAAGGTAAACTGCTGCTGGTATGAGTTGAATTGTATATCTGTTCCAGCGCTTTTGAATGCCAAAGCCTAATCTTATATCATGCATTGTTTTAAAATCCGGTTTTTCAACCAGCGCTACCGGAGTTTCAAAATTACTTTGGGTTTTAGGCCTGCTAACAAATTCTACCTTCTTTTTATAATATATATTAATATCACCCCCTAGTGAAATCAGCATATCAAATCCATTTTTTATCGGGAATCGATAGTTCAATAAAAGCGGGATTTGAAGAAACTGGTCATGAATTTCTATTTCGTCAATCTCCATGGAATCAACAATATGTGCTTTGAATCGTTCTTTAAATTCTTCATGTGATTTCTCATTATATTCTTCTTCATTTTCAAACAATTCGTCACCAAACGTCAAATAGCGCAATCCGCTAGTGATACTCCAACGCTTACTAAACTGCACTTCCTCAAGTAAATTAATCCCTTTAAATGGACTACTTAAATCGGCACTTGTTCCTGTTAAAAAGATGAATTTAATTTTATTGATTGGTTTTTTTATCTCAGGTTTTTGCACTGATTCTTCAGCCTGAACAATATTATTGGTACTTTCTGTAGCTGAGATTAAAGAGCTATCTGTAGCGGTTTTGCTTTCAACGATTTTAGCTTGCTTCTTAGGCTCCACTGTGTTTTCAGAAACTAAATTATTATTTGAATTATCTGCATTTTTATTTGTCAAGGTTGTCGACTCACTCTCAATTCTTTTTGTTGCAAGCTTTTGAGATGGTTGTGTGTGGAAAGTGCTATTTATTTTAGTATCAATATTAGAAGATGGGGGAGTAATAGGTGGTGTTGTTTCTTCTTGAACAAGGGTATTGTTGCCTCTGACTTTTGTTGCGTTTGTCTGAGCAATTTTTTCATTTAGTTGCTTTACCTCTGTCGCAAGATTTTGCTGATTGGTGCTTAAGCGAATATTCCAAAAAAGAAGCCCTCCAAATAACAAGGCCGCAATTGTAAAAAGTGTATATCCGCGCCAACGGGTATTAGATTTAACTAATCTGCGATTATTGATATTTCTGAATACAGCATCTAGCTCAGCTTCCGATACAGGAGGCACGGGAGTGTTAAATTTGTCCCGAATCGCATCATCAAATTCTTCAGTTTTCATTGATTTTGCTTGTGTTTAGAGCGTGTGCAAGATAAAGGTTGGGGTAGAGTTTCTTGATCATAATTTGTAATTTTTTACGTGCGTCTTGTAAATTTGATTTAGAGGTACCTTCCTTGATATCTAACATGGAAGCAATCTCTTTATGATTATATCCATCTAAAACATACATGGTAAACACCATTCGATAAGCTGGGCTCAATCTTTGAATCAATTTCAAAATCTCAGAAGTTGAAATTTTACTTATCACGTCAGACCCAATATTCGCTACTTCAATATCATCGAGCGGCACCAATTCATGATGCTTTAAATTTTTACGGTAATAATCAATGGCTGTTCTCACCATGATTGTTCTTACCCAAGCTTTAAAAGGCTGATCGAATTGGTATTTACCCAAATTCTGAAATACCTTTAAAAAGCCATCATTAACAATCTCTTCCCCTTCTTCTGTATTAGCAGCATATCGAGAAGTTACTAGTTTAGCAAATCCTAGATTTTGCTTTAATAACAATCGCTCGGCGCTACTATTACCATGCAAACAAGCCTTGATAATACTAAGTGTATCATCATCTTGGTAATCTATATTTTTAGTTATTGTCAACGTTCAGCCTGAAATATGCGGTAAAACTAAACTACTTTACGGAGATTCGCTGTTAATGGTGGGTTATGGGGCTCATTTTTTTAATTTATAAATTAATTTACTGTAATTATATTTTTCACCCCACCGATTCACATCCAATTTCGTAATCGTTTTTAAAGGAATTTACTGGATACATTTACATTACCCACCTTTGAATTTTCTGTATCCTATTAAAAAGTTCCTGATAATGTTTTCTGTTGTTATGTTTGAGGCTATTGCTTGTACCAAACCAATCCTATTTAAAAACGACAGTTTCACTCCAAGTTACAGTGAAACTAAGTTGTTCGCTGCCGAAGTCATACCTTGTGTAACTTCATTCTGTGCGACCTCCGGATTTCGTGATTCGGGAAGTGAAAAAGGCCCCGGCGCTTTAACCACCTTTGCCCAAATTCCTTTAAGTAAATCAGCTATTCGTTCATCAATAGTAAGTGGCTTTATGCCTATAGGCAGCTCTCTGACCACTAATCAAAAAAACGCTATCATATGCTGGATTGATGCCGGCAGACTCAATAACTAATCTGCGATGTATCAGAGAAAGTAATGGTTCATGATAATGTTCGAAGCCACCGCAATTGCGGTGGCTTTTTAATTTATGGATATTCAATTGCTTTTATTTTGACACCTCCCTGTCATTTTTGAATTCAGATTTTGTATTGCAACGTTTTTTTATCAAATTGCATAAATTCAAATTGTTCTTCCCATGAAAAATTTTTTACTTATTCTTTTTCTATCCTTATCAATCATATCGGTAAATGCTCAGGTATATTGCACCCCAAGTTATACGGGCTATGGAATCGATATCGCTGGTGCAGGACGGATGCCTTATGCAACATCCTTTACCCATATATACAAAGTGCAATTTGGCGATATTAATTTCACAAATTTTCAACCATCATGGTATACTACAATTCCCCCCTACCAAAATCAAACGGCAGTTCCAACCATTCCAACTGCTTGTGTGAGAGGGAATTCTTACCCATTAACCATTCAACTAGGAAATGGTGCCAACCAACAAACTTTAAGTATATGGGTCGATTTTAATGGAAATAAGACTTTCGAAACTTCTGAAAGAATTATGTTTCAAAACGATCCAGCCAATATAGGTACTCACACCTTTTCAACAACCGTAAATTTCCCTGCGAATGCAGCCTTAGGTATCATTCGTATGCGTTGCGCTACAAAATTTGGAGTAAATGCAACCCTCGACCCTTGTGTTAATAATGATCCAGCAACACCCAATGGGGGGAATAATTGGTCTCAACAATTTATCGATTTTGCAATCAACGTTGTGGCTGCTCAACCACAAATTTTTCTATCAAGCACAACAACACAAACAATTCTCGACGATGTTGTAAAAGGCAGTGTTAATAATCAAGTAATCGGAATCGAAGTGTTAACCAATAGCAATGGTTCTCTTAATCCACTCACTGTTGGAGATATTAATTTTAGTTCTATTGGCACCACCAATCCTAATGAAATTGGTAAGGCGCGCCTGTTTTATACTGGGTTAAAACCAACCTTCGATACACTAACACCAGTTGGGAAC
>CANLPK010000018.1 GCA_947492885.1 Bacteroidota bacterium
GACGGGGAGGTTTGGCACCTCGATGTCGGCTCGTCACATCCTGGGGCTGGAGAAGGTCCCAAGGGTTCGGCTGTTCGCCGATTAAAGTGGCACGCGAGCTGGGTTCAGAACGTCGTGAGACAGTTCGGTCCCTATCTGTTGTGGGCGTATGATATTTGAAAGGACCTGACTCTAGTACGAGAGGACCGAGTCGGACGTACCGCTGGTGTATCTGTTGTGCCGCCAGGTGCAGTGCAGAGTAGCCATGTACGGTCGAGATAAGCGCTGAAAGCATCTAAGCGCGAAGCTCCCCTTAAGATGAGATATCAATGAAAGTCGTAGAAGATTACTACGTTGATAGGCGACAGATGTAAGCATGGCAACATGTTAGTCGAGTCGTACTAATTACTTTCACAGCTTTACATAATCTAATATCTATATGGTCTTTCAATTTTTGTCAAATGATCTTTATAAAATAACTCATTCGAAAATTTTCTTGTGAGTCAACGATCTTCTTGGTGGCTATTGCAAGGGTGTCCACCTCTTCCCATTCCGAACAGAGAAGTTAAGCCCCTTAGCGCAGATGATACTTGGGTAATACCTGGGAAAGTATGTCGCTGCCGGATTCTAAAGAACCTCATCATGGTAACATGGTGGGGTTTTTTTATGTGATTTAATTTTCGAAAATATTTAAGACAATTCGGATTTTAATTACATTTGAGAATTGTTTTAAATCTGCCCAACACGAATTAATATGAAACTCTTCTATCTGGCAATCCTGATCCTTGGTTTGCTAAGCTGTCGGAAAATGGATGCCGACAAATTGGTGGGAAATTGGAATACAGGCATTTCTGAATTTACATTCAATGGCATGGTTCACAGGGAGGCGTATCATGTTCATGATTCAGCCATGAATCACTATGTCTTTGGAGATACAGAAATGGTTTTTGCGTATCGGTATTTTTTACCTAAAGCCATTACTTTCAAAATTAAGGGAGGACAAATGGTATACAACCAGGATATTAGTATGAAAGATTTTGCTTCAACTGCCACTGAAATTAAAAGGGGTAAAAATATTCTTCTTTGTGATTCTATATTTTTTTCCGATGGTAATTATGGCTCTGGGCTTTGTTCTTATGGTTATGCGAAATTGGAGGGGAAATTTAAAGACGAAAATACATTTGAAGGAAATATCATAATCGAAAATGTTTATCAGCGACTTACGGATCATACTATACTTAATTATTTGCCTATATACAGCTATAATATAAACCAAAGGATCCCGGTTAAATTGGTTAAACAATGAAATCGCATTTTTGATTTCTATATTTAACAAGAAGTGGAGCGGGGATTTATCGCATTAGCGAGAACTTAATTTAGGATTAATTGGGAAATGTCTGTTTTAATACGAACTCTTTTCAAGCGCTATATATCCTTCCATCGTTCTCGAAAGGTGAACATTTACAACTCATTTTTCAGAAAATGGCGATCCTTATATCGATTAATACAATAACTCCAACTATTTTAATATCCATAGCCCCTAATTTTGTTTACCTTTGTAACTCATGCATAAAGCCGGATTCGTTAGTATTATTGGTGCTCCCAACGCTGGGAAATCTACCCTCATGAATGCGCTTGTGGGAGAAAAATTAAGTATCATTACCCCTAAAGCACAAACTACTCGTCATAAAATTATTGGGATTGTTAATGGGGAAGATTATCAAATCGTATTTACCGACACCCCTGGTATCATCACTCCCGCTTATACACTGCATAATGCCATGATGAAGGCCGTAGATGAAGGCATCACCGAAGCCGACCTCGTTCTATATGTTGTAACAATCGAAGATGCAGAACCCGATGAAGCAGTTGCCAAAAAACTAAATAGTGTAAAAAGCCCCCTCGTGGTGCTCCTTAATAAAATTGACCTCAGTGCCCAGGAAGAAGTAATGACGAAATTGGCCGCATGGCAAAAGTTATTTCCTAATGCACAAGTTCTTCCGATATCTGCATTGAATAAGTTTAACCTCGAAGGGGTGAAACAAATTATCTTAGGTCATCTGCCCGAATCACCTCCCTATTTCGATAAAGATCAATTAACCGATAAGCCGGAGCGTTTCTTCGCAGCCGAAATTATACGAGAGAAAATATTTCTATATTACAAAAAGGAAATCCCGTATAGTACTGAAGTAGAGATTTACGATTTCAAAGAAGAACCAAACCTCATCACGATAGAAGCATATATTTATGTGCTTCGCGAAACACAAAAGAAAATTGTGATTGGAAATAATGCAGTGGCTATTAAAAGTGCTGCTACTGCCGCACGTAAAAGCTTAGAGAATTTCTTCGGGAAAAAGGTAATGCTGAAAACGCTGGTGAAAGTGAAGGAGAACTGGAGAAATAGTAGTAGCCACGTGAAAAATTTTGGCTATGACCTCTAAATGAAATCTTTCACTCTAGATATTATTTAATTTTCAAATTTTGACCCTACTTTTGGTTAGGTGAAGAATTATTCTGTGATGCTAGATCATTATCTAAAATGGTTATCACTGCAGCTTTTAACTCATTGTATTTGTAATCGTCGTTAAAGATATATTTCCAAGAAGTACTATAACTTCCATCTCTTACCAAGCATAATACATATTTATGGCCAGGTGTCATTCGCACCGCAATACTCGATTCGGATCGAACTTGATAATCCATTTCGCCATCGTCTTTCAAAATAAAAAATTGATGCTTCACAATTAGATCTTTCTTGGGCTCATCAAATCGCTCGAAAACCATCACCCTGTGGCCATTCCAAATAAACTGATCGAAACAAAACATTTCTTCCATCGTACTTGGCAACTTTTTCCTTTTATGTGCCTCATATAATTGGGCACGTATAGGTTTCGCATCT
The DNA here is from genome assembly GCA_947492885.1 of Bacteroidota bacterium. Taxonomy (GTDB): domain Bacteria; phylum Bacteroidota; class Bacteroidia; order UKL13-3; family UKL13-3; genus CAINMV01. The sequence continues at coordinate 2,879 of CANLPK010000018.1, forward strand.
TCATATTTACCAGCTAAATAATAGGATTGGATTAATTTGGCCATGGCCGAGTAATCGTTTGGGAACAATTTGCAGTACTTTTCAAATGTGATAAAAGTATTGCTATCTCCGTCTAGAAGCTGCACCAATCCATAGTTATATAAACTTATTGAATAATTTTCATCGGATGGAGCAAGTAGTGAGATTCCCTTTTTATAAGATTCTTTTGCTTCTTTATTTCTATTTGTCTTTTGATAGGATTCCGCAAGCAACAAAATAAATCGGGTTTTACAATTTGGAAATGATAAACCTTTCTTAAAATAATATATTGCTGAATCAAATTTTTCAATAGTATAATAAACCTCACCTTTTCCAGTATAAAAATCAGGCTCCTTAGGCAATCGTACAATGGCAGAATCAAAAAACGGAAGTGATTCAATATATCGCCCTTTATAAAACAAGGTCATCCCCTTGTAATAAAACATATCATGATCAACAGAGCCTTTGGCAAGGGCAGCGTCTAAATACTTCAAAGCCATATCGTCATTGCCTTTCATGAAGTAAGCCATCCCAATATAATACATGGATTTTGCACTTAGTGCTTCTCCTTTCTTGTTTTTATTTTTAATTATTTCATCAAATTTCTCCATCCCATAAAGGTCGCGGAAATAAATTGTTTGCGCATCTTGACCAATCAAGTGACAGCTTAGTATTAGAAAAAAGAATAGGGAAGCTATTTTCATGAAGGGAATTTATCTAGAATAACGAATTGAAATATAAATTGTTTCAGTAAAATGAACTAATAAAAAAAATTAATCAATATTTCGATTCAACCCATAAAGCATCAACTCATCAGGGTCGCCTTCTATAAAGAAAAATTTCTCAAACTGGAGCCCAATTTTTTCAAGTACATTTCTGGAACGAATATTATTTTCGGTGGTAATAGCCACAATTCGGTTACACTTTAGTTCGTTGAAACCATAATCCAGAGAAGCTTTCGCGGCTTCAAATGCATATCCTGAGCCAAAATATTCAGGTAAAAAGGCGAAACCAATATCCAAATCATCCAACCCATCACGTTTTATTAAACCACAAATTCCTATGGGTTTTTGAACCGACTCTAAAAAAACCAATTGTAAACCAATGCCATATTCCTCATAGTTTTTATGAATCTTTTCTGCGATATATTTTTGAGCATCGGTAACATTATGTATCTGCCGATCTCCAATAAATTCAAGCCATCCAGGGGTGTTGAGCAACCTCAATATAAATCCATCATCCTCGGTATTTAAAGGGCGAATTATGAGCCTCGCTGTTTTAATAGAATACATGTTTTTAATATGTTATTAGCAAAAATACAATTCTTTTGATATTGAATAAAGTAACAAAACTTACATAATAAATTTATGATAATCTCTTTCTGTTATATTTGTCTTCATGAAAAGATTGTTTCATCATCTCTTCCTTTTAGGAATGCTATGCTTAAGTTCAATTGCTAAATCGCAAACTCAGGTTACCTTCTATACCAGTATGGGCACCTTTGTTGCACAACTGGAAGAAAAGAAGGCGCCAATAACTGTCGCCAATTTTATCAAGTTAGTGAATGAGGAATTTTACGATTCCATTATTTTTCATCGAGTTGTTAAAGGTTTTGTGATTCAAGGAGGAGACCCTACAGGCACTGGCAACGGAGGTTGCGGTTATACTATTGCCGATGAGTTTGATTCGATGAGTAATGTGATTAGAACATTAGGAATGGCGAATGATGGCGCACCTCATTCTGGAGGGAGTCAGTTCTATATTAATCTTGTAAATAATATTTTTCTCGATCATAAATATTCTGTTTTTGGCAAGGTAATTACAAACTTTACAGCAGTTCAAAATATTGGGAAGGTGGCTGTAAACACCTCTGACCGCCCACTGACAGATGTGGTTATGGATAGTGTGCGCATTACCTTGGCCAATGGCATCGGTAACAAGGTTAGCGAAATATCTGAAGCCATTATCAGCCCTAATCCAGCGACGGATAAGAGTGTACTTTCCTTTAATTCCATTACACCTGGGAAAGCTGCACTGAAAGTTTATAATGAACTTGGGGTAAATATTGCACAAATAAATATTGAAATCCATGAAGGTTTCAATGCAATATCGGTTGCTGCTATTGCTCAATTGCCAGTAGGAATTTATTACTGGGCATTAGATGGTAATGAGAATAATAAAAAAAGCAAACTAGTGGTGACAGAATAATTTCTTACTTATTTGATTGAAATAAAAAGCCAGTCTCAGAATTTCTGAAACTGGCTTACTTGCTTTGTAAAAACTATTTAATAATCATTAAGGGTAATGATACGGATTGCTGATTATTCTCAATCATAATGCGATAAATACCTTCTGGCAGATTATTGGTTGGGATAATCCAATGCACAATGCCAGGAGATTGCTGAGCACGAATCTCGCTATGAATTTCTCTTCCTGTTAAATCAATGATAGAAATTCTGAAAGTGCCAGGTTCAATCAAATTCATCTCGATACTAACTTGCTCCTTTGCAGGATTCGGGAAGATTTGCAAACTCGATATCATTTCATCTAATGTATTCAAGCCAACACTTACTCTTGTTGTCGCTTCGGGAGAAAGTTTGTGTATTTCGGTTAACCCAAGACTGTCGGATGCGATGCAGAAGAATTTGTAATTTGCTCCTTTTTTGCCGTGAAACTGAGCATTCGTGCTACTTGTAGCCGATTTCCAAACCACATATGGACTGTCGTTTTCTGAATAAAAAATACTGTAGTTTAAAATACCACATCCTTGGTCGGTGCCCGTCCAACTTACAATAAATAATGTGTCGGTTTGTTTGGCGCCTAAACTAGCAACACTACTTACAGGAACCATCGTATCAATTTTGTTAGTATAAGTATTAGTAACAATAGGGGCGTTCAAATCGAAAACAATACTTGCTTTATTGCTAATGGTTGCATTATGTGTGATTGATTTTACGAGCATACAGCTATAGGAAATATTTCCTTCTCCTTCTGGTGAGATTTTATTTGGAGGCAAGAATCCTAAATCAGGATCTTCGGTAAGTTCCAAGGTAGTTCTGTCAAGAGAATGAAAGCTCCATGCAATGGCACCATTCGAAGTGTCAATTTCGCCGTGTGCCTGAACAATTATTTTCTTCTTTGGAAATAAGTCAACCAATACGGTATATTTCTTCGCAAATTCTTGAATCATAATAGTAGTATCTCCAAAAGTAATGGAGTTAAAACTGAAGGTGCTAAGATCAAATTTAGATTTGTCGAGGGTGTCTTTTACAAATACTTCTAAGGCTGAAGAACCCGCACTGGCTTTGTTCTCGAAATAGATTCGATACGATTTGTTTCCTTTGGCAGTAATATAATTATTATTGGTGAATCCTTGAGGGCCAACCATTTCATTGGGGTCCATAGAAGTCACTCCATTACTGTTTTTCTTTGTTTCTGATTTCTTTTTGAATTTGCGCCAACAGCCTTCATTAATATCTGAATTTTCTTTCAAATCCATGATGCCTCCAACAACGGATAGACCATATGATACAGCGGTTCCCACTCCGGGTACAAATCCTGTAACACATTGCCCCATACTCAAGCCTGCTGCTGTGAAATCCCAAATGAAACTTCCCCATGTATAAGGCTTTTCTTCAGGTATCATATAGTCAGGTAAGTAATTATCGGGAGGGAAAAGTTTGTCGACAACACCTAAGCAACTCAATACAGGGAGGCCTCCGGTGAGTTGTTGTATCGCATACTTCTCGGCGTAAAAAGTAATGCATGCTCTAACTTCCATTGGCATGGGCTCCGTAGTCTTTGCATTATAATTTATATTTTCCCAAAATGGATCAATCATCCATGCTCCCATTTTCAATGCCCCAGTTCCAGTGAGTTTTACTTGCACACGTGCATCAAATGCAGAGCCTGCAGGAATTAGCGGCAAGTAAAACGGATACACGCGCATTTTCTGACCCGCATATCCGCTCAAGGAATCGGTGACGAAATAGATTGATACAGAATCGACAATCTTAGTATAGGTAGCACCCAGGCTGCTAATGCTTTTAGGGAGTACAAGTTTCGTATCGGGGAATCGAACAGACAATCCAGGCAAATCGCTAACCACGTATATAAGCACTGTGCCAAGGGCATCGGAGTTGGAAGTATTTCCAAAATTCAAATCAAAAGTTTGCCAGCGATTCAATAAGAAACGATCGCGACCCGTAAGAGATACCCATGGGTTACTTCGTTGCCCTTGTGTTATAGAAAAATATGCAGGCTTAGTAAGGGTGGCTTCACTGGGTGTTTCAACAACTACATCATAGCTACCCAATGCTTTTCCTTTTAAATTAAATCGTGCCAACATCGATTCTCCAATCCAATCGGTAAGATAAGTAGTATCTGCAATGATATCGCTTTCTCCTGTCATCTTTAATTTAGCAACACTATTAGATTTTAATCCTGCCCCAAAAATATACATAGATACATATCCTGTATTTCCACCCGAACGAGGTTCTACTGTTTCAATCATTGGGTGAAATGAGTTGATGCCAATACTGGTGGCTGATAGGATATAATGCCCGTAGGCAGGAGCTTTGAGTATCGTTATTGTTTTGCTTGTTTTGTCGATACTCACACCTGTTGTAATGCGTTTCCAGGTTAAGCCAGCGTTAGAGGAGAAGAATACTTTGAGTGAATCTTCTAAATTTCCATTTAATGCATTGGCTTTATAATTGAGTTTTAACCATACCAATGAATCGCTATAACTCTGAGGTAAATTACGCAAGCGCCACCATGAACTCACGGCACCCGATGCAGTTGGGTGTTGCTGGTAGCCGTAATGATCAACCATAATTTTTGTTATTACTACGCCTGATTTAATATTTGCCGAAGCATCATAAAAATAGAGATTGTTAGCTATCGAATTGTCAAATCCTTGAGTCACAATTACCTTTCCATAATTCAATAATTTGGCAGTATTAGAAATAGAACTTAACGCTATTGTTGCTCCAGTATCTACAATACACCAAGCTTTTGCGTTGGAAGTAAAGTTCAAGTTAGGTAACGTATTATTCCCAATCAAGCGAATTGAGTCATCCACATAGATGGTCGACTGAATACCTACTGCATTACTTCCCCCAATATTTCGAGCATTAGTACCCACAAGGCTAATATTGGAGGTGCTGAAAATACTATTATTTGTAATATTCCCTTTTATTGCTAGATAAAAAGAGTACCCACTTGGATTATTAATGATGGATCCCCAGTTTATTAAATCACCTTGTATATTTAGGGTATTCGACCAGCCATATAAGTTGGTTAGGGTGTCTAATACGGTGAGGGTATCCTTAAATGTATTGTATTGTCTAGAATATACATTCCCATTGAGTTTGCAATGTCCACTAAAATCCATGTATTCAATGATGGAATTGTTCAAGTACAAAGTATCAGTGGAAAATATTTTTCCATTCGTAAATGTATAGTTGTTTGATAGGAGCTTGTGTCCGTTTGTTTCAATTTTGCATCGATTCAAATACCAAGTATTACTTTCCAGCATCACATCACTTGCTAGAACAATATTTCCGATGGAGTCGGAGGTGTTTATGGTTCCTTCAAATTTCTTGCTTAGGGCTTGTTCAATTTGTTGATTATTGGCACCGATAAAGTTGGTGGTCTCTAAAATCCACAGGCCGTCATTGCGCACGTTTCCGGTAATGTCAAGCCTAAGGGAATAGCCTGAAGGATTGCTTCGAATGGTGCCTTTATTAACGATATCTCCATTGATAGTAATCGTATTCGACCATCCATAATTATTAAACAAGGTATCGATAATTGTCACTTTGCCATTAAATACATTTCCGCCTCTAGAATAAATATTACCTCCTAAAATATAATTTCCGACAAAGCGCATATCGATAATTGTAGTGTTGTCGAGAATAGAAGTGTCATACGAAATAATCTTGCCATAATTAAAAGTGTGATTTTGGGATTGAAGCTTGAATCCATTCGTGCGAAGTGTTGCATTATTAAAATTCCAGTTATTATTCACCATTATGATTGTACTACCAAGAATTATATCACCGATGGAGTCGGTATTGTTGAAAGCACCTTCAAATCGTACGCCATTCGATTGTTGAATTGTTTGATTGGTATTTCCCACCAAGTTAGTAATGTATGGATTCCATATGCCATGGTTAGTGATATTGCCTTTTATATCGAGGGTGAGGGTATAAATATTAGATATGATAGTGCCATTATTTATGATATTCCCATTCACAGCAATGGTATTACTCCAGCCATATTTATTATATAAAGTATCAATAACTGTTACCGTATCATTGAATACATTTCCTGTTTGAGAAAGTACATTTCCACCCAATTTATAGTTGCCAAAAAAGCGCATACTTTGGATTACCGAATTGTCAAGAATGAGCGTGTCATTTCCGCTAATCTTACCATTATTAAAGGTGTAATTATTAGAAAACAAATCAAAGCCATTCGTTTGGATTTTTGCATTATTTAAGTTCCAGATATTTCCATCTAAGGATACGTCACTAGTAAGGATGATATCTCCAATTGAATCGGAATTGTTAAATGTACCTTGATATTTTTTGCCGCTTATTTGCGATATTGTTTGATTGGTATTCCCGGTTAAATTAGTTACATACGCATCCCAAATCCCTTCATTTCTCACATTCCCTTTGATGTCGAGCATTAATACATAGCCGCTATTATTTCCAATAAATCCTTTGTTGACGATGTTTCCGTTCACAGCAATGGTATTGCTCCAGCCATATCTATCGACTAGTGTATCAACAATAGTTGCATTGTCGTTAAAGCTATTTCCAACTTGAGACAAAATATTTCCATCGAGTTTATAATCGCCAAAAAACGAGAGGTATTCGATATTGGTATTGTCGAGTTGAATGGTATCGTAAGAAATGATCCAACCATTTCTTACCATTTCATCTTTTGTAATTAGTTTGTATCCATTCGTTCTCAGAATCGTTTTTCCTAAATCGAAAATATTGGAAATCAAACGCACATCGCTGTTTAAGTAAAGATCGCCAATGGAGTCGGTAAGCCCGATAGGACCTTCGAATGCTTTGCCTGCTGATTGTTGAATATAATGATTGGAGGAACCAGAAATTGCGGTATTTGAAACTCTCCAAATCCCTTGATTGGTAATGTTTCCATCGATATCTAAATAAAAGGAATACCCCGATGGATTGCTGATTATGGTTCCTTTATTAATAATATTTCCTTTAATAGTAAATGTGTTTGAAAACGCATATTGATTAAGGAGGGTATCCACTACAGTAAGATTACCATAACATATATTATTGTTTTGTGAATGAATATTTCCATCCAATACATAGTTACCTGTAAAGGTTAATCCGGCAATGATTGATTGATCAAGTTTCAGTGTGTCATTCGATTCGATGTAGCCATTCTTTAAAGTATAATTTAAGGTAAGCAGTCGATGCCCGTTGGTTTTTATTTTTGTTCGGTTGAGGTCGAAGGTATTGGCATTCCAAAGTACATCACTATTCAGGATGATATCGCCAACTGAATCTGTTTCTCCAAAATAACCTTCCAGTTTCATTCCTGTTGCTTCTTGTACATATTGATTTGCGCTTCCAGATAATTGGGTGTAGTAAATATTCCAAACATTATTATTGGTGATGTTCCCACCTATATCGAGGGTAAAAGAGTAACCACTAGGATTATTCAAAATACTACCATTATTTACTACGGCATTTGTAATTGATAAGGTAGGCGAATAAGCATAGGTGTTGTAGAGTGCTGCACCAGTATTGATTGTTAAATTGGAACAGGAATAAGTTCCATTCACATACACTGATGAATTAATTATTACATTGTCGGAGGAAGATGGGACGGTGCCACCAATCCAAGTAGTAGTGGCGCTCCAATTGCCTCCTGCAGCCGATGATGTGATGGTAGCTGCTGGAGAGAAAATACTTAATGCTAGAAAGAAAATTCCCCCAATAATAAATCGATGGTAAGTCAAAATCGTTTTCATGATAAATGGGTTTTTTTACACTACAAAGTTCCCTTGAGTTTTATCGAAAGAATATGAGAAACATCATGAAATGTGATTTATATCATATCTAAATAACAAGTTAAAATATATCGGCAATAAAATAATTTTATTAAAAAATAATAATTGCGATGTATAATATTATTCCCCAATGAATTTTCATTGCCCATACTTTTTTCCGAATGTCGTCATTTCGTTCTTTAAGAAAGTTTCGAACATTTGCCTGCTAAATTTTAAATGTATTCATACGGAAGTTCAATTCTAGTAGGGTGTCTGCCTGTTTTAAACTGTTGAAATTCAATCGGTAGATTAACAACATATTTACCCCCAACGTCATCCTTCGTTCTCAATTATTAACTAAATTTACCCCCTATGAAATTGTTCCTACTCGATGGTATGGCCCTTATTTATCGGTCACATTTTGCTTTTATAAATAACCCACGAATCACTAGCTATGGCTTAAATACTTCGGCAGTTTTCGGACTTGCCAATACGGTTTTAGATATTATCAAAAAACAACGCCCAACCCATATTGGAGTGGTTTTTGATACTGCTGCCCCCACCGATAGGCATGTCGAATTCGAAGCCTATAAAGCCCATAGGGAAGCCATGCCTGAAGATTTGAGTAAAGCAATTCCGTATGTGTTTCGGATGCTGGAATCGCTCGATATTCCAGTCATTACTTATGATGGATATGAGGCCGACGATATCATTGGAACCCTTGCTCTGGAAGCTGGTGCCGCAGGTATCGAAACCTATATGATGACTCCTGATAAGGATTTTTGTCAACTGGTTCGCCATAATGTTTTCATTTATAAGCCAGGTAAATTTGGTAGTGAAGATGAAGTTTTGGATGAGGAGAAAGTGAAAATAAAATGGGAGGTTGATAATGTTTTAAAAGTAATTGATATCCTTGGACTTTGGGGTGACTCTGCCGATAATATCCCCGGAATTCCTGGGGTAGGAGAGAAGACCGCGAAGAAACTCGTTCAAGAATATGGCAGTATGGAAGGCATCTTCGAGAATGTAGATAAACTTAAAGGCAAACAGAAAGAGAACTTTATTAATTTTAAAGAACAAGGAATCTTAAGCAAACGACTGGCTACCATTAATTTGGCAGTACCCGTTAAATTAGAACAATACGATTTAGAAATTCGTCCGTTTAATAAAGAAAAGGTTGAAGTGTTTTTTCAGGAAATGGAATTCCGTACCTTGAGCAAACGCATCTTTGGAACAGAAACCACCGCACCGGCCCAAGCTGATTTGTTTTCATCGGCAGTGCCCGAAGTAAAGCAAGAAGGCTCCGAAGCAGAAGAAGCACCTGCAAAGTTATTGCAGACTATTGAAACGGTGCCGCATACTTACACTACAGTTTCCACAATGGAGGCTCGTGCCGATTTAATCAATAAGCTATTAGCACAAAAGATTTTTTGCTTCGATACCGAAACTACGGGCATCGATGCAGTGGTTGCGGAAATTGTCGGGATGTCGTTCAGCTATGAAAACCATACGGGATATTATATACCAATGCCCGAAAATCAAGAGGAGGCGAAGGCTATTTTAGCAGAATTTAGAATTGTATTTGAAAATGAATCCATCACCAAGATTGGACAGAATATCAAGTACGATTATATGATATTATATCGTTATGGCATCACCGTAAAAGGAGGCATGTTCGATACGATGTTGGCTCATTATCTTATTGAACCCGACCAACGTCATAATATGGATGCCATGAGTGAAAACTATTTGCAATATTCGCCAGTGAGTATAGAAACCCTTATTGGGAAAGGGGCTAAGCAACTCAGTTTTCGTACCGTTGAAGTTGAAAAGGCAACGGAATATGCCGCCGAAGACGCGGATGTTACCTGGCAATTAAAAAATATTTTAGAACAGGATAAGAATTTCTTGCCTGTGAAAAAAGTATTTGATGAAGTAGAAATTCCTTTGGTTAGTGTGCTTGCACATATGGAACTCGAAGGCGTGAAAATTGACGGAGATGTGCTAGGTTTAATAAGTAAAGAATTAGAGACAGATATTAAAAATCTTGAAATCGAAATTTTCAAACTTAGTGGTGAAGAATTCAATATTGCCTCACCCAAACAATTGGGAATTATTTTATTCGAGAAATTGAAATTAGATCCCAAAGCTAAGAAAACCAAGACTGGGCAATATCAAACAGGGGAGGATGTATTGCAATATCTCGCCTATGAGCATGATATCGCCAAACGATTGATGGAATATCGCGAGTATACCAAGCTGAAGAGCACCTATGTAGAAGCATTACCACTCATGATCAATAAAGCCACTGGAAGAGTGCATACAAGCTTTAATCAGGCGGTAGCTGCCACAGGCCGATTGAGTAGTAATAATCCAAACTTGCAAAATATACCAATACGTACCGAGCGCGGACGTGAAGTGCGTAAGGCTTTTGTTCCACGCGATTCAGACTATACTTTTTTAAGTGCGGATTATTCACAAATTGAATTGCGAATCATTGCAGCTTTGGCCAATGATGAGAGTATGTTGCAAGCATTTAGAGATAAGATAGATATCCATACCGCCACCGCCGCGAAGGTATTTGGGGTGAGTATTGAAGAAGTAAACAAAGACATGCGTCGTAAAGCGAAGAGTGTGAACTTCGGAATCATCTATGGAATTTCTGCTTTTGGTTTGGCCGGACAATTGGGCATTTCAAGAGGGGAAGCCAAAGAAATAATTGATACTTACTTCGCTCAATTTCCAAGTATCAAAAATTACATGCACGATAATGTGCAGTTTGCAAGAGAGCATGGCTACGCACAAACCATTTTGGGACGACGTAGATACTTGCGCGATATAAATAGTGCAAATGCCGTGGTAAGAGGTTTTGCCGAACGAAATGCCATCAATGCACCCATCCAGGGTAGCGCAGCCGATATGATTAAAGTGGCCATGATTAATATTCACCACGAACTTATTAAGCGCAATATGAAATCGAAAATGATATTGCAAGTGCATGATGAATTGGTTTTCGATGCACATAAAACAGAGCTCGAAGAATTGAAGTTGATCATTCATGATAAGATGGTTACCGCCATCCCTATGAATGTAATTATCGAAGCAGAAATAGGTACTGGAGATAATTGGTTGGCGGCGCATTGATAAATTATTTTATCGAATTAGTATTAAAGTTGACTGTTGAAGATTTATTCAGCGTAATATTATTACAGCTAAATAAGAGTTGATATTTAATTAGAATAAAGCTAGATCTAAAACATTTAAAAGAGGCTAATTCAATTTAGTTTCGTACTTCTATTGGATTTTATTTCTAAATTTCTGCAATGAATAGTATTATTATCACTTAATATTATGATTCCAGTGTTTCAGAAAATGTTTGCCAAAGAAATGGATAAAAGTATGCTGACAAGGAAGGGCATTCTGAAGAAATAATCAAAAAAATATAAATCATTTGTCCAATTCCTATAATCTCAATCGTTATTGTGTCGTAATCAATTATTTTTAACCCTTTTATTAATTAACCCAATGACAGAATTCATGATGATTTTCAGAAACGCTTATGAACCAGCGTTTAAACCCACCCCAGAACAAATGCAGGCAAGCATTAAGCAATGGCAAGACTGGATTGGAGGTATTGCAGCGCAAGGGAAATTTGTGAGCACCAATCGATTAAGCTCAGTAGGTAAAATTTTAAAACCCAATAATATTGTTGTCGACGGCCCTTACGCCGAAGTAAAGGAAATTGTAGGGGGCTATCTTGTTGTTAAAGCCAGCAACTTCGATGAGGCTTTTAAATTAGCTGAAGGGTGTCCAATCCTTAGTATTGGTGGGCATGTAGAAGTTCGGGTTGTAATTCCAATGTAAAACAAAATTGGAAGCAAAAGAGCTATTACCACAACTTTATAAAACAGAGTACAGGAAAATTATTTCTGTACTCTGTAAGTTGTTTGGTATTGTTCATATTGAAATAGCCGAAGATATAGCTACGGATACATTTCTGTTGGCAGCCGAATCTTGGTCAGTCAAAGGGACTCCCGAAAACCCGGCCGCTTGGTTATATACAGTGGCCAAAAACAAAACCAAAGATTACTTAAAGAGGCATAAATTATTCTCTGAAAAAATTGTAACCGATTTAAAGTATAGCCAAAATTCATTCGAGGAATTCGATATGGATTTATCACCTAAGAATATTACAGATAGTCAATTGCAAATGATCTTTGCTATTTGCAATCCAATAATTCCCGTTGATGCTCAAATTGGCTTGGCCTTAAGGATACTTTGTGGATTTAGTATCGACGAAATTGCGGAAGCATTTTTAACGAATAAGGAAACTATCAATAAACGATTATTTAGAGCAAAGGAAAAACTCAGATTGGAAAATATTAAGATTGAATTCCCGAATGAGGATGAAATTGATAATAGGTTGGAAACAGTTTTAACTACTTTGTATTTGCTCTTTAACGAAGGGTATCACGCGAGCTCACCTAAGAATCATTTAAGGAAAGAGCTATGCTTAGAAGCCATGCGCTTAAATTATTTCCTTATCGAGAACGAGTCGACGAATAAACCCAGCGTGAATGCCTTAATGGCACTCATGTGCTTTCATTCTTCCCGATTGGAAGCTAGGACCAATACAATGGGTGAAACAATTCTTTATGAAGCGCAAGATAGATTACAGTGGGATGAAGCACTAATAGAGAAGGGGAATTGTTTCTTGATTAAATCGGCCCAGGGGCAAGAAATCTCTAAGTATCATTTGGAAGCTTCTATCGCTTATTGGCATTCCACTAGAATTGAAAACACCAATAAATGGGACAGTATTTTGCATTTGTATAATCGATCGTTGCAAATGGAATATTCTCCAATTGCCGCGTTGAATCGGACCTTTGCACTTGCGAAGGTTGTTGGAAATGAAAAAGCTATAAACGAAGCCTTGAAATTGGAATTGAATGAGAATCATTTTTATCATTCACTCCTCGGATATTTATATGCAGACTTTGATAAAGAAAAAGCGATATCGCATTTTGGTGCTGCTTTGAAACTAGCGAAATCGATAAACGATAAGCTCACCATTGAAAACTATTTAAGAAACTTACGTAACTAAATTTAAACAGATAAAGCAGGAGAATTGGGAGCCAGATAAGCTCCTCTATTCTTTCTTCAAACTGCTAAATACCAAATCATTTAAGAATGAAATAATTTCTCGGTCTTCTTTGTTTTTGCCAAAATCGGTTAAAGAGGGAAGATGATTCATAAAGAAGTTTTGAATATGAGCCATTTCAACAATGGTAGAAGCCAATGATTTTGGGTATTTGTATTTGTGGTTACATTCAGAAATCACACCTCCAATTACAGCACAAAGGTCTTTATATGGTTTAAAAAAGTGTTGATTGTTATCTTCTCCTACCTGCTTGGTTAAGTATGCTTTAGAACCCTCAGAAATCACAATTTGATGTAATAAGCTTTCATTAATATAATTTGTTTGTTCGTCGTCTTCAACCGCCGTCGCTAAAAGCTTAATGACGCGCTTCAATTTAACCGTCGGGTCTTTGATATTATTCGTATGAAAGCTAATTTGAAATTCAAGCCAGCCCCAATACCAACAAGTGAGATAAACTAGCAATTTATGTTTATTCTCAAAATACCGATAGATGCCAGCCTCTGTAGTCCCAATATCTTCTGCTAGCTTTTTAAAAGTAAACGCCTCAAAACCGGCCTTGTGAATAAGCTGTACGCTATGTTTAAGGATATTCTTTCCGAGTTCAGAATTCTCTGGATCCCGAAGGAATAAAGCCTCATTCATTTTTATCTGGAGTTGTAACTTCATGTTAAGTTGCGGGATTATAAAAGCTTCGCAAAGCTACGTAAATTAATTTTTACAATTATTAATGATAGTAATACTATTATTAATAAAATTATTCCTATCTTTGCCGCATAATTCAGAACATCACATTATGCTACTTAACAAACGAATACCAGCGTCCTATATGTTTAATAAGGTTAAATGGGACTTGTTATATGTACTTCTAGTTTCTTTCCTTGTACTATTTATCACAGAGAGGTATCAGAATCAGCTCCCTGAAATGCCTTTAACCATTCCTGCCTTTATTGGAACCGCAATTTCTATTTTGCTTTCTTTTAAGTTGAGCCAGTCATACGACCGCTGGTGGGAAGCTCGCAAAGTATGGGGTGCCATCGTAAATGATTCCCGAAGCTTTGTTATTCAAATTCAAACGTTAATATCAAACACAGAAAGCAATATTATAAAGAAGATCGCTTATAGACAAATAGCTTGGTGTTATTCATTAGGTCAATCATTGCGAGGATTAGACCCAATAGAGAACCTCGATAGATTAATATCTGCCCAAGACCTTGATGAAATCAAGAAGCACAATAATAAGCCATTGGCATTGCTTCAATTGCATGGGATGGATATTAAGAAGCTTAAGGAAAATAATCATTTGGATGTTTTTTCACAAATACAATTAGATAATACACTAGTGCGTCTTTGTGATGCTCAGGGCAAATCGGAACGAATAAAAACTACAGTATTCCCAGTAACCTACCGATTGTTCTTACATGCAATCATTTATCTCTTTGTTACGACCCTTTCAATTTCCTTAAAAGATGTAGCCGCCATATTCGAAATCCCTTTGCTGCTTTTGATTTCTTCCGCCTTCTTCCTTCTCGAAAAATCAGCCCGGTATATGCAGGATCCATTTGAGAACAGGCCCTCTGATACTGCAGTAACAGCCATTGCTACTACAATTGAAATTAATATTAAACAACTTTTAAAAGAAACTGAAGTCCCAAAACCATATCAACCCGAAAAATTTTATTCATTATAATTCTTAAATTCAAATCACATGCGCACACATTCAAAAGAAACTCAAAGTGGGTTAACACCACAAACGGCTCTTCAAATTTTAAAAGAAGGGAATGACAGATTTATTAAAAATTTAAAAGCTAACCGCAATCTATTGCAGCAGGTAAATGAAACCGCTACTGGGCAGTTTCCATTTGCTACTATTCTCAGCTGTATTGACAGTCGTACTTCTGCCGAATTGATTTTCGACCAAGGGCTAGGGGATGTTTTCAGTATCCGTATTGCAGGGAATATTCTTAATGAAGATATCCTCGGCAGTATGGAGTTTGCAACAAAAGTAGTTGGAACCAAAGTAATTTTGGTTTTAGGACATACCAAATGCGGTGCTATTGTGGGGGCTTGTAATCATGTTGAGATGGGCAATCTTACTACCTTACTCAATAAAATTCAGCCAGCCATTTTCAATGAAAAAACAACATTAGAATTACGTGATGGCTCAAATGTAAGTTTTGTAAACAATGTCACCGAAATCAATGTGCATCTAACCATAGAAAGAATAAGAAGAGAAAGTCCAATTATCGCCGAAATGGAGCAACAAGGCCAGATTATCATTGTAGGTGGCCTATACAATGTAGAAAGTGGAGAGGTGAAATTTTACACTGAAACTTTAGATTTGGAAGCCTAAATTCAAATCACTCCCTTTGTTTTTTTATTTAATTAAGCAAAAGCTAATTTAAACGAATCATGATTGATTTGTTTCCAAGTTCAAATGGAATATGAAGCACTAGAAGCACCTTTGCGGATTTCACTACACACATTTTTCGGAAGAAAAATAAGGTAGACCGCGAGGGGCGCCTCTAGGCATTCCTCCAAACATTTTTCGGTAATAAATTTGTATTACTTTTTCAGCTTTTCCAAAAAGCATTTCAACTCTTGGTTATTGTTGAAATCTTCACGAGTAACTACATATCGATACGCATCATACTTGCGACCATCAAGCTTTGTAAAATGATTCTTGAGCGTTGCACGATTGATATAACCGATGCGATCGAGCATCTTGATTGATTTCTCATGTTCACTGCTTACAATTCCGTAGATTTCTTTTAATCCTATGGTATTGAAGCAATAGTCGTGCATGTATGCGAAGCTTTCTACGGCGAGTCCACCACTATGATATAATGGGGAAATTCCCAGAGTACATTCGGCTTCCATCTTGTTCAAATCAACAAATCGTACACCTCCAGTGCCGATTACTTTATTGTCGGCTCTATGCCATACTGCCCAATAGAGGGAGTTTTCGTTTTCCACTAAATTCATTAAACGCTCAAAATATCGTTCGGCATCGTCATAAGATTCAAAGGGGCGTGCATCGAGGTTATTGTAAAACTCGGGCATACTCCCATATTCATACATGCCGGGCAATGCACTAGTATCAAGTTCTTTTAAAATCAAACGTGGCGTGACGACGGTTGTTACTTTCAAATTGGACGTAGTTGTTCTTAGCATTTCTTTCTTCTCTTTAGTTGTTTTGTTTATGATATCGACTGCTTCACACCATCATTAAATTTGGCTTGATTCTTTGCCCAATCGTCTTGACGGTATAAATTAATATTCACTATTTCGGGGTGCTGCAATAAATATTCAGTCACCATTTTGCCATTCGCTTCAATTCCAATTCCTTCAATCAATTTCGTGAAGAATAGAAGGTCATCTTCATAGTCGAGGGTTAAACGAAATGGTTGGTTCATTTCCCACGATTCCAATTTCATCATTTCTATTTCGATACCACTTTTCTTCACAAATTCAGTAATAACGTCGGTATTGGTATTTTCTTGTTGTGCAAATTGATAAATCGAATCAATTCCTTTTTTACTAATGGCATACGTAAAATAACCACAAATCACATTCTCGGGATGCTTAATCATCACGGCATTCGATTGTACTAAGGCCTCTATAGCACGTTTTCCAATATTATAATCGTACATTAAATCGTCGCCATCAACCAATAAGGCATTGTCAATTTGAAGGGTACCGAAACAATCTTTCCAGCGTTTGATTTTATTAAGCAAGGCGCCACGATAAATCCCAACACCATTTTCAGCAGCAATTACTTCAAATATATCATCGGAAGCATCTGTAGAGGTAGCAATAACAACAGGAAATCCTGTGAGTTTTGCACGTGAGATAACGGCTTCAATAGTCTTCAAGTTAGGAACTACCTCCAAAATTGCTTTATTAGGCAATCGGGTTGATGAGTTTCTAACTGTAACTAATGCACAATTTTTAGTCATTAATATTTGCAATAATTCAACAAAAGTAACACAATTTTTTCAAAATTGGAACTAGGTACGATTCACGCAGGGGTGTACGTTGCTTTAAAGTGTTGGTTTTTCTTGAATTGCATCATTTTCCTAAATGTCAAAATTTTACGATTTTTAAATAAAACAGCATTATTTACGCCTCCAATATGCACAGTTTCATTTATCAAAAGTACTAAGTATCTTCGCATCCTAACATTTAACACTACAATATGAATATCATTGTACCTATGGCTGGAATGGGAAAGCGCATGCGTCCTCACACCCTCACCGTTCCTAAACCATTGATTCCCATAGCAGGCAAACCAATCGTCCAACGCCTCATTGAGGATATATCAAAAGTATGTAATGAAAAGATTGAAGAGGTGAATTTCATTATTGGTAATTTTGGAGAAGAAATTGAAGCAGAACTAATGAAGATTGCCGAAAGTGTAGGCGCCAAGGGAAAGATTAGTTACCAGAATGATCCTTTAGGAACGGCTCATGCCATCTTATGTGCCGAAGAAAGCTTGAAAGGTAATGTTATTGTCGCTTTCGCTGATACTTTATTCAAAGCTGATTTCGTGATGGATAAAACCAAAGACGGTATCATTTGGGTACATCGTATTGATGATCCTTCGGCTTTTGGTGTGGTAAAACTTGATGCCTATGGCACGATTCTCGATTTTGTAGAGAAGCCTAAAACATTTGTGAGCGACTTGGCCATCATCGGGATTTATTATTTCAAAAGTGGGGAAACATTAAAAGGCGAATTGCAATATTTGTTAGATAATGATATTAAACATGGTGGAGAGTTTCAACTTACCGATGCCTTGTTGAATATGAAAAATAAAGGAATGCAACTCAGCATTGGTAAGGTGGAAGAATGGCTTGATTGTGGAAATAAAAATGCCACTGTTTATACCAATCAAAGGGTGTTAGCAAATACAAGCGACAAGCTAGTTGCAGATAGCTATATCAATGAAAATAGTGTTATCGTTCCTCCCTGTTATATTGGAGAAAATGTAAAAATATCGAATTCAGTAATCGGTCCGTATACCTCAGTGGGTAGCAATACGGTTATCGATCATGCCATCATCAGTAATAGCATCATTCAAAACAATGCAAAAATTACTCATGCCAACTTACGTAATACCATGATTGGTAATTTCGTTGATTATGAAGGGTTGGTGAGAGAGTTAAATATTGGTGATTACTCAGTGGTAAGCTGAGTTTCGCGTCAATTCAAGTTATAGAAGTTAATTTTTTAGTTTTTCCATGAGATATTTAATCACCTCCGCATTGCCCTATGCCAATGGCCCCAAGCATATAGGTCATTTAGCTGGAGCGTATTTGCCTGCAGATATTTATACACGTTACCTGAAAGCACAAGGGCACGATGTTGCCTTTGTATGCGGAAGCGACGAGCACGGAGCAGCCATCACCATACAGGCGATGAAAGAAAAAACAACGCCCAAGGCTATCGTCGACAAATATCATGAGTTGCTTAAAACTTGTTTCGATCAATTTCACATTGATTTTGATATCTATCACCGCACCAGCGATCCATTGCATCATACTACTGCTCAAGAGTTTTTTGCCAATTTAAATGATAAAGGCATCTTCCAAATAGATGAAAGCGAACAGTATTATGATGAGGAGGCAAAAGTTTTTTTAGCCGATCGTTATATAAAAGGTACTTGCCCCAATTGTGCCTATGAATCGGCTTTTGGCGACCAGTGTGAGCGCTGTGGCAAATCGCTTTCTCCTAACGAATTAATCAATCCCGTATCAACGCTTAGTGGAAACAAGCCTACCCTTAAACCCACCAAACACTGGAGTCTTCCATTAAACAAATACGAAGGTTTTCTACAAGAGTGGATTTTGAAAGACAAAAAGGATAAATGGAGAAATACTGTTTATGGGCAGTGCAAAAGCTGGATTGACGGAGGTTTGCAGCCTCGTGCTGTAACTCGCGATTTAGAATGGGGCGTAAAAGTGCCATTGAAAGAAGCAGAAGGAAAGGTGCTGTACGTTTGGTTCGATGCTCCTATTGGATATATCAGCGCCACCAAAGCATGGGCTGAGAAGAATAATAAAAACTGGAAAGATTACTGGTGCGATAAGGAAACAAAATTGGTTCATTTCATCGGTAAAGACAATATTGTATTTCATTGTATCATTTTCCCAGTAATGCTTCATGCACATGGAGAATTTATTTTGCCTGATAATGTTCCGGCCAATGAATTTCTCAACTTAGAAGGCGAGAAAATGAGCACTAGCAGAGGATGGAGCATTGAAATGCATGAATTCTTAGAAGCTTTTCCGGATAAGACCGATGAGCTTCGTTATTACTTGACTGCGATTGCTCCTGAAACAAAAGATGCCGATTTTACATGGAAAGGATTTCAAACAGCGAACAAAAGTGAGTTGGTTGATATCCTGGGAAATTTCGTGAATCGTATTGTGATGCTTACTCATAAGTTTTATGATGGGCTCGTTCCATTACCAGGTGAAGCAGGGGAAGCTGAGAAAAATATAGCTTCGGAAATAATATCGCAAACCAAAAAGGTACATGATTTAATTGCACAATGTAAATTTAGAGAAGCACAATTTGAAATGATGAATTTGGCACGTGCAGGTAATAAGTACCTTGCAGATGCCGAACCATGGAAACTCATCAAAACGGATGAACTACATACTAAAACCATCATGTATACTGGTCTGCAGGTAGCAGCGCATTTGTCGAAGTTGATGCAATATTTTATGCCTATCAAAGCAGAACAGTTATCATCGATGTTAAATTTCAATCGATTCCTTAACCTCACACCAGGGCACCAAATTAATCAAGCAGAATATTTATTTAAACCAATAGAGGATGAGTTAATTGAAGCTCAGATTCAAAAATTAAAGAAACGCGTGGAAGAGAAACTAGAATTGGCCGCAACAGAAGCCACACCAAGCTTTAAACCATTGAAACCAGAAATAACGATTGACGATTTCAATAAAATAGATTTAAGAGCAGGCACAATTATCGAAGCCAAGAAAGTAGAGAAAGCAGATAAATTGCTTCAACTAACAATTGATATGGGCTATGAAGTTCGTACGGTATTGTCGGGCATTGCAATGCATTATAAACCCGAAGATATTGTAGGGCAACAAGTAACTGTGGTTGCCAACTTAGCTCCCCGCAAAATGCGTGGAATCGAAAGTTATGGCATGATCCTCATGGCAGAAGCTGCCGATGGCAGATTGGTTTTTGTAAATCCCAATGATGCTATTTCGAATGGGAGTGATGTGAAGTAATAATTTCACTCAGATTTGAATTGCAAAAAAAAGAATAGGGTAGAGAATATAACGCTAAAACAAATACCTCACTTCCACTCCACCATTATGTATCATAGGCTTGCCTTGTGCCGCCCGCCCGTTATAGTTAATATTGATTTGCATCGTGCTACTTATTTGATGCATGAATGTGAGATATACTAATACGTTATTCCCATTATTCAAGCCTTGTAACATTTCATAAGCAATTGTTGAATTGGCATCTCCATTGAATTTGATATTCACCAAACTCGCCCTGCCATCTAAAAAACTTTTGCTGCTTAAATACCAGTGGAGGTCCATGCCACCTTCCCAATTCTCGGATTTGATGGGAGCTATACCACTTGATTGAGAAATGAAATATTTTGTTCGTAGCGTAATCCTTAAAGTCTGCTTTAATTCTAAATTAAGTTTCGGCTCGATACTTTGGTAGCCAAAACGGTAATTGCGTAATGCGAAGAATTGAGAATGCAATTGCTTTTCCCCATTCGCCAAATAAAGTTGTATAAAGCTCGCCGAACTAAACGCTACCCTGAAAATCACTTCATGCTCCTTCTTGCTTCTTGTGTCGAGGCCATAGCTCAATAAGCTTGTATTGCCCGTTTGACGGTAGTTATAGCGCATGTCAAATGAATTGAACGGATGATTGAATATGAAATTGTTTTCTATATAATTATTGAAGTTCAATAATGTGGTATCGTTATTATCAGAAGTGAATTTGCTCACAAAAAAACTGTTTTGAGCATATTGTTTCAATTCGTTTTTATAAGTGAAGCGATTTTCAAATCGTCCTAAAAATTTCAAGAATCCTGTTTTAGCTCCCCATAATTTATATGGTTGTAAAATCAAAGTCTCGTAGGCCGAGAAATAATTCACC
Source organism: Bacteroidota bacterium (assembly GCA_947492885.1). Lineage (GTDB taxonomy): Bacteria > Bacteroidota > Bacteroidia > UKL13-3 > UKL13-3 > CAINMV01. The sequence continues at coordinate 24,265 of CANLPK010000018.1, forward strand.
TTTGAGTAATCTTGGGTTGGCACCAATACTCTCACATATTTTGTTTCATCAGGATTATATGCTTGTTCAAATTCATTCAATTGTTTAACACCATCGTTATTATAATCTCTCCAGGTGTAGGACCCACGACCCACAGGTACTTCAATGAAAGTGTAAATTCTTTTCTGTTCCTGACCACTTCCTGCATTGCATTGTAAATTATGTTGTAAGGCATTTTTAAAACTCTGTAACGAATGCAAAAATTGAAATGTTAAACTTTGATCGTTCCTCAAATTTGTTAGTCGAGTATTATGAACTTCAATCGTTTTATATTGTGCTTGAAATTGAAATGTTTGTTTACCCGATTGGAAAAGTCCATTTGCCGCTAAAATATTGGTGCTAAATGCCGGCAGGTATTGAGAATACTCTGGCGCAGCATCATTTCTACGCGTGGCATCAACTCTAAATTGATATTTCTTTTTTTGAAAAATGGTAAATACTTGACCTAACAAATAATCGTAACTCTGTATTCCTAACGTGTCGTTATTCAGCCTTTTAAAATCGCTATGTTCTTTTTTCAACTCAGCACCTGCACCAGTTGATTTAGAGAGTTGTTGTAAAAGGAATAAATTCAAGGTAGTACTGATATTTTGACTTTGCAACAATAATAGTTGATTCTGCATGAGCTCCCCATTTGCCGATATTGTTGTTTTTCGATGCTTCAATATCATGCTGGTATGATAGCGAATTCCATCTTGCTCTCTCTCTCGTTTGTATTGTTCAATGCCCACTAAAAATAATTTATCAGCAGTTTTCTTAATTTGAAATTCTAGCCCACTATTAAATTCAGTTGCTCTGGTATTGCTCTCTGTAACTTGCAGTAATTGCCGATTCCAAACTCGTGTAAAGTTGATGTCTCTAAATCGCTCCGCACTCTTATAGTTTTTATTGATATAGTCGAAAGTAGCATTAGTGCTAAGTATCAATGGTTGCTCTTTTTTTGAAATTGCATAATTCTGTTCCCATTGAATATGTGTCGCATAGCCTTTGTCATCCCCTTTATCCAATTTGCTAAATTCATTCTGGTCAAATTTGCTGCCTGCTATTTCTGCACTAATCCGTTGATGTTTATTAAAAGTATAGTCACCACCTAACGAAATGTTTTGCAATCCTTGCGGAGCTGTGAGTGGCTGTAATGGCTCGGCATTCCCTTGCAATACTCCATTCAACGGAGGGTAGAAGGCATATACTTTGCCATTCACATCGCTTTTTATTAAGCGATAATTACCACGACCTTCACCTACTTCATTAAAAATTAATTCATAATAAGTGGTGTCCATTGTAGGTACATTGGTTAATACGTATACTCCAATATATCCAAGTGTATCCACTTTCCTATAAAGAATTTTTTCATTTGTGAACAAACTTACGGTCTTGGCGGAAGTGCTGAAAGCCTTGTTCAAACTGTCACCTACGCTAGCGAGCTTTTGCTTTTGCGCATCGGTGAGTTCTAATAACACAGGTTGGTTTTTTAAATCCTTTTCACTGTAATAATGTAAACGAAGGCTCAATTTATCCTGTTGCCATTCGGCGAATCCATTCAATACTACCCGAGAATAATTTCTATCCGAGTATTGAAATTCAGCAATAACCCTGCTTGTTGCAATAATGAGTCGTCGTGAAGTGAAGGTTATTTCTCCAGTGTTATAATCGATAATATAATCATGATCGTATCCACGAGTAAGCAACTTGTCATCTAAATAAATACGTTCGCTTCCGGCATTAATCAATACATAAAGTTCCCCATTATTCCCCTTCAATCGATAGGGGCCTTGGTTGCCATCAATAACGGTAACTACCTGCCTCGAATACCGCCCTTTGGCAGCAGCGGCACTGGCACCATACTTTATTTTGTTACTCGAATCGGGTTGAGATATTGCATTGAAGTATACTCCTCTATTGCGTTTGTAATAATTCAGGAAATAGCTTTTTGATAATTCTGGTTTCAATTCAAAATCACCCATCGTTACCTGTTGATTGGCGTTGTAAAGCTTGATGAAAACTTTGTCAAACTCTTGCAATTGCAAGGTGCTTCCATCGGGCTGTAATTGGGTATTGTCGTCGCTTATAGAACCCAAAATATTCCAATCGGAACTAAGCTTTCCACTTAATTGCAAGTTAAAAATCGAATTCAAAACTAAGTCCTGATTGTTTCCTACGGTGATGCCTCGCGAAATGACGCCGCTTTTATTTAAGGCAGGTTCATCGGCTAAATTGGTGTTTGTTTCATGAGGAATGTACAAATAATCTCTTCCGGTATTACTCGGGCTATTTCTTATCAATGCTCGCTCTTTGTGTTTATACAGTGGTTGCACTGGCTGGTACAATACACGATAAGAGATGGTGATAGATCCTCTTTCTTTGGTGATGAATTGTGATTTTAGAGGAAGTAAAAGGTAATTACTCGCGTTAAAAGTGCTTGGTTCGAGAACCTTAAATTCTCCAATACTTAAAGTGTCAACTTGAGTAGTATCAGAAACAATTTGCAGCGTTTTAAACCTCAGGCTCGAAACAGATTGAGCCCAAGTAAGTTGTAGAATAAAGCTTAGAAAGCAAGTAATTGCAACACGTTGCATGTAGTGTGCAATTTAAAGAAATAAATAGATTTTCGAGGATGGATTAGATCTCACGATTCACATCCCAAGCCTCCAAATAATCGCCTACACGACGAAGGAATCCTCCTCCTAAGCTACCATCAACAATTCTGTGGTCGTAGCTAAGAGATAAGAACATCATGCTGCGTATTGCAATCATATCACCTTCGGGAGTTTCGATTACGGCCGGCTTTTTACGAATGGCACCGATGGCAAGAATCGCTACTTGAGGCTGATTGATGATAGGTGTTCCCATTACATTGCCAAACGTGCCTACGTTTGTAATCGTAAAGGTGCCACCTTGAATATCATCAGGGACTAATTTGTTCTGACGGGCACGATTGGCCAAATCATTTACATTCTTGGTAAGTCCGATTAAGTTTTTATGATCGGCATTTTTTATCACAGGAACAATTAAGTTTCCTGAAGGAAGTGCTGCTGCCATTCCAATATTGATATTTTTACGTTTGATAATATTATTTCCTTCGAGGCTAATATTAATCATTGGGAAGTCTTTAATCGCTTTCACAACACATTCAATAAATATTGGAGTAAAGGTGATTTTTTCTCCTTCTTTTTTCTCGAATGCATTTTTCACTTTGTCTCTCCAACGAACCAAATTGGTCACATCACACTCTACAAAGCTAGTTACATGCGGGCTCACATGCTTACTCATCACCATATGTTCGGCAATGAGTTTACGCATACGATCCATTTCCACGATTTCATCACCAGCCATGGTTGTAACTTTTGGTGCCATAATTACAGGAGCAACCGTTGTTGCAGGTTTTGATACAGATGTTGGGGCTTCAACAATAGGTTCCGATTTTGAAGGAGGAGTATTGGAAGCTGGAACCGCTTGACCTTTATTTTCTATAAATGCTAGAATATCACGTTTCGTAACTCTTCCTTCGGCTCCAGTGCCTGGAATGGTTTCGAGCACTTGCATCGAAATATTTTCTGTACGTGCAATATTTAATACGAGTGGGGAATAAAATCGATTCCCGTCGATTGCAGGTTTTATTGAATGAGCAACAGTTTCATTTTTTGCTTCTAAAGTGGCCGCTGCTTCTTTAACAATCTCAGCAATCTTATTATCTTGAATAACAGGAGCAGCTGCTGTAGTACTGGCACCAGCGCTATCCGCGATGATGGCAATAACAGCACCTACTGGTACCACATCATTTTCTTTGAATAATTTTTTAATCAATACACCGGCATAAGAACTAGGGACTTCACTATCAACCTTGTCGGTCGCGATTTCTAGTACAGTCTCATCTTGGGCAATGGTATCGCCCTCGTTTTTTGTCCATTTTATAATAGTAGCCTCCGCTATACTTTCGCCCATCTTAGGCATCACCAATTGAAACTCAGCCATTATGTATGATTTTAGAATTTGCGCAAAAATAAGTTATTATAAATAATTAGCACAATTATTTGTGACATCTCATAAGCCGTTTGGCTTACTTATTAGATTTCACTCCCTTCACCAGCGAACTCCTCCAACCGGGTTTTCGCCATAGCACCAAGGAATACGTAGTATAAGCTAATAAGCATGATGATATGACTGATATCATTAAAGTTGAAATATTCGTGAATGGAAATATGCAATTTAAAAACGATGATTGAGAATAAGGAGATTCCAAAACCTAAGGCTACATCTTGAGCCCCTGGTTCTCCTTTTTTAAAGTCAAGGTAATTGAGAATAATTGTAAGTAGTACGACAACTCCTGCATAAATCACGATTAAACTAAACTCATTGTTTGCGATGGTAATAGCCGAAATTAATATAGTAGTAATTTGAACAAATATTCTAACCTTCTTTTTCCTTGAGGCATTTCCATTATCTAGCATTTCTGCGCTGGCCAATAGTAAAAAATAGGATGATACGATACTGCAGAGGTTCATTCCGATTCGTATTCCCTTATAGATATCGGCATTAATATAGAGCTTTAACCCATGCAATAATCCACCAAAAGCGGTTGAAATGCCAAGAAACAAAAAGAATAATCTCCAGAATTTTAGAAGTGGCTTGCTCTCCGACGGTAGCTTTAACTTTAAGAAAGAATAAATACAAAACCACGCCAACAACAAATCGGTTGCCGCCGTTACAGGTTCTGAAATTATAATTCCTAAATTGAGGGAGGTATCGTTCATTAGTGTAGGCAAAAGTAGGATTTTTTTAAATATTTACCTTAACTAGATAAATCGTAACTGCTGAAATTCATTAATTATAAATCCCAGTGCATTTCAATGAATTCTCGCACACAAGCATCCCCACCATTCTTATTTAATACAATATGAGATGCTTGTTTTATTTTTGATACGGCATCGGCTGGACATGCTGCCAACCCTACCTTTTGCATGCATTCTAAGTCGTTAAGGTCATCCCCAATATATGCCACATCTGTTAACTTGATTTTAAGCGATTTGCACCATTTCTTTAAAATGGTAAGCTTATTATCTCTTCCAACATATAACTGACTTATGCCTAACAAATCGGCACGGCGTTGAATTAAATTGATATTGTGCCCGCTACTGATGATCCCAACAATGACTCCATGATTGGCAACAATTCTTTGAATCGCCAAGCCATCTTTGGTATTGAATCTCTTGAATTCATCGCCACTCTCAGTGTAGTACATTCCGCCATCGGTAAGCACTCCATCAACATCAAGGATTAGAAGTTTGATTTGCATTTTGGGTTTGATTTATTAATCGACATTAAATAATGTTTCTGCCCACAGCAGTTGCAATTCCTTTCATTTCTCCAAATAGTTTGGTAAAGGTGGGATGATCCAATTGTTGTGAAGCATCGCTCTTTGCTACCTTTGGGTTCGGGTGAACTTCAATTAATAACCCGTCGCAACCAAAGGCTACCGAGGCTTTTGCTAAATCGGGTACTCCATAGGCGTAACCCATAGCATGACTAGGGTCTAATATTACCGGCAGGTTGGTATGATATTTCAAGTAAGCTGCACCGCATAAATCGAAGGTGAATCGGGTTTTTGTTTCAAAGGTTCGGATACCTCGTTCGCATAAAATAACTTGCTCGTTTCCACCACTTAAAATGAATTCGGCAGCTTGAACAAATTCTTGCAGCGTAGTACCAAATCCACGTTTTAGCAAAACCGGTTTACGTGCTTCACCGCATCTGCGTAGGATACTTTGATCATACATAGCTTTTGCTCCAATTTGCACAATATCCGCATATTCAATTACGGCATCTACATGCGAAGAGTCTTTTACTTCTGTAATGATGTTCAATCCATATTGCTTGCGAACTTCAGCCAACATCTTTAATCCTTCGAGTTCCATTCCCTGAAAACTATACGGAGAAGTTCTAGGCTTAAAACATCCTGCACGTAGGGTATTGATGCCTAATCCTACGAGCAACTTAGCGCTTTCTTCAATTTGTTCCCAACTTTCAATGGAGCAAGGTCCCGCAATTACTGGGGTATTCATAGAGTTGCCTCCAATGGTGGTTTTTCCCCATTTTATTTCGCGCAATTCATTGCGATAGGTTTTGCTAGCAAGTTGAATATCACTATCCATGGCCCAATGGCCATCGGTTTTGCCTGCTACCAAGGCGGGAAGTTCCTTCACAGCCGATGGGGTAATTAAAATGAAATGGGTGCCATTGAAATAATGCATGGCTTGTAATTCGTGAGCCAAAGCATGTGCTTCCGTTTCTTGTATCTCTTTTTTTAGATGGATAATCATATATTATAATTCGCCTTTAATTAAATTAGTAAACAAAATGGTTCCAGTAAGTTGCTGATCTTTATTCACTACTGGTAAGTATTGTAATGGGAAATTGGTATGTTTTATAAATAATAGTAAATCGTGAATGCTACTATCTTCTTGCATTTGTAATGGATTTGAATTCACGCAGTCGTGTACATTAATCTGGTCCAGATGACCTATATTCTTTAATAAGCCTCGACGAATATCAGCATTGCTAATTAACCCCTTTAGCAATCCTGAAGCTTTGGTAATCAATGTAAATGCCATTTTATAATCCTCGATTTTCTGCAAAGCACCTTCAAAAGTAAGTTGGCTCTCCTCAATAACGGGCACCTCATCGAGCATCATCATAAAATCTTTCAATAAGAAATGTGAGCCAACCACAGGCTTCTTTAAATTAAGTAAAGCCGCTCCCACATATCCTTTACTAAATAAATATGAACCAACCACTGCCGAATCAACACCAAGATTACGAAGGATGAAACTTACTTCGGCGTTTACGCCTCCATCAACCTGTATTGTTTTTCCAGGGTAGCGCTTTTGAAACTGACGAATTTTACGAAAGGTATTCTTGTCAAACATCCCACCACTTTGTCCAGGGGTGGTGGTCATGAGCAAAATATAGGAGCAATCCTCGGCGTAAGCATCAAATGCTTCGATGGCGGTATTAGAAGTTATAGCCAATCCAATTTCGGTATGTGGAGCCAATGCCTTTAACAAACTGAAATCAATAGGAGTCTTGAAATTTTCGAACTGGAATGACACTTGTTTAACCATGCAACGACCAATGCCAGCGAAGTACTTTTCGGGGGTATTCGAAATTACATGAAGGTCGGCAGGGGTAGAGCTATGTTCATTTATATAGGCGATATCATCGAAAACTCTGGGGTCATCGTTACAATCTACATGGAAGTAGTCAACCTCATGGTGATCTAGCTCGGTCACAATCTCCGATAGGAGTTTATCTTTTGAACTATAAATGGAGGCTGAAATCTTCATGCAACAATTTTAAAAATGGGTGCAAAAGTAAGCAGTTGAAAGGGTATTTTTGCAGGAATTATTATAATTTTAAGTACATTGTGGCTTTCCTAAATAAGGAATTTTGGAAGATAGCCTCCAATTCGGGTAAGTAAAAGCAAAGTGTCATAGAATAAGAATTGTGAGAAATTTTTCCTGCTCACTTTGTTTTTCGATATTTTAATCTTACTTTTGCAAGCCAAAATTTAAAAAAGATGATTGTATCTGCCGAACGCAAAAAAGAAATATTCGCAAAATACGGTAAGTCGGAAAAGAATACCGGTAGTACTGAAGGTCAAATAGCCTTGTTTACTGCTCGTATCAACCACTTGTCGCAACACCTGCAAGTTAATAAGAAAGATAATTCTACCGAGTTGTCGCTAATTAAAATGGTAGGAAAGCGCCGCTCCCTCTTGAATTATTTAGCTAAAACTGATATCTACGGTTACCGTGCTCTTATTAAAGAGTTGGATATTCGTAAGTAATTTTCTCCGGAAAATTTATTTTAAAGCTATAGGCAGACAGCTTGTAAAACTGTTTTCCTGTAGCTTTTTTTTACACGGTGATTTTTTAAAAGACACACATAATTATATATATATCTCAAGATGAACCCAATTACGCAAACACTTGATTTTGGTGATGGAAAGGCTATCACCCTCGAAACTGGCAAGATTGCCAAGCAAGCCCATGGATCAGTAGTATTACGCCAAGGCAACACGATGATTTTAGCTACTGTTGTAGCAGCTAAAGATGCGAAACCTGGAACCGATTTTTTACCATTATCGGTTGATTACCAGGAGAAATTTGCGGCAGTAGGCCGTATCCCCGGAAGCTTTATGAAACGTGAAGCACGATTAAGCGATTACGAAATTTTAATTTCTCGTATCGTTGACCGCGCTATTCGCCCATTATTCGCTGACGATTATCACGCAGATATTCAGGTAAATCTTTGGTTGCTTTCGAGTGATCCGAATATTAAACCAGATGCCCTCGTTGGATTGGCATCAAGTGCCGCGATTTGTCTTACCGATTTGCCATTTAATGGTCCAATAAGTGAAGTTCGCGTGGCTAAAATTGATGGACAACTTGTAATTAATCCATTTATTAGTGATTTGGAACGTGCTACTTTAGAATTTATCGTTGCCGGTAACGCCAAGGATATTAATATGGTGGAAGGTGAGTGTAACGAAATTGGAGAAGAAGAGATGATCGAAGCGATGAAATTCGCTCATGCTCATATTAAGAAGCAAATCATCGAAATTGAAAAATTTGTTGAGAAAGTAGGTAAGAAACCTACACGCGAATACAAGCACGAAGAAAGTGATGAAGAATTGGCTAAACTAGTTCACGAATTTGCTTACCAAAAATTGTATGATATTGCTAAAATTCCTACAGGTAAAGATGAACGTTCATCTAAATTTGATGCTGTATTTGAAGAATATAAGGCTACCCTATCAGAAGAAGATTTAGCTGCAAAAGCTGGATTGGCTAAGAAATATTTCTCTAAAACTAAGAAGGAAGCCATTCGTACCATGGTATTGCACGAACGTAGCCGCTTAGATGGACGGAAACTTGACCAAGTTCGTCAAATCTGGTGTGAGCCTAACTACTTGCCAATGGCTCACGGTTCTTCTTTATTTACACGTGGAGAAACCCAAGCATTAGCTTCTGTAACCTTAGGTTCAAAATTGGATGAGCAATTGCTCGATAGCCCAATGAACCAAGGATATAGCCGTTATTTCTTACATTATAACTTCCCCGCATTTTCAACGGGTGAAGTAAAACCTAATCGTGGCCCTGGTCGTCGCGAAATTGGTCACGGTAACTTAGCACAACGTTCATTGAAACGTATGTTGCCAATCGACAATCCTTATACAGTGCGTATCGTAAGTGATATTCTCGAGTCTAATGGATCATCATCAATGGCTACCGTATGCGCAGGATCAATGGCATTGATGGATTCAGGATTGCCTGTATCTGGAGGTGTTTCAGGTATTGCCATGGGTATGATTAGCAATAGCAAAGGCGAATACGCCATCCTTTCCGATATCTTAGGAGATGAGGATCATATCGGTGATATGGACTTTAAAGTAACAGGTACTGCCAACGGAATCGTGGGTTGCCAAATGGATATTAAGGTAGATGGATTAAGCTATGATGTTCTTGTTGAGGCATTGAAGCAAGCCCGTGAAGGTCGTTTGCATATTCTTGGTGAAATGAATAAAGCCATTGATAAGCCAGCAGCCGATTTCAAACCATTCACTCCTCGTATGGAAATGATGGAAGTTGATACTGAATTTATTGGTGCTATCATCGGCCCAGGTGGTAAAATTATTCAGCAAATGCAAAAGGATACAGGTACCGTAATTACCATTACCGAAAAAGATAATAAAGGAATCGTTGCTGTATCATCGGCCAATAACGAAGGATTACAAGCGGCAATGCGTAAAATTCGCGCTATTGTGGCAGTTCCTGTGATTGGTGAAGTGTATGATGGTGTAGTTAAATCAATCATGCCTTTTGGAGCATTCGTTGAATACCTTCCAGGTAAAGATGGTTTATTACACATTAGTGAAATAATGTGGAAACGCCTTGAAACAATGGATGGAGTGATGAATGTAGGTGATAAAATCCAAGTAAAATTATTAGACATCGATTCAAAAACAGGAAAAGTAAAATTATCGCGTAAAGCTTTAATCGAAAAGCCTGCACAACAGTAATCCGATTCTTATATAAATTCAATCCCCGCTCATGAAAATGAACGGGGATTTTTTTTGTGTTAATATTTCGTCTGCAACGAACTTATATCATTATGTTTGTCGCAATGGATATTTTACCTGTAACTTTTATTACGCAGGTATCAATGTTTCTTAATCTTGGGATATTCCCTAATTTTCTCATCTCTAAACAATAATAAAATGAAATTAAAATTTATTCAAGGCATGATGCTAATTCTCACCTTAGCCATTTTTGCAGGATGTACAAAGACCGAAAAAAGTGGGTATGGTAATTATATTATCGGAGTTAGTAATTCTTCCTCAAAAGGCTATAATATTCAAGTATTTCTAGATGGGTCGTCCAAGGGAAGCTTTAATGTTATCGCAACTCAAACTGGTAACTACACTGCCTTATGTGGCGATTTGGTTCATGCTTCTACCTTAGATAATGTGTTTATTCTCACCTTAGTGGCCAATGGTAAACATACGGTGGAACTAAAAGATCTTTCAACTGGCTTTGTATATAGTTCCTCCGACTTTACTATGGAAGTAGATGGATGTATATCCCAACAATTTAATTTTTAATCTAATTAGTCAATCAAAAACACCTGATTCACCAAGATGAATGAGGTGTTTTTTTTGTTGTAAGGATTTTTGAATGCCCCAATTTCTTGAATACCTTTGGTGAAACCGGAAAACAAGCTACATGACCACATTTCAATGTTTTAATTTCCTGCTTTCATGCTTTTGTGCTATGAGTCAAATGCCTATTAATACCAGAGGCACGTTGAATATTGTTGTTTACGGATTGCATAATAATGATGGTCAAATAGGAATAAGTCTATTTAATCAAAGTGAAGGATTCCCAAGTGATAAGAAGAAGGTGATTCGATGGGAGGTAGCGACCCCGGGTAATTATCAGGCTACTATTGAATTGCCCAATACAACCTTTGGTGAATATGCCATTGCTGCATTGCACGATGTTAATAAAAACAAGAAAATGGATACCAACTTTATTGGATATCCGCTCGAAGGTTTTGGGGCTAGTAATAACCCGAAGTTTCGCTTTGGGCCACCAAAATACGAGGATTCGAAAATTAATTTTAGCCAAGATGGAATGACAATCTATATTGAAATGAAATATTTCTAACTTTACTTCTCAGATTCACATTTTATTATGAAACTATCTTATACTACACTACTTATTATACTCTTCACAACTACGCTATGTGCTAAAACTTGGCTGGTAGGTCCCACTCGTACCTACACAAAACCCAGTCAGGTATCGGGTTTGGTTGCAGATAATGATACCGTGAAAATCGATGCCGGTATCTACACAAGCGATGTAACCATTTGGAATGCGAATAATTTAGTACTTCTTGGAATAGGAGGGAAGGCACACCTTAAAGCCAATGGTGCAGCTTATGGCGGTAAAGCAATTTGGGTCATTGCAGGGAATAATACCTATATCGAAAATATCGAATTCTCCCTATGTGCTGTGCCAAGTCATAATGGCGCTGGCATTCGTCAGGAAGGGCGCAACCTAACGGTAAGCCATTGTTCTTTTCACGATAATGAAGATGGGATTCTTGCAGGCACTGTTGCCTCAAGCAAAATTATTATTGAATACTCCGAGTTTGCTAGTAATGGTTTTGGAGATGGATTATCTCATAATTTATACATCAATAATATTGATACGCTCATCTTCCGATATAACTATTCACATCATGCCATCATTGGGCATGAATTGAAGAGCAGAGCACATGTGAATTTTATTTTATATAACCGATTGAGTGATGAAACCACGGGTACAGCAAGCAGAAATATCGATTTGCCAAACGGTGGCACCACCTATTTTATTGGCAATATCATTGAACAAGGGCCATTATCGCCCAATAGCAATTTGGTTGGATTTGGTTTGGAAGGCCTTACCAATCGGGCTCCTCATGAACTTTATGCTATCAATAATACCTTGGTAAATAATTTAAATACAGGAAGTTTTTTTTCATTTCAAGTGAGCACTACCTTATTTAAAGCCTATAATAACATTCTGGCTGGTTCAGGTACCTTTATTGCTGGCAGCGCCCCTGTTACTGTGGATACAACTTCAAATAGACTTAGCAATAACTTAGCAATCTTTGGCTTTGTTAATGTCATCAACTACGACTATCATCTTGGAACAAATACCCCCTTACTCGTTGATAAAGGAACTACTAGTGGCACCGCTCATGGCTTTTCCCTTCAGGCAAGTTATGAATACCAACATCCTGCAAATAAAAATAGTCGTTGTATAAGCAGTGCAATTGATATTGGGGCATATGAATTTTGCACTACAGGAATCGATGATGTAATTAGCGCAAAGGCCCTATTATCGCCTAATCCAGTGTCGAAAATACTCACCATAACTACCCTAGAAAACACTTTGTTTGAAATTAAAGTATATTCAGTTACAGGGCAGGTAGTGTTAGAGGCCTTTGGCAGCAACACTTTAGATGTTTCTTCACTTGCTTCAGGGCTTTATTATTTGCATTTAATCAATGAAAACAAACAAGTTTACTTGAATTTCGTGAAGGAATAAATCTCACAAAGATTTCAATAATTTAATGGAACCATTTTTTCGAGTTTCCGGGTTTTTAGCTATCGCCTCCCAAAATGAACCGAATAATTTCCGAAGTGCAAAAGCTAACTTATTGAAGATGTGTTACTAGCATGCTAATATTGCGTATTCGCCCTATGGACGGGGATTTTAGCCTTCGTCTATATTACTAGATAATCATTAACTTATTCACTTTGCAGGTTCATTCACAAATCCGCATCAGTTATGCACGTAAGTTTCGTATCCACATACCAAAACCAAAGCTGTACTTGAATTTGGATGTGGAAAATTTTAGGTGTTGATAAACATCATACTTAGGGTTCATTTTCACTCTTACATTTGTCAATACAAGTTCCAAAATATCTTATTTCTTTTCTAAAATTAAGAA
>CANLPK010000019.1 GCA_947492885.1 Bacteroidota bacterium
GGTCAATGATACCGTCTTGCAGGAAGTTTTTTTGAATGAGATGAAAAATGGGCTTTCGATCGGTGCCAATATTTTTGTAGAAATAAATCTGGGCTGCGTTTTTACTCGCACCACTGGCATCGTTGGGAGCCATAATAATATCGCGTTTCCCGTCATTGTCTACATCTAAGAAATAGGCTGCTGGAAAATAATTCACTTCCATTCGTTCGGCCAAACTCGGGTACAATGAATCCTTGGCAATCATGGTATCTTTAGGATAGCCAAATTCCGTTTTGCCATTTTTAATGAAATACAGATAATTGTAGAATATATCACCTAAGAATGCCTCATAATCGCCATCGCTATCGATATCTAAGGTTAGTAAGGTGCTACCTGAATGTATTGACCAGCTATTCGGGGCAGGAGGAGGGGTATAGTCATCCCCACCGAGAAGTCCAAAGCCAGGGCAATGGTAGCCTAAATTCAATGAATAGGCAAGATAAAACTTCCCCCAGCATTCATCCACCATTTTAAATTTCCATTGTTCACTCGTAAGTCCTTTTTCAACTCTCCAATTTTTATAATAGGCAATAGTGAATCCTAGTGGGTCCCAACTTAAGATGTCCATATCTCCATCGTTATCAATATCATTGAAGGATGGAATATTGGTGCTAGGGCAATAGATATTTATACCATTATAATCAAATAAGGTATCGGGAGCTGCAAAAGAAAGTGATGAAACACTGGTATTTTTGTATTGCTCCATAAAGCCATTGGCTTCTACAAATAAATCGACTCGGCCATCATTATTATAATCGTAAGATAGACAGAAATTATTGCAGTTGGGGAGTTTTACTTCATACTGTGGAGCATAGGTATAGCTTACTGTATTGGGAATTTTATCGTTGAGGAAAGTATAAAACTTTTTTGTTGCTCGGTCGAATATGAGAAGATCTTTGGTGCCATCTAAATCGAGATCGATGGCGTTAAATTGAGGCAGTTCGAAGCCGCCTTGCATAGGGTTTTTTAATTTACTGAGGGAAGGGCCTTGTTTTACTTCTACGCGACCGTTGTAAATATAGCGCGGAGCTTGTGCATACAAATTGGCTGTAAATGCAATTGCAATAAGTAAAATTATCTTTTTCATGTAAAATTTAAGTGGTGATTAATACCATCTTGTAAATTTAAACAAAAAAAAGATAAAAGGTTGCAATGTGAATTGCAATAAAAAGTAAAATTATTTTCAAGGATTAAATTCCTTTAAGCAGGCTAATGGTTTCGCTCGGATTGGCTGAAGCGAAAACAGTATTCCCAGCCACCACAGCATCCACCCCAGCTGCCTTCAATTTAGGAGCATTTTCAAGGGTTACACCACCGTCAACTTCAATAAAGGTATTGGCATTTTTGCTCAAAATAAGTTGCTTTAGCTCAATACATTTTGAATAGGTGTTCTCAATAAATTTCTGACCGCCAAAACCCGGATTCACACTCATAATCAATACTAGATCCAGGTCGTTTATTATTTCCGAAAGCACATTTACAGGAGTATGTGGATTCAATGCCACTCCAGCTTTGGCTCCTGCTGCCTTAATATTTTGTATGGTACGATGTAAGTGAGGGCATGATTCATAATGAACCGTTATTATCGCTGCACCTAATCGGGCAAAATCCTGGACATAATTATCAGGATTATGAAGCATTAAATGCACATCCAAAGGCTTTTTGCATGCCTTTTGAAGGGCACTCATTACGGGCATTCCAAATGAAATATTGGGTACGAATACCCCATCCATAATATCGATATGAAACCAGTCGGCTTCACTCTTATTAATCATTTCAATATCATTTTCGAGATGCAGGAAATTGGCAGAAAGTGCCGAAGGAGAGATAATCATGGAGCGAAAATACGAATTACTAAAATATAATAATATCGGTTACGAAGTCTTTTCCAATTTCTTTATTGATAATTTCAATAAAAGTTGATTTTGAATAGGTGATTTCCTGTTTAATTACCGGAGTAAGAACTTCTAAATAGAGTTTCTTCTTTTTTACGTAAAGCTTCTTCGTATAGCGTGCAATGGTTTGCCCAGCAATGGTTTCCCATTTCTGACGCAATTCGGTTTCCAATAATTTCTCCTTTAAGCCATGGGCTTCAACAAATGCATTGAGTGCATCTTTGAGAGATGTTTCGTTATAGCGCATGATTTATACTTGAAATGGAACGCAATTTACCAATTGAACGTTACGAAACTCAAGAATGATTAAAAAAAACAGGAAAGACTTATACACGGAACATTAAAAACCAGGTAATTAAACCTTTATTTCTTCGCCATTGGCATTCATAAAGTGAAACTCACCATAATGAAAATCCTCATCAGTAATAATTTTCACCCATTGTTTATACTTGCGCCACCATTCAAATCGGAGTGAGAATAGGCCTTGCTTTATATACGCTGCAATATATGGATGCGTTGAGATGGTGATATCCTTACTATTGTTTTCTTGAATGAGGTACTTCAAGTTGCTTTCAATTTCATCTACGATTACTGAGCTGCTATTTACTTCACCGGTACCTTTGCATTGCGGACAAACTTCTAAGGTATCGATATTCATTTCGGGGCGAACGCGTTGACGTGTTATTTGCAATAAACCGAAAGTACTTAATGGGAGAATTTTATGTTTGGCACGATCGCCTTCCATGGCTTCACGCATGGCATCGTAAACCAAACGCTTGTTGCTAGCTTTGCGTACATCAATAAAATCCACAATAATCAATCCACCCATATCACGCAAACGTAATTGGCGTGCTACTTCACGGGCCGCTTCCTGATTGATTCTGATGGCAGTTTCTTCCTGGTCAGAATCATTATTTAGCTTGCTTCCACTATTGATATCAATAACGTGCATAGCTTCAGTATGTTCAATTACTAGGTAGCAGCCACCACTAAAGGTAACAGTTTTTGCAAATGATGTTTTTATCTGACGATCAATTCCGAAGGTTTCGAAAATGGTTTGTTTGCCGCTGAAGAGCTTCACAATTTTTTCCTTTTCAGGAGAAATTCGTGCAACATAAGTCTTCAAATCGTTAAACATATTATTGTCGTTCACAACAATATTGCTAAAGTCGTCGCTTAGCATATCACGCAGTAGGGATTGGCTTTTATCCATTTCGCCCAATACTTTTTCGTGAACGATTTCTTTATTCCCAATTTCTTTCAAGCGTTTGAAAATTTGATTCCAGCGCTCAATCAATTCTTTCAAATCATTTCTAATATCCTCATCTTCCTTGCCTTCGGCAACGGTGCGAATGATAACTCCAAAATTCTTTGATTTGATACTCGATACCACCGCTTTCAGGCGTTGACGTTCGGTGCTACTCTTAACTTTCTTGGAAACGTTGATAGAATCGGAGAACGGAACAAGCACGAGATATCTGCCAGCGAGAGAAATTTCAGAACTGAGCCTCGGGCCTTTTGTGCTTATTGGTTCTTTGGTGATTTGAACCAGGACAATATCATTTTTTTGATAAAGATCAGCAATCTTGCCGCTCTTCTCAATCATCTGTTCGCGTGGAAAATTCGCAAGTTCGGCTTTGAAAATTTTATTTGCTCGACATAGTTGAGCAAATTTATTCAAGGAGCGCACTTGAGGCCCCAGATCATGATAATGCAAGAATGCAGGCTTTTCGTGCCCGATATCTACAAAAGCAGAATTGAGGGAAGGGGTAATTTTTTTTACTGTACCAAGATATATATCGCCAACATTAAAATTTTTGTTATGACGTTCCTGATGCAGCTCAATAAGTTTTTTATCTTGCGTTAACGCAATACGCACCCCATTTTCGGAGGCGTCAATAATTAGTTCATTCACTACTATAATTTTTTTAAGTGGTACTACATGCGGTTAAGCTTTTCATGGTGTTGAGGCTGAGATAACAGAATTAGATTACAGGATCTCAATAACCAGCAGGTAGGTTTAACATTTGCAAAGAAAACAAAGGCAGTAAAAATATACTGCCTTTGTTAAGTCGTTACAAAATCAACCAGCACAAAAAAAACTAGCGTTTTTTGTGACGATTACGGCGCATGCGTTTTTTGCGCTTATGGGTTGCTATTTTATGGCGTTTTCTTTTCTTTCCGCTTGGCATATGATGGTTATTTTAAATGATTAATACTACTATTTATACTGTCGTTTGCCGACTTTCGTACGGCATATTTCTTCGCTCTGGTAAGGGTTTCAAGGGCCTCTTTACGCGCTCCCCGGTTTGAAAAAAGTTGCGCAAGATACAAAGAATATTTTATATTGGAAGGATAAAGACGCACTAGGCTCTCAAAACGTGCTTCTGCCTTATCAAATTGGCCCGATTTTATTGCAAATTCACCTAATAAAAACAAGGCACTTTCATTGACACTATCTGCTGCAATTACTTCTCGAAGCAAGGTAATTCCGGTCATTGGATTATCAGATGTATTCACATTGATATCTGCAATGGCGCATTTGATCTCATTATCAGGGCTTTTCTCTAGAATTGGGTTGAGGTATGTGGTGACCTTATTGGCGATGGCTAATTTATTTTCGGTCACTAAACTTTGTTTGAATGCTTCATAGTAGGCCAAGCCCAATTGTTTGTCGGTCAAGCCATCTTTAATTTTCTCAAGACAAAAAGCAACTCCCAGCTGATTATTAAGTTTTGCGTAGGAGTCCATTACTTTTTTCAAGATTTCAGGGCTTGCATTTTCAGGCAATTCCACACTTTTTTTCTCTGCTTCTGTAAGCTCAGAGATTGATTCCTTTAAAATAAGGTCAATGGCTTTGAAATTAGCAGCATTTGTATTTGTAGTCTCAGTTTGAGCCTTGTCGCGATTGGCTCCTTCTTTTTTATTGGTTAGTACCTTTTTGGGTAAAACATATAAAACGGCAGTTACTGTTGCTAAAACGAGTACTAATATTATTTGGGTTTTATTGACTTTCATAATGGATTGCGAAAATACGGAATTCCTTTTGAGGGCGGGCGAATAGTGAAAAGTAAAAAAGAGGTTGAAGGTTAGGCTTTCATATTGTCGTATTGTAATGGCAAGTCGAAATCGGAAGCACGGCATAATGCAATTACTTTTTGAAGATCATCGATTTGCTTTGCAGTAACCCGAATTTTATCGTCCATGATAGCTGCCTGAACTTTAAGTTTGCTTTCTTTGATTTTTGCGATTATTTTTTTTGCTGCTTCCTTTTCAATTCCTGATCGAAGTGGCAATACTTTTCTAACGGTTTTACCGCTGGGTAAAATATCCTTCGATAAATCTAAAGTTTTCGCTTCCACATGTTGCTTTATCATTCGAGCCAAAAGAATATCCTCTATGGTATTGACATGCATCTCATTATCAGTAATAATAGTTATGGTATTTGCTTTTCGGTCCCATTCAATTTCACTATCGGTACCATTGAGGTCATAGCGATTTAATAGTTCACGCTTTGCAGTATTAACTGCATTGTCGATATTTTGTTCTTCTATCTTATTAACGATGTCGAAAGATGCCATAATGTGAAAGTATTTCGCAACCTTTTGCTGGATTTAACGTATATTGCGTAGTTGCTAATTGAGTGCAAAAGTAAATTTATTTCAAATATGAACCCTTTAAAAATATTCGGATTTGTTATTCTCTTTTCGGTGATACTTTCGTGCCATACCGATAAGCCTGTAATGCCGAATCCTGATGCCCAAATACTTTTTAGTTTTTCCAATACGGTTAAAGGGGGGCAAATCAACAAATCGACATCAATTCATACTAACAGCTCAAACAACAACTACAAGGTTGATTTGTTGAAATATTATATCACTAATATAACACTGGTAGATGACAAAGGCATTGCTACAAACTATAAAAACTACAATTTGATTGATGCTTTTGATATTAATTCTACTGCATTTTTCTTAGACAAGAAAGTAGTGAATGGAAATTATAAGGAAGTCATTTTTTATGTTGGTGTTGATCAGGAACGAAATCATACGGGGGCTCAAGAAGGGGCATTGAGCGCTTCTAATGGAATGTTATGGAATTGGACCTTTGGATATATCTTTTTCAAGATGGAAGGGCATTTTACATCACCAAGCATTATATCAGAAACGGCCTATAGAAATCATTTAGGAACCGATTCGAGCCTCATAAAAGTTAAACTCCCCATATCTATGCTCGTTAATGGAACCGATAAAAAAGTGAATATAAAATTTGATTTAGACAAGGTGTTTGGCGTTTCACCTAATATAATTGATTTGTCGGTTGATAACGATCGTCAATCGAATTTAGGTGATGAGATATGGATGAAGAAGATGGTAGTTAATACAGCGCAGGCATTTGCAATTACATCTATTGAATAAGTGATAATGAAACGAATCTCAATTTACTTTTTTCTCATTACCATTATTGTTGTGGTATATAGCTGCCGTAAGGATTATCGAATTATTGAACCAGCTCCAAAAAATACTCCTGTTTCAATTAAATCATTTATCCCTGCTGGTTTTCCTAGTTTATCCTCCGATTTAAATATTCGCTTCGACAATCCATTGACTGAGGAGGGCATTGCCTTAGGACGTCGATTGTTCTACGATGTGAAGTTGTCAGGAAATAATACTCAATCATGTGGTAGTTGCCATATTCAAAAATATGCATTTACTAATGGTCCTGATTTACCTTTAAGTTTTGGTGCTGATGGCATTTCCAGAACTAAAAGAAATACGCCATCAACCTTTAATTTATTATGGTCTAAACATTTTATGTGGGATGGAAGTCAACCGGGAATTGAAGAACAGGCCACAGGACCCATTACCAACCCTGTAGAAATGAACCAAGACCTAAAACTCTTGGTGAATGAGTTGCAATCGGATCCGAATTATCCGGCATTATTTAAGAAAGCATTTGGTTCGGATAGTATTACCATTGCAAGAGTTCAAATGGCTTTGGGGCAATTTGAGCGCACTATCATTTCGGGAAGTTCGAAATTCGATTTGTTTATACAACGTAAAGTGAATTTCACATCTGATGAGTATGCAGGACTGGCTATTTTTCAGAGTATGACACTTGGAGATTGTGTACATTGTCATAGTCTCGGTGGCGCCTTTACCGATTTTGCATTCAAACACAATGGCCTAGATACTGCTTTGCCTGGCAGCACAATTGATGTTGGCCGTTTTGGTATCACCCATCAAGGATTTGATAGCATGATGTTTAAAACGCCAACCTTGCGCAATATCGCACTGACGTCGCCATATATGCATGATGGCAGATTCAAGACCTTAGAAGAAGTAGTGGAATTTTACGATCATGGATTTTATCGTAATAAAAATTTAGATGTGAATATGGCCCTACTTCCTAAAAACAGAATGACTGTGACACAAAAAGCACAATTGGTAACCTTCTTAAAAACCCTTACGGATACGGTTTTTACCAAAGATGCCAAATTAAGTAATCCATTTTAATTGAGTTGATTAGCCAATTAAATGGGGCAATCCAATATTAAGTGGCTCGCATAGATCGATGATTCGATTTTCTTTGCAAATTTTTTCAAATTGATCTCTTACTACTTTCCACTGATTATGTATTGGACATTGATGTGTTCCAGAGCAGCGAGTTAAACCGAGTCCACATTGCTTAAAAATTTCTTTACCATCAATTGATTCAATAATATTAATAAGTGGCTGTTTCATCTGCCTTGGAGAAATAAAAAAACCACCATTGGGGCCTTTATTACTAACAATAATTTCATCTTTTACCAATTGCTGCAGTAGCTTTCCCACTGTATGTTCACTCGCTTCAATGAGTTGAGCAATTTCTACGATACTTGATTTTTGACTAGGGTCGTCTTTTGATGCCAGATAAATCACAGCTTTGATGGCAGTTTTACAAGTAAGACTTAACATATCACTTAATTGTTTAAATTAATTCATTCTTGTTTTTTCTAATTCGATTGCTTTTGGGAAAAGAATATTGTTTTCTAAATGAATATGAATTTGTAAGTCGGCATCCATTTCTTTGAGCGAAAGAAACCACATTTTGAATGTGCTACAGGCATCAAGAGGCGGGGTATAGGAGTTAGTTAGAGATTTTATTTGAGCTAAATGTTCACCTACAAATTCATGTTCCATCTCCATCATATTGATTGGATTTTGAATCGTTCCAAAATGCGATGCATGCAAGGATGAATCGTCACTGCTCGAATTATTTAATGCAACGATATAAGGAAATAGTATGCGTTCTTCTTTCACCATATGCGTAAGCAATTCGTCCTTCATTTCTTGCTGAAGTTTAGCTATTTCGATTACTTCTGGATGGCGTGATCCATGAACTCTAACAACTTTGGATGCCATTATTTCTAATTCGGGAAGTTCTCTAAGTAAATATTGATGATGCCGGTTGACAATAAAATCTACTAAAAACGTAAGATTCCAATTGTCATAATCGAGTTCTATTTTATCGTTTTCTTCATCTTGATTTTCGAGTTGGTAAGTAACTTCTAATATGTCAATACCTTTTTCAGAGCATGCTTGAGAAAGTGTTTTTTTTCCTCCACAACAAAAGTCGAGTCCAAATTTTTTAAATACTTTCGCTTTTCGTAAATCGGAGGTCGCAATTTGTCCAAGTGTAGGTTCAGAAATGTCGGAAAGATGTTTGGTAATGGCAACATCCCAATATTCGGGGCCCTTCATTAAATATTCCCAATGAAAGTGGTTACCTCTCTCGGCAATTAATTGGTAGTATAATGGCTTTGGATCATGGTCATTATGTATAATAAAGCTTTCGCCAGCAAGAAGTTTATCGTATTGAATGAAAATTTGTGGATGTTTTTGTTTCGGCTCTAGTAAGGTTACATCGAGAATGTTTTCTATTGAGGTGTGCATGATTTTGATGTGTAAATTTATCATCGCAAAGGTAGATAATAGTTTTCAATAAAAGCATACAAATACTTTTAATTGCTTTCTGTTTATTGTCAAGAGTCAATATTAATAGGTGTTTGTGGGTAAATTGAAATTGCTACATGATTAAAGTCATAGTTTATTTATATGAACTCAAGCATATTTGCTGCATGATTCTTTGGAAGAATATCATCAAAAGGCCTTCGTAATTATACGTTGCAAAAACTCGACCTCATTTTTTTCATTTTTATTCCATTTCATTTTTTAAGAGCATTCGTATATATATATATGAACACCATTATAGAACCATTTAAAATAAAGTCGGTTGAGCCGATTTATTTCAATACAAAGGAGGAACGCAAAAATATTCTTGCAGAAGCCCATTATAATCCATTTCTAATTCACTCGGTTGATGTGATCATCGACTTACTTACCGACAGTGGTACCAGTGCAATGAGCAGCAACCAATGGGCAGGTATCATGCAAGGCGATGAATCGTATGCAGGGAGCCCTAGTTTTTTTAGATTTGAGGAAACGATTCAAACGATTACTGGAATGCCACTAGTCATTCCAACGCACCAGGGACGTGCTGCTGAGAAAATATTATTTAGCATCATGGGAGGAAAAGGGAAATATTTTGTAAGCAATACATTATTTGATACCACCCGAGCCAATATAGAATTTTCGGGTGCCGAAGGAGTTGATTTGTTATGTGAAGAGGGTAAACATCCTACCATTCCTGCACCATTCAAGGGGAATTTGGATGTTGAACAACTTAAAAAATTCATAGCTGAAAATGGAGCTGAGAATATCCCATTGTGTGTGCTCACGGTAACCAATAATTCGGGAGGAGGACAGCCGGTGAGTATGGAGAATATTAGAGCTGTAAAAAAAGTTTGTGCTGATAATAATATTCCGATGTTTATTGATGCTTGCAGGTTTGCAGAAAATGCTTACTTCATTAAGTTGCGTGAGAAAGGTTATGCAGACGTATCAGTAAGTGATATTGCGAAAGAGATGTTTTCTTATGCCGATGGATGTACAATGAGTGCTAAGAAAGATGCCTTTGCGAATATTGGTGGATTTTTGGCGATGCATAGTAAAGATCTTGCATTGAAGTGTAGGAATTTATTAGTCATTACCGAAGGATTCCCTACCTATGGAGGCTTGGCAGGACGCGACTTAGAAGCGATTGCAATTGGATTGAAAGAGGTGATGGAAGAATCGTATTTGCATTATCGAATTAGAAGCATTGAATATTTAACTAACAAATTAATTGCAGCGGGTGTTCCTGTAATGCAACCTGCTGGTGGGCATGCAGTGTACTTGGATGCCAAAGGGTTTTTACCCCATATTCCAGTGAATCAATATCCGGGACAGGCATTGGTAGGCGCCTTATACATTGAAGGCGGAATTCGTGGAGTAGAGATTGGGTCGTTGATGTTTGGGAAATATGACGAACAACATCAATTAATTCCGGCACAGCTAGAACTTGTTCGATTGGCCATTCCTCGTCGTGTTTATACACAGAGTCATATAGATTATGTTGCTGAGGTTATCATAGAAGTATTCCAGCACCGTGATCAAATTGTTGGAATGGAAGTCACCGAAGAGTCAGAAATTTTACGCCACTTTACAGCCAAATTAAAACCAATAAAATAATTATTCATTATCATGACAAATATTAAAAATAGTTGGGCCGAACCCTACAAAATTAAAATGGTTGAGTTGTTAAAGATGACAACTCCCGCACAAAGAAAAAAGGCGATGAAAGACGCCGGGTACAATACATTTTTATTGAAATCAGAAGATGTATATATTGATTTATTAACCGATAGTGGCACATCAGCAATGAGCGATAGGCAATGGGCTGGGATGATGCTTGGAGATGAGGCCTATGCAGGGAGTCGCAATTTCTATAATCTCGAACGTGTAGTTAAAGATGTGTATGGATATAAATATTTAATTCCTACACATCAAGGGCGTGGAGCAGAGAATATTCTGTCTAAAATATTAATTAAGAAAGGTGATATCATTCCTGGAAATATGTATTTCACCACAACTCGTTTACATCAAGAGTTGGCTGGAGGAAAATTTGAAGATATCATTATTGATGAAGCCCATGATTCGGAAAGCGAATTTCCATTCAAAGGGAATGTAGATATGAGTAAGCTTGAACGTTTGATTAAGAAGTATGGAGCTGAAAAAATCCCTTATGTAAGTGTTGCTACCAGCGTGAATATGGCAGGAGGGCAACCTATCAGTATGAAAAACCTGAGAGAGCTTCGCGCACTTACCAAGAAGCATGGTATCCGTGTAATACATGATATGACTCGTGTTGCCGAGAATGCTTATTTCATTCAACAGCGTGAGAAAGGCTATGAGAAGAAAACGATTCGAGAAATTGTGAAGGAAATTAACTCATATACCGATGGCGCCACCATGAGTGCTAAGAAAGATGCACTGGTAAATATTGGAGGTTTTTTAGCAGTGAATGATTGGGATGTATTTGAAGAAGCACGTAATATGGTAGTAGTATATGAAGGGCTACATACATATGGCGGCTTGGCAGGAAGAGATATGGAAGCGATGGCGATTGGTATTGAAGAGAGTGTGAGTGATGAACATATTCGTGCACGTGTAGGTCAGGTAATTTACTTAGGGCAAAAGATGATTGAATACAATGTGCCTATTGTAAAACCGATTGGAGGTCATGGCATTTTTGTTGATGCGAAAAAATTCCTGCCACATATTTCGCAAGATGCTTTCCCAGCTCAAACATTAGCTGCCGAAATTTATCTTGACTCGGGTGTAAGAACTATGGAGAGAGGCGTTGTATCGGCAGGGCGTAAAGCAAACGGCGATAACTATTATCCTAAACTTGAGTTGGTTCGATTTACGATTCCTCGTCGGGTGTATACTCAGGCACATATGGATGTGATTGCCGAATCGGCTGCTCGGGTATATGAAAGAAGAGATAAAATTAAAGGAATGAAGATGGTTTACGAACCTAAATATTTACGCTTCTTTCAAGCGAAATTCGAAAAATTAACATAGTAAAATTGTCGTTTATTGGAACCGATTAAATTTAATTTGATCGGTTCCATATATGCTTTTTCCAAATCCCATTGCCAAAGTCGGTAAACTTAATTTTATCAATTCGGAGTGTAAGGATATCCCCTGGGATTGCTATCCCCAAGGGGTTGTTTTTGTAATAGAAGAGTGAATTTCCTTTCGATTGCGGGTGCTCATCTGCAAGCAATTCACCATCAAATTGAATCCCTTGTATAAATAAAGTATTCAGGGTATCGGGTAATATTGTACCTGATACAAATGGCTTCTTCTTGATCCATTTAAAATGATCAGCATCTTTTGATGATTTAAAATAGAGTAATGCATCTTCTGAATTAAATGCAAAGAAGCAATTAAATGCGTAAGGTTTATTTTTGTTATTCAAACAACTTATGGATGCACATTTTTGATTTTGAATAAACTTAATGATGGATTCGTCGATAATCATGAGTATGAACTTGAAGTTGGATTGTGTTGCTGAATTCGATTTTATTTCTTTCGAATGCTCCTTCAAACTGAGCGATTTCTAAGGGTGTTGTAGTGGTTAATATCGGTTTTTGTGGTGGTTGAATCGGAAGGTAATTTTGATGTTTTGTGCATGACAAAATATTGAAATTATTTACAAAATATGATCTCAAAATTGAGTGGTAAGTTTAAGCACAACTAAGCAAGTGTGGTATGATGAAAATCAGGATGCCTTAAAGCCCTTTATTCATAATTGTTTTGGCTAGTTGTATATCCAAAGTTAAAATTTACGATTTCAATCATATTGCAAAGAGAATAATATAGGATATATTTGTCCTTAATTAGATTTCTGTTTAATATGGCTTTCGACAAACAAAGGTTTATTATCGCAATCTCACTTCTGACAGCCTTTTTATTTTATTCGTTTTATATTTATTCTTCTTTACCGGTAAAGGATTATCATATTTCTGAACAAAGCAATAATGGTAAAATGGTATGGCAGAAATATAACTGTATAGCATGTCATCAGCTTTATGGTTTGGGAGGATATTTAGGCCCTGATTTAACCAATGTATATGGATTAAGAGATTCTACTTATATCCGTTCATTCATGCAAAATGGCACCAATATAATGCCTGCTTTTCCTTTAAGTGAAAAGGAGACAACCGACTTAATTTCATTTTTTAAAACTGTTAATGAAACAGGCTCTTCTGATCCACGAACATTTACGATTCAACCTAATGGAACCATTAAACAATAGTAGACTTTCTGTTTCAAAATTCTTTATCATCTTTGGGATGTTGCTTCTGGGCGTGGGAATGATTTTTGGTTTGATAGGGGCTATTCAATACATTATTCCTGGATATTTAAAAACCTATTTATCGTTCGAAAAGGTGAGACCTTTGCATGTATCATCGGTAATATTTTGGATATTATTTGGCGCAACAGGCGGCGTATTAACCTATTTGCAAGAGCATACGGGGCGACCGTTATATTCTAGTTTATTAGCAAAAACGCAGCTGTTTATTTTTGCAATAACAACACTTATTGTTTTGGTGTCCTATGTAGCTGGTAGTTTTGGTGGCCGCGAATATTGGGAATTTAATCCTGTACTTGCCTTGCCAATTGTAGTAGGATGGATTTTATTTATTATCAATGTAACACGCACCGCCAAAAGTTGGAAAGGTCAACCGGTATATTGGTGGATGTGGCTTACAGGGGCAGTATTTTTTTTATTTACATTTTTGGAATCCTACTTATGGGTATTTCCTTATTTCCGTGAGAATATAATTAACGATATGACAGTACAATGGAAATCGTATGGGTCGATGGTAGGTGCATGGAACATGTTATTATATGGAAGTAGTATTTACCTTATGGGAAAAATTAGTGGCGATCAAAGTTACGGACATTCAAAGATTGCTTTTTTGCTCTACTTTACTGGGTTATTCAATCTCATGTTTAATTGGGGGCATCATATTTATACCTTACCAACACTTCATTTAATAAAGAATATTAGTTATGCTGTAAGCATGACGGAGTTATTTATTTTTGGAAGGATTATATTTTTATGGCAAAAGTCACTTACTACTGCCATGAAGCATTATCATCATATGGCGTATCGATTCTTAGTAGCGTCAGAAGTATGGGTGTTTTTGAGTTTGCTTTTAGCTATTGCTATGTCTATTCCAGCCATCAATGTATATACTCATGGCACACATATTACGGTTGCGCATACGATGGGAGCAACCATTGGGATCAATAGTTTCCTTATTTTGGCTTTTGCATTTGACATACTCAATAATTCATGTGTTAATTTTGATTGTTTTAAAAGTCAATTCAATAAGGCATTTTGGTTAAGTAATATTTCACTATTTATTTTTTGGTTAAGCTTAATCGCGGCAGGTATTCTTAAATCGAGTTGGATGATGCGTGCCGATAGAACGCCATTTGCAGCCATGGTTTATTCATTGCAGCCATATTTTGAAGTATTCATGATATCGGGATTATTCTTGCTTTCAGGTATACTTTTGATTCTTTACCTCATGTTAAAAAATCAGCTAAGATGTTATTTTCGGCAGGTTTTAGGTCGAAATATTAGCGATTCTTCTATTTAGGATATACGATTTCGATTCATATATCAGGAATAACTCTTTAATTTGCAGCTTATGATTCGATTGACGAAGATTTTTCATTTTGAAACTGCCCATGCGATACATGGATATATAGGCGCTTGTAAAAATGTACATGGACATTCATATGAATTGCATGTAACGGTTGCTGCTCCAAATAGCGAAACTACTTTTATACCAGCTCCAGGATTTTTAATTGATTTCAAGGATATAAAGAGAATTGTAAAAGCTGCAATCGTAGAGAAGTTTGATCATAAATTAATACTCTCTTCTGCATTTGTAAAGGAGAACCCCTCTTTTGTGAGCCAAGACAATTTGCTGATTTGGGAAGCGGAACCTACTGCAGAGAATATATTACTCTATGTAGTACAGGTGATGCAGAAGGAATTGCCAGATTCGATTCGTTTAGCGCATTTGAAACTTTATGAGACCAAAGATTCATATGCAGAATGGATTTATTCGTCTTAAAAACATAATGTACCTTTACATCATTCAAACAATAACTTTTTAGAAAATGTTTTCCAAGGCCACAGAGTATGCACTCAGAGCAACTATCTTTATCGCTCAGAAGAGTTCCGTAAGTAATAAGTTAAGCATCGATCAGATTGCGAAGGCAATTGATTCTCCACCATCCTTTACAGCCAAAATACTACAATCACTCTCAGGTGAAGCAGGGGTGATGAGCTCTGTGAGGGGCCCCAATGGCGGCTTTTACATGACTTCAAAAGCCAAGAAATTTCCAGTAAGAAGAATACTTAAAGCCATGGACGAAGACAGCATGCTTGAAAAATGCGTACTGGGTTTGAAAAAATGTTCTGAAGCTACTGCATGCCCAATGCATGAACAGTACAAGTCGATTAAGCAAAATTTACTGCGAATGTTTGTCCATACCACTATTGAGGAATTAGCTCAAGCTAGCGAGAAGGGCAAAGTATTATTGAATTTTAAATCGCAATCAAAATAGGTTTCTCCAACCTTAACTCATTGGTATTTTCTATATCATTCAGTGACGATATGGTTTGTGCCAATTCATTTTCAAATACATCTCTTTGTTGAATGCTATTCTCCGGAATCGAGTGGTAGTAATTTATAGCATCCCGCATATTCTTCAGATATGATTGATAGTATAATTTCCTCTTTGAATCCATTGCCTTTAAGGCATCTTTTAGAAGCTGTTCCTTCAAGTAAGTAATATAGATTCTCATCTCCGCGATAAACATATGTGGACGATTGGGATTGGTAATAATATCAGTACGTCCGTAAATATGATCGGTCATAGTTTGCAGAGAAACTACTTTAGAGAAATTTACAATATTTGGTCCAGGACAAATATTCACTGCTTTCCTGTTTTTCAGGAATAGCTCATTATATTCAATAGATGCCGAATTGCTTAAGCCAACACAAAGACATTCTTTTGCAGTTACCTCATCCGATTGTTTTTTGAGTTCAGCTTCTGAAAGCCCTAGTGAAGACAATTGAGCAAGTTTTAGCTTTTGATATTGATGTGAAGCGGTACAAATTGCTTCTTCGGTAAATTCAGTATTAAATGCTAAATGCTTCTCTGTACATGGGCTTCCCGGTTTTCCTTTTGCAATTCGCTCTTCCTTCTTTACATCAGATGACGTGCCTTTTAAGTAGTGAAATCGAACACCTAGTGGCGAATAGTTACTTAATATTACATCTTTCTCTTTGGCTGCAGCAAGTTGGTTTAACGTTTCTTTATCAACGGTGGTTGCCTCAGGTACTAATAAAAATGGAGTACCCCATCCAGTACTATCTACATTGTAATATTCGTGCAGAAATTTATCTTCTTCATAAGTACCAATACCTCCTTGAACAGAGAGTTCGATAGGAGGGTAGGATTGAAAGTCGAATCCCAATTTATTTTTGATTGCAGGTTTATAAATTTCAAAAATAGTATCTGAGAGCTCTTTTCTTTTTTGTTTGAATTCTTCCAGGATAGGTCCCATTAAATAGCCATCGGTAGCGAATGCATGACCTCCGCAGTTTAACCCCGATTCGATACGGAACTCACTTACCCAGATGCCTTTTTTTGCTAAGAATTTACCTTGAATAAGTGCTGAACGGTAATCACTCACTTTGATAATTACTTTCTTTTTTACATTGAAATTTTCATCAGGATCGAAGGCGTCATAATTCTCTAAATAGCTATATAAACGTGGATTCAAGCCTGCGGAGAACACGATTGATGAATTGGTGAGGTCGCTTTTTATATAACCGCGAAGTGCAGAAACGGCTTCTGTTCCATCAGGTATCAATTGTCCTGAAGCATCACGTGTTTCTCTGTCTGCCTTTGTTAGGATATTAACATCAATACTTCCTGCTACTAATTGAGAACGGAGGTATTCTTGTTTACTTATTTTCTCTTTCTCATCCATGCAATGTAGCATCTCGAAGTACAATTTGCGCAAGCGACTGTCGATTGGAAGCATTTCAAAGTATTTAGTTATTTCTGAACCATAGGCAAAGGCTTCCGATTTTATTCTTTGCATTTGTTCCTGAACAATGGTATTTAATAAGTTCAGATAATCGGTAATTCGTTTGGCACGATAATCTGGATCTTGAGTAGTTATTGGCTCATACACTTTGTTGATACTTGGGTAGTAATGACGGCGCATCATTTCTATTAGTCGGTCTTCGATGATGGATACTACTGAAGAAATTCCAAAACGCGCTACTTTAACAGGAGAGTCGACGGTAAATGCGAGTCCCATTACAGGGATATGGAAATTGTGATCTGATTTATAATTCATATTTCGTTGGTCGGTTGAATTAGTTGGTTAGGCTATTGTTGGATATTTATTTTTGGAATTTGTGTTCTTATTAATTAAAAAATTTTGTATTCTTTCTTCTTCTTTGAAGTATTTCGATTTCGTTTTAAGGTAATGGGTGCCAAGGCTGGTATGTCTTTCTCTCGCTGCGTCAATGATACATTCGGAAGAAACGGAAATGCATTTTAATTCAATTAATTGATATGCATTAGGGAATTCGGCTCCTATTAGTTTTATTTTATCACTGATGATATTCAATTTAATTTTGCCTGATAGTAAGCCCAATTCAGAACGTACGATGCCAGCGTGTTGCCACATTATTGTTTGAATTGATTTCTTTAGATAAGCAATTTCAGATAGCGTTGCATCGTTAAGGATATGATCTATTTCTGTGTGCACTGGAAAATTTAAAATGGCAGGTAATTTCTCATCTTCACTATTGATTTTCATAGCAGCTTGCTTGGCAAATACCAAGCCTTCGAGCAATGAATTACTAGCCAAGCGATTGGCACCATGTACCCCGGTGCGTGCTACTTCACCAATTGCATAAAGTCCTGGAAGGCTGCTTTCGCCTTTTAAATTTGTTTCAATACCACCGCACATGAAATGCGCTGCTGGAGAAACTGGTATTGGTTGGGTATGAATATCTATTCCAATATTGTTGCATGTTTGTCGAATATTAGGGAAATGATTTTCAAGCGTTTCTTCTGAAATATTTGTGGCATCGAGATAAAGATGAGAGCACTGATGTTTAATCATTTCTTCAAACATTGCTCTAGAAACAATATCTCTGGGAGCTAATGATTTTAGTGGGTGATAAAACTGCATGAAGGAATCGCCATTAGGCAATACCAATTCGGCACCGGCACCACGTACCGCTTCGCTTATTAAAAAGCCATTGGCAAGTGAGTGATGCAGCATGGTTGGATGAAATTGCATGAATTCCATGTCCTTCATTTTTACGCCTGCATTCTTCGCAAGGGCATAGCCATCGCCTGTTGCTACCGACGGGTTGGTAGTATATTGATATACTTGCCCGCAGCCACCAGTGGCGATGATTGTGTTGTTCGACTGAAAGAAAACCTTTTCATTAGTATTCAAGTCAAGAGCAATCACGCCACAACATTTCGAGTTCTCAATCACCAACTCAATCGCAAGAAAATATTCGAAAGTTTTTGTATTTGTTTGTGATTTTACTTTTGTGACCAATGCCGCTTGTATAACCGAACCCGTAATATCGGCAGCATGTATTATTCGATGATGAGTATGACCACCTTCTCGACCCAGATTAAGTATCTGGTTTTCCATGCTAAAATCAACACCTAATTGAATTAATTCTTGAATTAATGTGGGTGCTTGGGTAACCAAAAGCCTAATTGCTTCTGGATTTCCATGCATGGCGCCAGCAACTAGCGTGTCTTGTATATGTGATTCGAACTCATCGGCACTGTGTGTAACACAAGCAATACCTCCTTGAGCGAGGCGCGTATTGCCATCGTCGAGTGCTGCTTTCGTAATGATATGAATTCGTTTATTTTCATTGGATTGAACAGCCATAAAAAGCCCAGCAATGCCACTTCCAATAATCAAAATATCTGATTGTATGGTTTTCATGAATTGAAGGTTTTTTTTTAGTGTTGTCATAAAAAGTATTGAATGCTTAACTTAAATCCATCATTCGTTTGAGTGGGATATAGGCTCGTTGTCGTAATTCTTCGGGGATAGTTATCAAACGTTCATCTTCATTTTTCGTTCCAATATTTTTAATTGTTTCAAGGGTATTGAGCAAGGTAATTTCTTTCATGAATGAGCAGTAAGTGCAAGGGGTAAAAAATTTCTTCTCAGGGAATTTCCCTTTGAGTGTGGCTCCTAAATCACATTCCGATCCCAATATAAAATCGGTTGAACTGCTTTCCTTCACATATCTAATAATATCAGCGGTACTGCCTACCATGCCTTTTGCATTATTGAGAACATTCGTTACCGTTTCGCCAGGAACTTCCCAGTGCAGGAGAACTTCTGCATTGGGTTGCAAGCGCGACATATCAGAA
Organism: Bacteroidota bacterium; assembly: GCA_947492885.1. Taxonomy (GTDB): domain Bacteria; phylum Bacteroidota; class Bacteroidia; order UKL13-3; family UKL13-3; genus CAINMV01. The sequence continues at coordinate 19,397 of CANLPK010000019.1, forward strand.
ATATTTTCCATGAAATTTTCGTGTACTACGCAGGAGCCCGACCATAGGATAAACTTTTTATTGGTCTCATTTTTAAACAAGTTAACTAAATTTTGACCCATGTATTTATCAGGAACAAAAATTAGCGTATCGCTTTCAAATGAGTTAGCAATATTGATAGCGTTGCGCGAAGTACAGATGATATCACACTCGGCCTTGGTTTCGGCGTTGGTATTTATGTAAGCGATTACGGGTACACCTGGGTGCTTTAATTTCAGCATTTTCACATCCGTCCCATTGATGCTTTCGGCGAGGGTGCAGCCTGCATTGGGGCTTGGTAAGAATACTTTCCTCGTTGGATTCAGAATATGGGCAGTTTCTGCCATGAATTTAACACCGCAAAAAATGATATTCTTTTTGTTGGTTTTCGATCCCATCATGCTCAGCGACAATGAATCACCAGTATGATCAGCGACGCCACCGTCTTCAGTTTCAATTTGCAATTCGGGTGGCATATAATAATGCGAGAGGATAGTCGCATCATTCTTGAGTTTCAACTCATGAATTTCTTCAATCCGAAGTAAAATCTGATTTAGTTTCTCGCCGGCTTGTTCGCCAGTCATGTTTAGATACTTTTTAGTGAAACGCGATTTCCAATTGGTAGATATAGCAGCTTTAGAAGTTGGCATAGAGAATCAGTATAAACTATAGAATATTTGCAAAACATAAATTATGTATTTTATGCAATTATCTTCGCAAAAGTACTGAATAATTTCTATTAAAGATAATCTTGTCTTTTATTATTTATTGACTTAAAAATAATTCGGAAAAGAAGCTTAATTCAATGATAGTATGTGCTTTAAGGGTTAAATTAAATTTACCGAACGCTTTGTTAAAAGATGATTTAAATCATCTTTTATAACAAATGTTTAAGGAAGAAATTACATCAAAATTGATAGTTGTGTTGAGTTAACAAGTTGATTGGCAGCGAACTATCCGAATTGATCTACTAATTTGCTTTTACCAACGCGCATGTTGTGTTGTGCAGAAATATGTTTTGCCACCAATAACGATACAAGGGTCGCCATTTTTGTTATAGGTTTTTTGCAAAGGGTAATTGAATGCCCCGTGTAATTTTGATTGCACAAAAATGGTGGTACCATCGTAGGTCCAGGTGCCGTAATCGTTACTGTTTTCGGCTACGCTTCCAGTTGTGGCACTCATCGAATTATCCGATTTAGCCGAATAGGTACCATTGGCGTAAATGGTGAAGCAATCGTTAAAGCTAATATTTTTAGAGTTGCTCATATAGCACCAGTTTCCAGCCAGCTCTTGGCCTTTACCCCTTGTTCCACCTGAACTTGCTGCAGTAGCTTTGGTGCCTTTGCGTTGGTATACAAATGCACCTTGGTTGGTGGTTAAGGTAAGTTGATTTCCATTGAGGGCGCAAGCCATTGGCACATCTCCATTTGGGGTGGTAAGAATTAGTTGAGAGCCAGTGTATTTGAATTTATAAGCCTGCCCTGCATAGATACAATTACCATCTGCTTTAAGTTCAATAGTTTCCTGAGCTGAAATCCACGTATCATAAATGCTCTGTGAAGAAGTATTTTCAGTTCCTTGTGTGGCCGATTTTTGGGAGGCATCGGTATTAGCGCTTGGAGTACTTGTTGAATTTGGGTTTGTCGTAGCATCTGTTGAAGTAGTGGCATCATCCTTTTTTGTGTTTGCCTCAGATAAAATTCCCGCACCTTCCGATTTTGTAAAAACCAGGGGCTCCGAAAGTTCGCCACCAGTTATTTCCAAGCTGTTGTTTTTGAGAGCATAATGATATCCGATTTTTTTATCTTCTTTGGTAAGGACAATACTATCATGTCCAAGTGCATATTTCATTGGAGTTCCATTGAAAATTGCTTTTCCATTTTCTTTCAGTTCAAGAACAATATTGGATTTAGTAGTCCACTTACCGAGGAGTGAATTGCTCCCTTCATTGTTACTACTTCCGCAAGAAGAAACAATGATGGCTAGTAAAATAATTAAATAGGTACCGGAAGATTTTAGTAATTGCATGGAGTAAATATTATTTGTAGTACAAAGGTAATTTTTTTATGAATTCTACAATTTTATTTTAGCAAGAACTATTAATTATCGATAATTAAGAATGGTATTAAATAATCTAGTTCAAGATAATAAATATTAGCTTTTAGCGATCTAGCCAAGATTTAAAATCAGAAACGCGTTCTCTACTTACCACTGCATCGGCTTCGGCCAGATGGGGTGCGTTTAATTTTAGTCGGCTATTAAAATAAGAACTCACTTTTTTAATGCTATCTATATGAAGAATTACTTTCCGGCTAATTCTGAAAAAATACTCAGGAGATAAAGTGGGTTCTAAACTTTCAAGTGTATAATCGATGATATAACGCTTCCCACTATTGGTAACAAGAAGTACCATACCATCCTCCGATATGAAGTGTCCAATATCTTCAACTTTTATTGATGCAATATTTTCACCGCTTTTTACTAGGAAGCGATTTTTGAATTGCTTGTTGATGCTCTGATACATTGTAGCAATGGTATCTAAAATCTCAGTATTAGGTTGTGGTCGATATTTTTTGAATTTATCGAGAGCTGCTTTCAATTCCTCAATTCCTATTGGTTTCAGAAGGTAGTCGATGCTATTTAATCGGAATGCTTTGATTGCATATTCGTCGTAGGCAGTCGTGAAAATAATAGGGATTTCTATTTTTTGTTGAGTGAATATTTCAAAGCTTAATCCATCGGCCAAATGGATATCTAAAAAAAGCAAATCGCTTGTAACCCCCGATTTAAATGCTGAAACGCTACTTTTAATACTATCATATACCCCAACTATTTCAATGCTTGGCTCTAATTTATTCAACAAATACTTTAAGTGCGTTGCTGATAATTCTTCGTCTTCTATGATGATGGCTTTCATTGGGTAATTAATAGCGGTATCTGCACTTTAAACTGTTCGCTGGTTTGTGTAATAACAACTGGCTTGTCTGTGTAAAAACGATATCGATCTTTGATGTTTTGTAATCCTGTCTTTGATTCAGGTTCAGCGTTTTTACGTAATTGAAGATTATTGGTTATTTCTAATGTTTCGTTTACTGAATCAATACGAACTGTAAGCGGTTGAAGATTGGATATCTCATTATGCTTTATTGCATTTTCAATCAGCATTTGTAACGACATCGGAGGGAGCAATCGAAACATCTTATCGTCGCTAATATGAAATTCAAAATTGATATTCTTATCGAATCGAATTTTAAGTAATGAAGTATATGCTTTGATAAACGCAAGTTCGTTCTCGAGTGTTACGAGCTGACTTTCCCTGTTATCAAGCAAGTAACGATATACTTTTGAAAGTTGATTGATGAAATCGACTGCCTTGTCCTGATCTTGATAAACCAATGAAGACAATACACTGAGGTTGTTGAAAAGGAAGTGCGGGCTAATTTGATTTTTTAAATTTTGTAATTGAGCCTGAATGTTTTCTGTTTTATATTTCTCGATTTCAATAAGAGATGATTTCCAATTTTTAAAGAACTGCACACTTACTTCCACACTTAAAATAATGATAGAAATTAGCATGCTGATGAGTAAGGAAAGGGTTAAGAACTTTTCCTTTTCAGCCTCTGGGAACTCACATACATAAGCGTTATAGAATATCATGGCCACATAAATAAGCAACGCGCTATATGTGACAGAAACAGGCAAGTAAATGAGTATCCGTTGTTTCGTTTTCGTTTCCCAAGGAAAATATTTATTGATAATGGTGTCAATGCGCTTATTTCCCTCCCACACTAAAATGGTAACGATAATGGAGAATATCAGATTTAAGTAGGTATGTTGTTGTTCCTGCCTACCCGTTCCAACTGCATGGAGAATGAAGTTTATAACGATCCCTACTAGAATCATATAAACAAATCGCATATTCTTATTACTCATCTTACAATATTAGTAAACTTTAAATTAACTCACGATTCGTTTCTTCCAATTTCCATGGTAGCATTTAGCCAAGAATTTCTTTGTTTGGGTTTAGAATTTCTAATAGGCCCGAATCTGTTTACTTGTACGGGTTTAATCCCACAGAATTCCATGGTCATTTTCTTTAGTTGTTTCTCTGCAGGCGCACCCAATACAAATCGATAATACCAAATTGGATAATCGAGTGTATAGATGATTCTTCCAGTTTTTCCTGCCAAGAGTTTGTCCCATAATGGTGAATCTTTCCTGTATTTGAATGCATAACCTGGAAGTAGCACCCTATCGGTGAACCCTTTTAATAATGCAGGCACCGAACCCCACCAAACTGGGTGAATAATTACAATGTGATTTGCCCAAGTGATTTTTTCTTGAGCCATAATCAAATCGGGCTCTAGTGCTTGTGTTTGCTGATATCCAGCACTTAGATTCAAGTCGAATTTTATCGAATGTAGCGGAAGCATTTTTACTTCATGCCCTTTTTGTGTAGCCCCTTCTGCGTATGCGTTAGCAAGTGCTTCACAATAACTGTTTTTATTGGGGTGACCCAAAATTACCAGTATCCGTTTCATGATTTTAGAATTGAATTTTATATACGAAGTTGGGGAAGAACCCTAATTGATAAGCTGTATTTATTTGATTGGTTATCGGATTGTATCTTTCGGCAAATACATTTTTATTGTTGGTGATATTATTAATGTCAAACGACCATGATTGTGAAAGTTTATGCTTCACACTATTTCTAATATAACTTACTTTAAAATCAGCTCTAAAGAAACTAGTATATCGTTTTGTGAATGCGAATTCATCTCCAGCTAAAACTTGTTCTTTAACAAGTTGTGATGCAATCAAATCAACTGGAGTATAATATTTACCACCTGCTTGTGTGGCTTTCACTCCAATACTAATTACGTTTTTATTTGAACCACCAATTGCAAAATCTTTTCCAGCCAAGAAATTGTAAACATACTTTCCGCTAAAGCTGGTATTGCGTTCTATATTATCGCTTCCTTTATATTTTGATTCATAAACCGTTCCTGTAATTAATAAGTAATAACCTTTACTGAAGAATTTTTCGACGGTTAATTCTAATCCGTAATTAGTTCCAGTGCCTTTGTTGGTTAGGGATGATTCGGCATTGGGAACAAATGAGGCCCCAGCGTTTAACATCGAGTAGCTGCTTGAAAAGGTATTCACTGGTACGTTTGTAAGCATTTGGTAGTATGCTTCTGTTTTTATTCTCCAATCTTTTGCAGGTAATAAATCATATCCCAAAACAAAATGTTGACTGCGGGTAAATCCCAATTCTTTATTCGATTGATTGTAGGTTCCATCGGTATTCTTTGAGCGATAGAAGTACACATCGGCCGATTGCATTTGTGAGTGCATACCGTATCCTAAACTCAAATTGCTTTTATTGTTTAATTGGTATTTCAATCCTGCTCTAGGTTCTATCGAATATGAGTTATTTAAAGTGAGCCATTGACTGTGTACCCCAAGATTCATTGTGAGTTTTTCGGTAAAATTATACTTAGCTTGACCATATAATTGACTCAATACGGTTTGGTCATTAAAATCCCAATATTGGTTCCATGGTTCATTGATATCAACATTGCGGCTTCGCGCGAATAATTTTAAATTAATAACTTCTGAAATCAAACCTACTTTTACGAATAAGCGGGAGTTTATTTTTGAATTAAATGAAGTGTTCAAAGAATAATGTAATTCAGTTGGTTTTACTTCTAGTTCTCGGGTTGGTTCATTGCTTAGTATTTTGTCTTGCAGGTAACTTGAGCGCCCGTAAGTTGCACCAATAACGGAGCTGAAGTATGATTTAGAGTTTACTTTAATAAAATGTTTCAAGCCAATTAAATTTATTGAACTTGTAAAATAGCTATCTCGTGATGGATCGGCAAAAAGGTCTGTTGTGTCGGTTTTGGTATGAAGAAATTCGATTTTGCTAGATGCCTGTTCTCCGAAAAGTGAAAACCTACCAAACTTCGTATTGCCACTATTAATTTTAAATGTAAGGTCTTGATAAAAGGGAGTAGCTGTAGTTCCAATACTCATTCCTATTGCTTGTGCAGCCCCTGTAAATGAATAACGATATGCCACTACATAGGATGAACCTTTGGATTTATTGATCGGTCCTTCGGTCATGGCTTCAATACCTGTAAGGGCGCCCAATTGAAATGTATGTTCTCTCTTTTCTGCATTACCAGAACGCAATCCCAAATCGAATACTCCTGCGTTGGCATTTCCATATTCGGAAGGGAATGCAGAAGTGAAGAAATCGGAGTTTTTTAGCATGTTCGTATTGATGGCACTCACTGGTCCGCCAGTGGTTCCAAGTGTTGCAAAATGATTTGGATTTGGAACATTCAAACCTTCGATACGCCATAAAACACCTTTGGGTGAATTGCCTCTAATCACAATATCATTACGTGAATCATCGGGTGAGCTAACACCCGCAAAGTTGGAAACCAAACGAGCAGGGTCGGAGCGTCCACCAGCATAACGATTTACTTCTTCAACTGTAAACTGGCGTCCACTAACGGTGGTGAGTTCATTATTTGTTTCGTTCTTTTTGTTACCCGAAACCTCCACTTCTTTGAGGTTGCTGGCATTTTCTTCCATTCCAATTTCAAGTACGATTTCTTTACCAGAGTTAACTTCAATATTGGGAATTACAACTTCCTTGTATCCGATATAATTAATTTTCAAATCATATCTTCCTGGTGCAATGCCCGTGATTTTAAATTTCCCATTATCATCAGAAGCGGCACCTTTAGCGGGTGATGTATTTAGAACTGTTACCATGGCACCGATGATTACCGATTGCGATTGTTTATCTACAATGGTTCCGCGAATAGTTTGGCCAGTATTTTGAGCACTTAATTTACTGGGTATGAACAGTAGGAATAGTGCGAGGGCGAAGAGAGTGTAGTGCTTGAGCATAATAATTAGATTTATGCTGCAATACTAATATCCTCATTAGGTTATGCTTCGATCGAATTGGTTGAAGTGTTGAATAAATGGGTTGAATTGTCGAATTGAATTCACGGAATGATTCGCGTTTAGAGCCAAGTTGGTGAACCTTTAGAGGAGTGCAAACAGCGAAGACTAGCGTATGAGATAAATCCAGCCTTTAAAATGATGACTGAAATTTTGCAAATCTTTCACCTTCATAACATAGATATACGCGCCTTCCATGCATAATTTTCCTTGGTAAGTACCATCCCAGGATTTATCTCCAGGTATGCGCCAGTTATAAATTTGTTCGCCCCATCGGTCATAAATTGTCCCTTCTAAATATTTCATCCCATCTACACTAATCTCAAAAATATCATTTATCCCATCACCATCAGGAGTGAATGCATTGGGAATGAAAATATAGAACGGGTCGGAAACAATGATTTGTGCATAGGCTGTATCGTTGCATCCATTAGGGTTGTAGGCTATTAACTGAATGGTATAATTGCCTTTGACATTATATATATGTGATGGATTGGGTAGAGTAGAAGTATCGCCATCTCCAAAATCCCATAGGTAAGTTGTTGCATAATTACTTTGGTTAATGAACAGTACAGTTAATGGAATGGAACCAGCAGAAGGTGTTGCAGTAAAAGCCGCTTTTGTTTTAGGAAGAACGGTGATAACTATTTTTTGTGTATCGGAGATGCATGTACCATTACTTCCAATAACCCAATAAATTGTAGTAGTGGTAGGTGATACCTTTAAATTGCTATCGGTGGCATTATTGCTCCATTGGTAGGAACCAGCGCCTCTAACTGCAAGTAGTGTTGATTCCCCAGCACAGATAGTCGCTCCAGGTGATACATTTATTATTGGTTCGTCGAGTACTGTGATTAGAATCGAATCTTTAAAATTACATTCATTATTCAGGTATGAAACATTTATATAACTTGTAACAGATGGAGTTGCTTTTATTGATTTTGCGGTATCGCCTGTACTCCATTTTACATTGGCCCACCAAGGCACTTTACTCAAGCCAAGGGTTATATTACCGCCTTTACAAATGGTGGTCTTGCCATTTAATAAGACATTTATTTGAGGTCGTACTAATGAGTAAATAAGAATGGTATCACTTCCAATGCAATTCCCTATTCCTGCTTTCACCCAAAATTTCTGAGGGGTAAAGTTCACCGAGTCGGTAATGATGTTTACTCTGATAGTATTGGAAGTATCACCGGTACTCCATAATCGTGGAGGAGGAGCATTGGAATTAAGAATGAACGATGCACCATGACATAAAATGGTGTCGTTGCCAATATTAATTATAGGTTTTTGTTTGATATTTATTGTGATGGTATCCGTGGAAGTGCAATTTCCATTAGTTAATATAATTTGATAGGTGGTAGTAACGTTTGGCTTGATCCATGGATTGGGGATGGTATCATTGCTGAGTCCTGTGGCAGGAATCCAATGATATGATTTTGCATTTACATTGGCGAGATTCAGTTGAATGGAATCACCCAAGCAGATGCTTTGGTCGGGCACATTTGAAAAGATGGGAACGCATCCACATTCACGAACTGAAATATCATCGAGTCCAAAATCATTCCCATTATTCGCGGGGTTTAAGTCATAAATTTCTACTGTAGTGGAAGTGCTTACCACAGAATTCCATACGAATCCATAACTCTTCCAGAGACATGATGCATTAGATACTGCAAAGGTGGCGCTGGCCTGACCATTAACCACAACACGGATTTGCGCCGGACTATTTCCTGATAAATTATTCGCCCAAAACGTGAGCACATAATTGGTATTGGGTTTAATGGTAATTGCTTGATACCATACTTTAGTAGAAGTAGACCCTGAGCCATTCGCCATAAAATATTTACCAGTTCCGGAGGTTCTGTCGGTGCAATTGGAGAATGTATTATTCACTGAAGAGGCAATGTTTGCTATAGTGTATTGGGTTTGACCAGTGAGTGTCGTACTGTAAGTATATGATGTATTGAATGCGGTGTTACCACTTTCAAAATCGCCATTGGTAATTAATTCAGCGCTGAGTGATGCAGCGCCCTGTGGGCAAATGGTGCATGAGTTATTACTAATTCTTATTGTATCTCTCGATGAACAATTTCCATTGTTTACAGTAACAATATAATCGGTAGTTGTGGATGGAAATGCCAATGGGTTGGCAATGGTATCGTTGCTTAATCCTGTGGCCGGCGACCAGCGATATTTTGAACCACCTGTTGCTGATAATTGTATAGTATCGCCAAGGCAGATAGATCGGTCGGAGCCAGCATTGGCAGTTGTTGTACTGCAAATACATTCTCTAAAGGTGATATCATCTAAGGCAAAATCGTTGCCCGGATTATTAACTCCTCCAACATTCTTATTGGTGAGTATTAATATTACAGAAGTAACTCCTGGAGGTGTAATAAAAAGCAATCCGTATTGATACCATACCAAAGAACCGTTAGTCGACATGGGCACATTGCCTGTGGATGCTGAATCGATAAGTGCGTTAGTACTTGCATTTCTAATTTCAAAAGTGATATTTGGATATGACGGACTACTGAAGAATCCTTGTTTGAGCACATTCCCAAACCAGCCAGCGAATTCATATACTGTATTCGCATTTAGACCAGTAATGGTTTGTTTATAGAATTCGCCAGTGGTAGTTGCGGCATTAAAGAAGGCCATATAACCATTTGTATTTCCTGTATGATCGTTGGCTCCTGCATACCAAGCTGCATTATTTGGCACCTGATTAATTATAGAATATTCACCATCGTAAACCAAGCCTGGAGGTGAGCCAGTAACGGGTGCGTAAGTGTATGAAGTAGATGCGCCAGTAACAACTGTTGCTAGCGCGCCACCTGGATTTGAAGCACCACTTCCGAAGGTGATATTTAAAAAAGGGTTTCCGAAAGTACCCGTACAAAGTTGACTTTTACTTATCGTAGCTAAAAAGAAGCAGAAGGTAAAAGTCAGGATATACTTCATTATTCGTTAAGTAATAAAAAACGAAATTAGTGAAATAGTTCATATCACTAAGAACCTAATTCAAGAAATGACAATTAAAGTAAATTGCAATTTAATGCACGAATGGGAATTGTATTTTTTGAAGTAAGGTTTAAATAAATTCTAATGAAGAATATTAAAACGCGCGCTAAATTCAGAATCTGCAACTTTTATGGTGTACAAATAGGTCCCATCAGATAATTCATCTACGGGGATTGTTAAGAGTTGATTTCCTGCACTAATATTGTATGTAGGGATCGTTTTTATCAAGCGCCCATCAATTGATGAAATTGATATTTGAATATCCGTGTTACGCTGTAATTCGATTGGGATGGAAAGCCTATTTGTAGTAGGATTTGGGTAAGCGATTCCTCCCAAAGAGTTGGCAGGAATAAAGAATTCATTGAGGCCATTTCCGAATCCAAAAGAAAGCTCATCGATAATAATTTGAGTGTTGAGTTTGGGTGTGGTGAATCCACCTGCAATGACCATGATTACTGCGGTATCTGGGTTTTTATTAGAAATATATTTAATTGGAAGTGAGAAGCAGCGGAATTGCGACATGGTTGAATCGAATTTAAATGTACAGCTATCAATGGCTGCAATTTCTGAGTCGCCTTTCATTAAGCCAAGAATAACGAAGCACATATCCCCAGCTGTAACTTTTGTTTTTATACAAGCTTTTATAGAAGTAGGTCTTAGATTAAATGGGAAGCTTAAATTAGCAATACCTGGAATTGCCATGAAGCCTGGGTCGAAGGTTTTTACGAGCATGGAATAATTTCCAGCATAACCAGGGCTATATCTAAACACACTGGTATCGGTGCCATCATTGGTTGTTTCCCAATATTGAGGGTTGAAATTGTTATCGACATCTTTCACCCAGGTTTCAAAACCTCCGTTTAAGATTTGGGCATTTGATGAATTGAAATGAAAAAGGCTAATTAAAATTAGTAAGAAGGAAGTAAATTTAGTTTGCATTAGTTAGTGTCGGAGTTTATTGTGCTGACGCCGCACAGTTATATTTTATCGGATAATCATCATTTTATTTTCTTTGTTCAAGCACAAGTACAAGGGGTATTGGCGGCGTGTAAATTCAACATCATTTAAAAAGAAAATGGGTTGTTCAAATTTCTCATTCTCAAACGTGATGATACGGAAGTCGGCATAAAATTTTGGAATAAATTTTAATGGATCAATCTTCTGTAAAACATAATTCGGGTCATCGAGGGTGCCATTGAAATCTTTTTTTGTTTTGTCGAATCCTTCTTCATATTCTTCATAAAATGCTTTTGAGAATTCCATTTCACGAGTTGCAATCTCATTAAAGATTACCGAAGTGTTTTTCTGCTCCAACGCTTCATGAAAGGCTTTAAAGTATCGTCGCGCTTGATCTATATGTGTTGATTTGTTTTTCTCCATATTAGGAGCTTCTGTCCAATATGCATCTTTAAAAGGAATTCGAGCTTCGAAAACTCCTTTCACTTCAAAGCCTGGCAATTTGATAGTATCATTCGAAGTACCTTCAGGAAATCCAGTGATCGCAATCTCAACAAATTGATCGGCATTATCATAAATGTCTTTTACGATAATGGACGCGAAGCACTCGGATAATTCTTGCAAATGGGTTGATGGTTTTAAAGGAGTAACCAATACTTTAAAAGTATTTTCTCCATTACGAACCAGATGATTGATTGGAACACATAAATTGTATGCAGTACCATTTACATTATAAAATGCAGGGATATCATTAATATAAGCTACGAATGAGCAGATATTATTTTTTATCGCCAGGGCATATTGAGGATTTGGAAAATGTTTCATATTATAAGTCAATTCTAGCAGGGTCGCCAAGTGGGCGAGCCGCAATCCATAAATAAGTTTCTTCACCATTACCTCCCGCTTGTTCACGATTGGTTTCACCAGCTACATGGTGTGCAGTATCTCTTACTTGCCAACTTCCATCTTCGCCAGTATAACCACTGCTATAGCTCCTTCCCGGAGTTTCCTGGCGGGTAGTTTGTGAAGAACCTGCTCGGCAGTATGCCCGAACATAGAGCGTGAGTCCATCGAAATTGGCCGCAAAGGATGCATAGGAACCTGCGGTATCAATTTGAGGGCCACGCAAGGTCAATGTTACTGAACCACGCGCTCCTCCACTTATACCACAATTCACTGCGAACAAACCAAAATCACGATTCACTTGACCTCTGATCCCGATATCCATACCCACCTGCCCAGTCAATCCGCCACTAACTGAACCTGAACCCGCCTCGGCACTTTTAGAAGCAGTAACATCAACACCAATTGTTCCTTGGATTGTAAAAGTAATTGCAATGTATCGACTAATTTCTGGTCCAGCCATACGAGCTACCAAGGTGCCGATATAAGGAATGGCCTGAATGGCAATGATTCCTAAATTTACTGTAAGTTGAATTCCAATGAGTGGGCTGAAGGCCAAACGTAAAGTATAGTAATAACCACATCGTAAATTGGTGGTGTTTTCTTGCCACTTCGTGTTCATTGAAATGGCAAAAGTAGGAGGAACTAACCCCCAAGTTACGGCTCCCGCGGTAACAGTTTCAGCGATATGTTTAACGTCGAAGATGAATCCGAAGAAACGGGCCAAGAGGTCAATAATTTCTTGAATTCGTGCTCCATATTGGGTAGTAACATTATCATCGGTGCGACTAAATTGAATATTTACTCCATCATAACGAATATTTCGGGTACCTTCTTCCACCCTGAAACTAACCGAAGCAGTTCCTTCCCAAGCATAATCGGGATATACATTGATGGTAATACTTTTTGATTTATTATGGGTGCTGGCTGTAACTTCGTAGCGAGTTGGAGCAATTCGTTGATTAAAAAAACCTAGTCTAGAAACGTCTCCAGTCCAACCTAAGTCCAAATTTAAACTTGAGTTATTGGTTAGTACTGCCCCAGGAACTTGAGGCGATACATTCCATACCCTATGATCATGGTCGTCGCAGGTAATGCTTACTCCTTGAAGTCGCAATTCCATCGTTGCTTTGGCACGGGTCCGCCCTGCAACAATATCAATTACTCCTGATCGTGCTGCTGTAGAACGAAACACTCGATTCGTATCTCCCGACTTATTCACTTGCATAGAAGTGAAATTGCAATTCACTGTTTCGGTGGGCTCTACAGGAGGGTGACATGAAGAGGTGGTATCATCGCAACGAGCGGTGCTACTTGGAGGTGGAGGCACATGAGCAGCTTCTATGGCAGCAGCTTCATCACAATACATTCGCTGAAATTCAGGATCCGATTCCATGCCTGCACTAGTAGTAAGTTCTGGATGGGCGGCAGCATACCTACGCTCCGCATTTGCACGTGCCTGCTGTTGTTCACTTTGACTTAACGACATATTGATCTTGAATTAAAGTGGTATGAAGGTATTTTAATTTGTCTTCTCCGCTGCGAGCAGGCCAGGTAAGTAGGGTGACGTATTTTTTAGGTATTTCATGGCCTAGAAGTTTTTCATAACTAAGGCAGAGATAGAGGTACTTTTCGATAAGCTCATCGGTAGTTAATTTCCATTTGGCAGATTCGACAATTTTTGCATCAAATAGTTTCTTAATATCCTCCTCTTTTTCAGGCAAAAATTCAGGTTTCAGTTCCTTGAATTTTGGGATAATCTTTTCGATGTATTCCGCACGTTTATTGGCTTTGATAGAGAGCATTTGCTCTCGAGTGACTTTAAACATAGTTTTAATTTTATTTTTGTCCTATTTATTTTTCATTGGAAAATTAAGGTTCAAATATAGTTAATGTGCAAGAGATAAATAGCACGAATTATGGTTTGGTTGTTTGTCTTTACATGAAGTTACGAAAATATAATATTCTTGAGAAAATAATGTGATTTTGAATAATTTGGTCTAAAGAAAGTATTAAAACAATAGATTGTCTTGATGCTAAAATCAAAACCAAATATCTTAAAAAAAATATAATTGCAAGATAGTTACAATTGTAATTGATTTTATTCCCTAATTGGTTCATTTTTTTGTTAAGCATAAATTAGAATCGGTTTAAATAAAATTAATATTTATTTAATAGTGTAATTGTAGTTTTTTTTTCTATATTTTTGCATTAGAAGAACAAAAAGGAATTTCACAAACTATGAGTAAACTTATTCACTTCATCTACATTTTTGTTATGTCGATAATTGTAGTTGCAGTAACTTCCTTTATAGCTATTAAAGGTTATTCTTATTATACCACCCCAATCGAAGAACGATTTTACCATCCAGATTATGTATGGTTTAAGCCATCTGGAATCTTTGGACAAGGACTCGGTGTTATTGGCACTTTTCTAATATTATTTGGGGTTGTATTATATATTGCTCGAAAGCGTTATGGCTTTATGGAAAAGTATTTGCGCTTAAAGTATTTACTTGAATTTCATATTTTTCTGTGCACGCTTGGTCCCATCATGGTTTTGTTTCATACTACTTTTAAGTTTGGAGGCATTGTTTCAGTTGGTTTTTGGAGTATGGTATTGGTTGTATTGAGTGGGGTTGTCGGGAGATTTATTTATACTCAAATACCACGTACCATTGAAGGTCGAGAATTGAGTTTGTCGGAGGTGAAATTATCGCATGCCAATTTAGTAGATGATCTCAAGTCATTTGATTCAACTGGGAATTTGATATCTGAATTCTTGCAAGAAAGTAATCAGCATTATGGCTGGGGTATTTCAGGTTTTATTAAGAAGCGCAACCAAGTAAATAAAGTAAAGCAACAATTAGCCAGCTCAGGCACAAGTGGTGTTGAGATACGGCGAATTATAAAGCTTGTCAAGCAAGAAATTTCTTTGGCGAGCAGGATTGAGAGACTTTTATTGATGCAAAAATTATTTAAGTATTGGCATGTAATACATATGCCATTCGCAATTATTATGTTGGTTATCGTTACTATACATGTTGTGGTAACTGTTGTGTTAGGCTATAGATGGATTTTTTAAAAATGGAACTGGAATCAATTATTGTTTATTCTGTTACTGCAATCTTTTGTTTGTTGGTAATTTGGTTTTATATCAGAAAAGGAAAATCCGAATCAAAAGCAACTTTAGAGAAGATTGAAATTGCTCGACAAGAAGGGCGCTTCGAGCCATTATCACTTCATCCGTATATTGATTTGAATGCCTGCATCGGAAGTGGTGCTTGCATTACAGCCTGCCCCGAGCATGATATACTTGGGCTTGTAAATGGAAAAGCTACCGTTATTAATGCGACTAACTGTATTGGACATGGAGCCTGCTTTCATGCTTGTCCAGTAGAAGCAATTTCATTACGCATCGGAACGGAAAAGCGCGGCGTAGAATTGCCTCATGTAAATCAATCGTATGAAACCAATATTAAAGGATTATATATTGCTGGTGAACTGGGAGGAATGGGGCTCATACGAAACAGTGTGGAACAAGGAAAAATGGCGGTAGAGAACATTGCTAAATCGGGGAAATCTCGAAAAGATGGAGTGCTAGATTTGGTAATTATCGGAGCTGGCCCAGCAGGTATTTCTGGCTCATTGGAGGCGAAAAAATCTGGATTGCGATTTACAACATTAGAACAAGATTCG
This sequence comes from Bacteroidota bacterium, assembly GCA_947492885.1. Classification (GTDB taxonomy): domain Bacteria; phylum Bacteroidota; class Bacteroidia; order UKL13-3; family UKL13-3; genus CAINMV01. The sequence goes on from CANLPK010000019.1 coordinate 34,990, forward strand.
CTAGGTGGAACGGTATTTACTTTTCCTCGGTCGAAAGTGGTAATGACGAACCCAATGGATTTGCCACTATTTGGGAAAGTAAAACTTTTTGATACATCAAAAGAAGAGTTATTGAATATTTGGAAGGAAGCACTGGGAAAATATGAAATTACCATTCAGGAGAACACGAAAATTGAAAAAATAATTCCACTGTTGGATGATACTTTTAAATTGGTTGCCACCAATGGTAATACATTTATCACGAACCATGTTTTAATAGCCATAGGAAGGAGAGGTTCACCACGAAAATTAGGAGTGCCAGGAGAGGATACTTTCAAAGTAGCCTATCGATTATTGGAGCCTGAGCGTATTTCGGGTAAAAAAATTATTGTTGTTGGTGGCGGAGATTCGGCAGTAGAATCAGCGATGTTATTAATGGATCAGAATGAGGTTATACTGTCATACCGCAAAGAGCAATTCGCCCGTATTAAAACTAAAAACAGCAAAAGTATTGAGACGGCCATCAATCAGAAAAAGCTACAGGTGATTTTTAACTCAGAAGTTTTGAGTATTAATGAGCAGGATGTCCTAATTAAAACTGATGCTTCTTCTGATGCTAAAATTGTCCCTAATGATTTGATTTATGTATTTATAGGTGGTGAATTACCAACCGATTTTTTGAAGAACGCAGGTATAGAAATTACAAAGAAATTTGGTCAAATTGTGAAGAAACATTGAAGTTAGGCTACTACATATCGCTTTTGTTTTTGGGTATTTTTATTCAAGTAAGAGTTAATGCTCAAATTTCTCCTGGCGACTTATCCCAGAAACATTCTGGATTAGAGGGGATGTCGAATTGTACAAAATGCCATGCAATAGGCAATGCAGTAACCAATCAAAATTGCTTGGCTTGTCATAAAGAAATTCAATCACTACTCAACAGGAAAGGGGGGTATCATTCCGATGCAACAGTTATAAGTAAAAGGTGTGTTGAATGTCATAGTGATCATCATGGAAAGAAGTTTCAGATGACTCGATTTGATCAGAAAACATTTAATCATAACCTCGCAGGATACAAATTGGAGAACTCACATGCACCAGTTGATTGTAAAAAATGCCACAAGACCGATTATATCTCTGATAATGAAATTAAAAAAAGGGCTAATACATTTCTCGGCCTTCAGCAAGAATGTAATTCCTGTCACAAGGATTATCACCAAGGCACGTTAGACAAGAAATGTAATTCGTGTCATGATACTAAAAAATTTAAACCGGCTCCTGGCTTCGATCATAATAAAGCTAAATTTAGGTTGAAAGGTGCACATACCAAAACAACATGTATTGAATGCCATAAAAAAACCACCAAAAACGGAGCCGATTTTCAAACATTTACTGGTCTGAAGTTTTCTAGTTGTGTTGATTGTCATAAGGATGTTCATAATGGGAAGTTTGGATTGAACTGTGCTAATTGTCATAATGATGAATCGTTTAAGAAGTTAAATCAGAATATCAGTAACTTTAATCATAATAAAACCGATTATCCGCTTACTGGAAAACATGTAAAAGTAGAGTGCAGGTTATGCCATAAAAACAATAACTATCTCACTCCAATAAATACCACCCAATGTAAGAATTGCCATACGGATTTTCATAAAGGCGATTTCATTAAAAATAATATTAATCCTGATTGTAAAGAATGCCATACTTTAGAGAAAGCTTTTACGTTTACAACTTATGGAATTGAAAATCATCAAACCACCTCTTTTAAATTAGAAGGTTCACATATTGCTACTCCATGCGCCTCTTGCCATAAAAGTGAATCGCGATGGAAGTTTAAATCGGTTGGCCAGCAATGTGTCGATTGTCATAAGGATATTCATAATGGGCAGATAAGTGAAAAATACTATCCTAAGAGTGATTGTGCCAAGTGTCATAATATGGAAGTTTGGACGACAGTTTTGTTTGATCATAATACCACCAATTGGAAACTCGAGGGTAATCATGCCAAGGCAACATGTAGGACTTGTCATTTCACTAAAATTACACCTCAGGAACCGATATCGAAACAGAAGTTCTCAGGGCTAGGAGTCAAATGCGCACAGTGCCACGATAATATTCACGGCAATCAATTTGAAGTGAATGGTGAAACCGATTGTATTCGTTGTCATAGTTCTAAAATAACTTGGGATGTTTCGAGCTTCGATCATTCGAAGACCCGCTTCCCATTAGATGGGAAGCATGTTAATGTAGCATGTGCTAAATGTCATAAAGAAACAAAAATTGAGAATCAAAAGGAAAGAAGGGTTTATAAATTATCTAAAATAAGATGTATAGATTGTCATTCGTAAT
>CANLPK010000020.1 GCA_947492885.1 Bacteroidota bacterium
TGAGGGAGTACTTCTGTTTTGAAATATTCTTTTAATTCGGTGGCATCGGTTTTATTGAGCTGACTATCGTTAATCATCTCAATATTTTCCTTTTTCAGTTCGGCTATTAAACTTTTATATGTTGTTTCAAATTCATCTTGTAACTGAAAAACCTTTTCCTGAATTTGTTTAAGTATTATTTCTGGATTGTATTTTAAGGCGAAGGTTTTCTTAAGCAAACTCATTCGTTGGTGAGATGCCACACGAACTCTAAAAAACTCATCCAAGTTATTACTAAAGATACCCAAGAATTTAATCCTCTCAATTAATGGCACATTGGGGTTTTGTGCTTCTTGTAAAACGCGCTGATTAAAATAAAGCCAGCTTAAATCACGATCAATAAATAATCCCTGCTTATTTTTAGTTACCTCCATCCTGCGAAAATAAATTATTCTTCTCTTCTTACCATGTTATTTATTTATTAATGTGGCTTCTTTTTAGCATAAATGGCAAGTTTGAAATTTTATGTAAGTTGCGTTCCGTATGAAAATTACCGTATTGAGTATAGGCAAGACAAAAGAACCGTTTTTAAAGGAAGGACTCGGAATATATTTAGAAAAAATTAAACGATATTGCCCTTTAGAATGGATAGAGATGGAGGATGTAAAAAATGCAGCCTCATTGCCCAAGGAAGAACTAAAACGCAAGGAATCTAAATTATTTCTTGACAAAATAAAACCAACCGATTATATTATAATGCTCGATGAGCATGGGAAAGAGTTTAGCTCAACCAAACTGGCAAACGAATTTCAGGGAGTCATGAATCGAGGAGTATCCAATATGGTGTTCTTAATTGGTGGTGCTTTTGGTTTTGATGAAAGCATTGAAAAAATCACCCAGAAGAAAATTGCCCTCTCACAACTTACGTTTACGCATCAAATGATACGGCTTTTATTATCAGAACAAATTTACCGTGTATTTACCATTCTTAATAATGAAAAGTACCATCACTAGTTAATTCGTATTTATATTATCTTTGCCATCTTATTAAAATGGAACATATTCAATGCTTAATTATCGGTTCGGGCCCTGCTGGGTATACCGCAGCCGTTTATGCCGCCCGTGCCGATCTGAAACCAGTAATGTATGAAGGAATGGAGCCCGGTGGTCAGTTAATGATTACTACAGAAGTGGAAAATTACCCTGGCTTTCCTACAGGAGTGCAAGGCCCGGAGTTGATGGCGCATTTCAGAGAACAAGCCCTTCGTTTCAAAACAGATGTGCGAATTGGAATGGCGACAAAAGTTGATTTCAATTCAACACCCAAACGCGTATGGATTGATAATGAAAAAGAAATCACTGCTGATACCGTAATTATTGCGACAGGTGCAAGTGCCAAATGGTTAGGATTAGAAAGTGAAATTCGTTTAAGAAATTTAGGAGGTGGTGTTAGTGCCTGTGCAGTATGCGATGGGTTTTTCTATCGTGGTAAGGAGGTTGCTATTGTAGGTGCTGGTGATACCGCGTGTGAAGAAGCACATTATCTATCAAAACTTTGTACAAAAGTATATATGATTGTTCGTCGCGATCAGTTCAGGGCTTCCAAAGCAATGCAACATCGCGTACAAACTACACCAAATATTGAAATTCTATATAGCAGTGAAACGCAAGAAGTACAGGGTGAACATGTGGTAGAAAGTGCTTTAATAAAGAATACAGTTACAGGAGATGTTCGTCAGATTAAAATTGATGGATTCTTTGTGGCAATTGGACATCAGCCCAATACTGGAATCTTCAAAGGTTTCATTGATATGGATGAACAAGATTATATTATAACCCAACCCGATAGCACGAAAACAAATATTGAAGGTGTTTTTGCATGTGGTGATGCTCAGGATAAAATTTATCGTCAGGCTATTACTGCTGCTGGAACAGGATGTATGGCGGCCCTCGATGCAGAAAGATATTTAGCAGCGAAAGGACACTAAAATTTATTCAACATAAAAAAAGCCATTCAGAAATTCTGAATGGCTTTTTTATTTTAGAATGAATGGATTACATTTTCTCCAATACTGCTCTCATTGCAGCAAAGTTTACTTGCTCTCCTGCATTTGCCATTTGCTCAGAATATTGAATGATACCATTACCATCAATAATAAAAGCTGAACGTTTCGCTGGTCCGTGCATATTTAAAATCCAAACAGGTTCAAATACATCGTATGCTTTGTTTACTTCGTGATTATAATCACTTAATAAATCGAATTCTAAATTTTGCTCTGCTTTGAATTTACCTAATGTGAAAGGGCTATCAGAACTACATCCTAGAACAACACAATTTAAATTGTTATAAAATGAATAGTCATCACGAAGACCACACATTTGTGCAGTACAAACTCCTGTGAATGCACCTGGGAAGAAATTTAAAACAACTGTTTTACCAGCAAAATCAGATAAAGAAACTTCTTTCTTTTCGGTATTGAATAATTTAAATTCGGGGGCTTTGGTGCCTACTTGAAGTGCCATATATATAATAATTTAGTTAATTAAGAATTGAAATTTTTGATGCGTTTAATGAATCGCAATTTATGTGTGTATTGTTTTAGATCGGTATTGTAAATTCCATTTTGATCTATTTTATCTATTTTAACTTTACCACTTGCATGAATTATTTGTTCGTTATCCAACATAATTCCTACATGAGTAATTTTATCATCAGTTCCAAAAAAGGCCAAATCGCCAATCACGGCCTCATGAATAAATGTAATGAATTCGCCTTGTGTAGCTTGTTGCCATGCATCGCGTTTCAATCTTACATTCATGATTTTAAAAACCAGCTGAGTGAATCCACTGCAATCGATTCCAAAAGGTGTTCTACCTCCCCATCGGTAGGGTGCGTGCAAAAACTGCATTACCGTTTTTTGGAGAAAGGCGATATCGTATTTTTTCTTTGGGCTAGTAACTCTACCGTTTACATTGAATTTCTCTTTCCCAAGTTTTACAATGAGTCCATCGTAGTTAGGTAGCGAGCTTCCTATTAAAATTGGTATTTGTCGCTTGTTACTAATGGCAGGCTGCAATATATCATAACTGCAGGCATGCATTTTTTTTCTATCGCTTTTATAATCAACTGCGCTGCAGATTGCATATACTGTATTTGAAATCCATCCTTCATAGTCGTCGTAACTGCATTTTATTTTAATCCAGTCTTTGTGCTCATCAAGAACTTCAAAGCTATCACCAAATAGCAATTCCGACACTTGTTCACTACGATGAGAAGGTTCTTTCCGTATAGGTACACAAGAAATATCGCAGATACCGTACATGCTTTCTATAAAAGAAGTAAGGCATAAGAAAATGATCACTCCATAAATTTGAAGATGAATTTACTTATGCCTTCTGTCCTTTAAAATTCTTAGATATGTAAAGATGCTTTACGTTCTAATAACGCTTCTTCAGTTTCTCTTCTTTCAGGATCATCAACGCAGCAATCTACAGGGCATACCGCTGCACATTGTGGTTCTTCGTGAAATCCTTGACACTCGGTACATTTGTAAGGGGTGATATAATATACATCATCAGCAATTGGAGCAAAGCGTTTGCTTACATCCACCATCTCTCCATCCATACTGATAGATCCTTTTACAGTGGTACCATCGGTGAAAGCCCATTCGGCACCTCCTTCATAAATTGCATTGTTCGGACATTCTGGTTCGCATGCACCGCAGTTGATGCATTCGTCGGTAATCATTATAGCCATAATTTCGGGTATTAAAAATTTTTGTAAAAATACATTATTGATTCAAAATCAACAGATAAATTTTCGAATTTAGAATGTGTATAAACTTAGAAATTATACACGTTCTATAACGAGGGCACTCGCTCCTCCCCCACCATTGCAAATACCGGTAACTCCATATTTCTTTTGGTTTGCAATTAACTGACTAACTAAAGTACATACGATACGGCTTCCGCTACTTCCCAATGGATGACCTAAGGCCACGGCACCTCCCCAAATATTTACTTTGGCAGGATCTAAATTAAGCTTAGCAATATTAGCCAAACCAACTACCGCAAATGCTTCATTCAGTTCAAACAAATCCACTTGATCAATATTAATTCCTGCCTTATCCAATGCTTTAGGTATTGCCAAAGAAGGTGCGGTAGTGAACCATTCTGGAGCCTGAGCTGCATCGGCATAACCAATGATTTTTGCCAAGGGTTTCAATCCGAGTTCTTTTACTTTTTCTCCGCTCATTAATACCAGTGCACTGGCACCATCATTCATGGTTGATGCATTGGCGGCGGTAACTGTTCCGTCTTTTATAAACACTGGACGCAATCCAGGAATCTTATCGAAATTAACTTTGTTATAATCTTCATCAGCGCTGATAGTAACGGTTTCTTTACCCTTATTTACTTCTACGCCAACCATTTCATAATTATAATGACCAGCAGCATAAGCAGCAGCGGCTCTTTGATAAGATTCAATGGCGAAAGCATCTTGTTGCTCGCGGGTGAAGTTCATTTCTTTAGCACAGAGTTCGGCGCAATTACCCATGGCGTAATCGTTATAAACATCCCACAATCCATCTTTTTGCAATCCATCAACCAATACGCCATTACCATATTTATAACCACTACGACCTTTGTCGATATAGTATGGTACGCTGCTCATATTCTCCATACCACCAGCAACAACGATATCGGCATCGCCTAATAAAATGCTTTGGGTTGCAAGCATCAATGCTTTACTTCCTGATGCACATACTTTATTAATGGTTGTACAAGGAATATTATTTCCCAAACCAGCATAAATAGCTACTTGAGTTGCAGGAGCTTGTCCGAGTGAGGCTTGCAATACATTTCCCATATACAATTCCTGAACATGAGAAGGTTCAATACCAGCTCTCTTTACAGCTTCTTTAACCGCAATGGCTCCTAGGCGAGTTGCAGGAACTCCACTTAGCGACCCCATAAAACTGCCCATTGGTGTGCGGGCTATCGATACGATAAATACTTCTTTTGACATAATAATCGGGTTGATTTTAGAAGCGCAAAAGTATGGAAAACATGTTAATTGCCAACTGATTATTGTTATTTGAAGAGGGATAAGTTAACTTCGCCACAATGCATAACGTTCACCAATTCTTTCACAAGTATTTTTATGGAATCATGGGGAGCTATTTTCTCGTGCTGATCTATGTTTTTGGGCAGGATCCCTTTTTTGGTGATTCAATAACTTCCACCTCCCGCCTGGCTACAAATATTTATGAAAATGGAACCATCTTCTATGCGTTTGGAAGTGATCCTGGTCATCCCCCACTCTATTCGCTAATTATGGCATTGAGTTGGAAACTGTTTGGAAAATCACTTTTGGTGAGTCATATCTATGGTATGCTATGGTGTGTATTTTTATTGATGGGTTTCCGAAAACTATGCAGCCTTTATCTAAATTCAACAAATACCAATTATGCCACGCTTTTGGTGATGGTGCACCCCACCTTTATAACACAAAATGCGATGATGTTGAATACTGCGATGCTCATGGGATTATTTTTGTTTGGGGTATATTATTTATTGAGTAATAAAACTTTGTTATTTGTATTGATTACAAGCATTATGATGCTTACCCATCTGCAAGGGGCCTATTTTTTGGCTGCATTCGCTGCTGGCGACATTTATATGCATTGGAAGAAATTGGAATGGAAGCAATTCTTTATCAAGCGTTTTTTTGTGTATGCTATTCCATTTGCGGTATTTATGCTCTGGATGATTGTTCATTATAAACATGCTGGATGGTGGATTAAATCGCCCGACTTTACCGACACTGCTGAAACAAATTCAATAGGGCAAATAGTGAAAGGCATGGCTTATTGTATCTGGCGCTTTGTTGATTATGGAATGATTATTCCAATTGTGTTTTATGCCTATTTTCAATGGAAAAGAAAGTCGGCAACCTTGAACACGCAAGTGTTTTGGGTATTAGTAACAGTAACTTCCATTATTTTAAGTATCACTTTAAAGAACACCATTGCACATCGTTATTTTTTAGGGCTGGAGTGTTGGTTTTTAATTTTATTCATGAATGTATTACAAGCATCTTCTTTACCACGAAGAATAATTTATATCACCACATTTTTATTCCTCTGTATTGGAAGTTTTATTTATTATCCTGGCAAAACCATTGCAGATGCGAATATCCAGTATCGTGGCTATTTTGAGATAGATCAATTTACAATGAAATCTTACGACGATACAAGCAAGGTTTATAGTAAAGCCCCTATTGCCAATCCATCAAAATTCATCGACTTAGGTTCTGACAATTCCACCATTTTACGAATAGGCGAAAGTTTGGATAGCCTTCCTATTGTAATAAGTAGTAATATTTGTGCAGAATTCACTCATGACGAACAAGAAACACTGAGTCATTGGTATGGTCGAAGTTTTGAGCATGGTGCAGTTTACATGAATTATTATCTGAACCCGAAATTTTATGACAAGCCAGAAGGATGGCAATTACGATCACCTGGAGTCTTAGAACTGTTGATTTTGAAATTAAAAAAACAATATAAATAAATCAGGAATCATGGATTACGAAGTCGTTTATAGAAGTGCCGCCGTTTATATCTTTATGGTGGTTGCAATTAGAGTTGCAGGCAAAAAAGAGTTATCGCAATTATCTACTACCGATTTGGTATTTATTATACTCATAAGTAATGCAGTTCAAAATGCCATGGTAGGAAATAACACCTCCTTACTGGGTGGTATTATTGCGGCATCCACATTATTTGTTTTGAATTATATCCTCAAATTAGGAATTTTCAATAGTAAATTATTTAAGAAAGCGCTAGAGGGGGAACCAATATTATTGGTACTTGACGGCGTTTTATTCGAGGAGAATTTAGCTGATGTAAAAATAACCAACTCGGAATTAGAGGAATCGATACGTGAGCATGGTGCCGAAAATCATACCCATGTAAAACTCGCTATGTTAGAGGTTGATGGTAATATAAGTGTGATTACCATGGATAATAATATGATTAAACAAACACATCATAAACGCAAGAAAATGCATAAAGCATTTGCTGGCAATTAATAATTATTGATGCGCAACTTCTTGTCCGTTGACAAATGTTTTAAACGGTAATGAATTGCGAATTTGAATCAAATCATCCGTTAAGAAATTCTGATCATAAATTACAAAGTCGGCATACTTCCCTGCTTCCAAACTACCTTTCTCAGCTTCTTCAAAATTGGCCGTTGCCGCCCAAATGGTAATTCCTTTCAGTGCATCTTCTCTACTTATTCCTTCAGTCATATTGAATCCATCTTTAGGTTTATTCATTCCATCTTTACGACTCACGGCAGCAAAGAAAGTGTATTGAGGATTTAAATATTCAACAGGAAAATCAGTTCCTAATGGAATCCAGTTATTTTGTTTCATCAGGCTGCGGTAAGCATAGGCACCCGGCATGCGACTTTCGCCTAAGCGTGCTTGAGCCCAGCTCATATCGCTGGTGGCATGGGTTGGTTGAACGGAAGGAACAATACTATAGTCGCCGAAATAATGAAAATCGGCTGGATCTACAATCTGTGCATGTTCAATACGCCATCTCAAATCGTTTTTGCCTTTTAAGTAATTGGCATAAACACTTAAGATAAATGCATTGGCGCTATCGCCAATAGCATGGGTGTTTAATTGAAACTCGTGCTGAATAGCCCATGCAGCATACTCTTCGAGTTCGGTAGGTGCAATTAACATGGTTCCAAAATTTCCTGATTGGTCGCTATATTCCTTTTTCAATCGGGCACCACGACTACCTAAGGCACCATCGGCATAAACTTTTAATGAGCGTACATCGAGGTAAGGCGTTTTGATTTTTCCTTTCGAATTGAAGAACTCTAAATTTTCTTTTGATGCGGATACCATAGCATAGATGCGCATTTTCAATTGTCCTGCTTTTTGAAGTGAATCAATAAATAGGATTTGTTTTGGACTTAATCCAGCATCAGCTAAGGAGGTGATTCCAAGTTTGAAACATTCCTCTTGTGCTTTCATCACCTCTGCTACCATTTGAGATGCTGGCAATTCGGGAATCAATTTTTCGGCTGCTTCCAAGGCTTTATCGAGAATCAATCCTGTTGGTACTCCATTTTTAGTAATGATATAAGGTGTATTCTCAAAGGGTTTCAATACTTCGGCAGCCATGTCTAAAAACTTTTGATTCACCAAAGCAGCATGTCCGTCTATACGCTTTAGGAATACTGGCTTATCTCCAAAGAAAGTATTCAATCGTTCGTTGGTTGGGAATTCTTTTTTAGGCCATTCATTTTGATCCCATCCCCTACCATAAATAAATGAAGGATTCACACGCTGGTTATAGATGGCTACACGCTCTAATACTTTTTCGAAAGCAACCGTACCTCTTAGTTGGCATTTATATAGGTCACCGGCATATCCCATAAAATGGCAATGGGCATCGATAAATCCAGGGTAAACATACTTCTGAAGCAAGTCGATTTTTTCTTTGGAAGTATATTTCTCCATTAAGTCTTTGGTTGTTCCTGTCTCCAATATTTTCCCATCCTTCACGGCAAATGCTTCTGTAATTTGCATTTGCGCATTCATGGTGACCACTTTCCCATTATAAAAAATGGTGTCGGCTTTCGGTTTGAAATTACATGCTGATAAAAAAATAACAGCGGTGAGTATCGCGAGGTAAGATTTCATGTATTTAATTTAATTCAATATTTGGATCCCAGAACAAGGTGCTAAATTGTTGCACCTGATCATCAATCACTTTAATTTTTTCTTTTTCTAATAACTCCTTCATCCTATCGGGAGCACCAAAATGATGTTTGCCAGTGAGTAATCCTTGCCTGTTTACCACCCGATGTGCAGGAACTTTAGGCTTCACGGCATGGGCTGCATTCATTGCCCAACCAACCATTCGGCTGCTTCCTTTACTTCCTAAATATGCCGCAATGGCACCATAGGAAGTAACGCGACCTTTCGGTATTAAACGTACCACCTCATATACATTATCAAAAAACGAATAGGTTTGAGCTGAATACATGGATAGATTTAGAGTCCCAGATTTTCAGAAATTAATTCACTCAAATCCATGATTTGAATAGTATCTTCCTTATTAAAATGTTTCACACCATCCTTCACCATCGTCATACAGAATGGGCAATTCACGGCAACTATTTCTGCATTACTTGCAAGTATCTCTTCGGCGCGTTCCACATTCACTTCTTTATTTCCTTTTTCGGCTTCTTTAAACATTTGAGCACCTCCGGCACCACAACATAATCCATTGCTTTTGCAACGTTTCAGTTCTACCAGGTCGGCATCCAGCTTAGCCAGTACGTCACGAGGTGCCTCATAGATATTGTTGGCACGACCTAAATAGCAGCTGTCGTGATACGTTATTTTTTTTCCTTTAAATGACCCACCTTCTACTCTCAAACGTCCATCGTTAATGAGTTTCTGAAGGTATTCCGAATGGTGCATTACTTCATAATTTCCACCTAATGACGGATACTCATTTTTTAAGGTATTAAAACAATGCGGACAGGTAGTAACAATATTTTTCACCTCGTACATGTTCAGTACCGAGATATTGTTCATGGCCTGAATTTGAAATAGAAACTCATTGCCAGCGCGTTTTGCAGGATCACCAGAACAACTCTCTTCCGTACCAAGCACTGCGAACTTCACTCCTGTATGTTGAAGAATCTTAGCAAAGGAGCGGGTCACTTTTTTGGCCCTATCGTCGAAGCTTCCTGCACATCCCACCCAAAATAGAACTTCTGGGACTTCGCCACTGGCTTGCATTTCAGCCATTGTTTTAACATGTAGTGTCATAACTGGATTTTCAGCAAAGTAATATAAAAATAAGTGAACCAGAAAAGAATAGAATCCACCGAATTCAATCGCAAAGGCCTGAATTGAAATGGAGAGTGTACAGAAATCTGTTCTATAGAATTGTGACTATGGATAAACCATGGTTCAAACTTCATTGTAAATCTCAAACCTATGTTATATATTTGCATCACTTATCCAGAAAGACGGAGGGAATAGGCCCTATGATGTCTTGGCAACCCAACTTGGTGGGTGCTAATTCCTATCTCAGGTTCGCACTGAACCATGGGAGAAGATAAGGTGAATTATCATGATTCTCTTGTAACTTTTTGGGTGAGTAATAAATAAATCTGTGAGCAATTGTTCATGGCTTGAAACAATTAATTTATACTCAACAAAATGACTACCGTTACAGCCTCCCCAAAATCAGCACTGGAAGCCGCATTAGAGAAAAGAATTCTCATACTTGACGGCGCGATGGGCACCATGATTCAGCAATATAAATTGGAAGAAGAAGATTATCGTGGAGAGCGTTTTAAGAACTGGCATAAAGATATCAAAGGCAATAACGATTTGCTTTGTTTGACTCAGCCACATATCATTGAAGCCATTCATAAAGAATATTTAGAAGCCGGTGCCGATATCATTGAGACCAATACTTTCAATTGCCAGGTAGTATCGCTGGAAGATTACGATATGCAAAGTTTGGCAGCCGAATTAAATTTGGCAGCAGCACAAATTGCACGCAAAGCCGCCGATGAGTACACCCTAAAAAACCCCGCCAAACCTCGCTTTGTAGCAGGTGCTATTGGCCCAATGAATCGTACCCTAAGTTTGTCGCCCGATGTAAACCGACCAGAGTTTCGTACCGTGAATTTTGATCAGGTGAAGAATGCCTATAAGGAACAAGTTACTGCCTTGATTCAAGGTAATGTTGATTTGCTTTTAATTGAAACTATTTTCGATACCTTGAATGCCAAGGCTGCCATTTATGCATGCCTTGAAGTATTTGATGAATTGGGTAAAAAACTTCCCATCTCAATTTCAGGAACCATCACCGATGCCAGTGGACGCACCCTTTCGGGCCAAACCATTGAAGCCTTTTATACCTCAGTAAAACATGCCAACCCCATTAGTGTTGGAATTAATTGTGCGTTAGGGGCGCATGCCATGCGACCTTATTTGGAATCGCTAGCCACCAATGCCGATTGTTATGTGAGCTGTTACCCCAATGCAGGATTGCCCAACGAGTTTGGGGAGTACGATGAAACACCGCATATCATGTGTGAGCAAATTGAAGACTTCTTACAAGCAGGCTTCATCAATATTGTTGGGGGATGTTGTGGCACCACCCCAGCGCATATCAAAGAGATTGCCGAACATGCATCGAAATATTCACCACGTACATTTAGTAAAGTCGCATAAATAATATTTTTTATTAGAAGCCATTGTTTCTAATAACAAGAAAACAAGATGACACAAACCCGATACCTACAACTAAGTGGCCTAGAGCCTTTAGTGATAACGCCAGAAACCAATTTTGTAAATATTGGAGAACGTACCAATATTACAGGAAGTAAGGCATTTGCCCGAATGATTTTGAGTGGCGACTTTGACAGTGCCTTGAGTGTTGCCCGCCAGCAAGTAGAGAATGGTGCCCAGGTGATTGATATCAATATGGATGAAGGGATGCTGGATGGGGTGGCTGCCATGACGAAATTTTTAAATTTGATTGCCTCCGAACCTGATATTTCGAGAGTTCCCGTGATGGTTGACTCATCTAAATGGGAAATAATTGAAGCGGGTTTGAAGTGCATGCAAGGTAAGGGCATAGTAAACTCCATCTCTTTAAAAGATGGTGAAGCAAAATTCATTGAGCGTGCTCGAACTATTAAGCGCTTTGGTGCAGCCACTGTGGTGATGGCCTTTGATGAAGACGGACAAGCTGATAATTACGAAAAGAAAATTGCCATTTGTAAACGAGCCTATGATATTTTAGTTGATCAGGTAGGCTTTGCTCCTGAGGATATTATTTTCGACCCCAATATTTTAACGGTAGCCACTGGAATCGAAGAGCATAATAATTATGCTGTTGATTTTGTGAATGCCACCAAATGGATTAAAGAAAATTTGCCATATGCGAAAGTATCAGGTGGTGTAAGTAATATCTCTTTTTCATTTAGAGGTAACGATACCGTGCGTGAAGCCATGCATGCCGCCTTCTTATATAAAGCCATTCAAAACGGCATGGATATGGGTATTGTAAATGCGGGCATGATTGAAGTGTACGATGAGATACCCAAAGAGTTATTGAACTTGGTTGAAGATGTGCTTTGGAATCTCAGACCCGATGCTACCGAACGATTGGTAACCTTTGCCGAAACCATCAAAGCCAAAGGAAAGGTAGCGGTGGTTGATGAAGCATGGCGAAGCACCAGTGTGGAAGAACGATTGAAACATGCACTGGTAAAAGGAATTACCGATTTTATAGATATTGATACTGAAGAAGCACGATTACAAAGTGATCGCCCATTGGATGTAATTGAAGGGCCTTTGATGGCTGGTATGAGTGTGGTGGGTGATTTATTTGGAGCAGGAAAAATGTTCTTGCCACAAGTAGTGAAGAGTGCTCGGGTGATGAAAAAAGCAGTGGCTGTATTGACTCCATATATTGAAGCACAAAAACAAGAAGGCGCCAGTAGTTTTGCAGGAAGAATATTGATGGCCACCGTAAAAGGCGATGTTCATGATATTGGAAAAAATATTGTGGGCGTTGTTTTGGGTTGTAATAATTATGAAATTATTGATATGGGGGTGATGGTTTCTGCTGATAAAATTTTAGCGAAGGCCAAGGAAGTCAATGCCGATATCATTGGCTTGAGTGGGTTAATTACACCGAGTTTGGATGAGATGGTACATGTAGCCAAAGAGATGCAACGACTCGGATTTAAAATTCCATTACTCATTGGAGGTGCCACCACTTCTCGAATTCATGCCGCAGTGAAAGTGGATCCGCATTATGAAGGAAGCGTGGTTCATGTACTTGATGCTTCGAGAAGTGTGCCTGTGGCAAGTAGTTTACTGGGCAAGGAATCGGGCCCTGAATTTCATGCTGCTATCAAAGCCGAATATGCCAAGATGCGTGAAGATCATAAGAACAGAAGAGATACCAAAACCTTTGTTCCTTATGAAAAAGCGAAGGAACAACGCATCAATATTGATTGGAGCTCCTCTCCTATTCATGTGCCCAATAAACCAGGGATTACCGTATTCGAAGATTTTGATTTGAATAAACTGGTGGAGGTTATTGACTGGACACCTTTCTTCAATACCTGGGAGATGTATGGAAAATACCCAGCCATACTAACCGATGAAAAGGTTGGAGTAGAAGCAAGCAAATTATACCATGATGCCAAGGCCCTTTTGAAACGAGCTATTGATGAAAAAATATTACATGCAAAAGCAGTAATAGGGTTGTTCGAAGCCAATGCCGATGGGGATGATATTCGATTGAATAAAAATGGAAGTGAAATTGTGACCCATCATTTACGTCAGCAAAATGAGAAGTCGAACGGACAATCATATTATTCATTAAGCGATTTCGTTGCACCAATATCAAGTGGAAGAAAAGATTATATAGGAGCCTTTGCAGTGAGTATTTTAGGAGCGGATGAAGAAGCCAAAAAATTCGAGGCCGATCACGATGACTATAATAGTATCATGATAAAAGCGGTGGCCGACCGATTGGCAGAAGCTCTTGCAGAAAAAATGCATCAATTGGTGAGAACAGATTATTGGGGTTATACCCAAGATGAAGTATTGAGTAATGAAGATTTGATTCATGAAAAATATCAGGGAATTCGTCCGGCACCTGGATATCCTGCCTGTCCCGACCATACGGAGAAAGAAACCTTATGGAAACTTTTGGATGTGAAAGAAAATATTGGCACCATCATCACCGAGAGCTATGCGATGTGGCCTGCAAGCAGTGTAAGTGGCTGGTATTTCTCTCATCAGGAAAGTAAATATTTTGGTTTGGGTAAAATTAGCAAAGACCAAGTAACTCATTATGCCAAACGCAAAGGGCGCAGTATTGAAGAGATGGAGCGCTGGTTGAGTCCGAATTTAAATTATTAAAAATTACATTCATTTCATCATTGTAATTCATCGAACAAAAATCTTAAAATGCATATTACCGAACATATAAAAAGAGCCCAGGGAAAGACCTTGTTTTCAATAGAAATTTTACCCCCATTAAAAGGAAGAGGTATCGAAAGTGTATTTAATGGTATTGATCCATTGATGGATTTCAAGCCTGCTTTTATTGATGTAACTTATCATCGGGAAGAGTTCATTATTAAGAAAATGCCGGATGGTACAGAGGATAAAATTTCCACCAAGAAGCGACCAGGCACCGTTGCTATTTGTGCTGCCATTATGAACAAGTATAAGGTGGATACGGTGCCCCATTTAATTTGCGGAGGTTTTAGCAAGGAGGAAACTGAGAATGCCTTGATTGATTTAAATTTCTTGGGGATTGATAATGTATTGGTATTACGTGGCGACAATGCAAAGAATGAATCGCAATTCATACCTGATAAAAATGGCAATAAGAATGCCTTAGAGCTCTTAGAGCAAATTCGAAATTTGAACAAGGGCAAGTATCTTGATGAGGAAATAATTGAAGCAACAGCCTCTAATTTTTGTTGTGGTGTTGCGGGTTATCCAGAGAAACATTATGAGGCAGTTAGTTTAAATACTGATATGGAATTTTTGAAGCGAAAAGTTGCTGCAGGTGCCGATTTTATTGTAACACAAATGTTTTTCGACAATTCAAAGTATTTTGATTTTGTAAAACGATGTGCCGATGAAGGAATCAATATTCCAATTATACCAGGAATTAAACCATTGACCACGCGTAAGCAACTTACTGGGTTAGCTAAGATATTCAGCATATCGATGCCTAATGATTTAGTAACACAAGTTGAAAAATCGGAAGATCATGCAGTGAAACAAATAGGACTGGACTGGTGTGTGCAGCAATGCAAAGAGCTTAAAGCTGCAGGCGTTCCTGTTCTGCATTTTTATACGATGGGTGTGAGTGAGGCTACGAAGTATATTGCGCATCGGGTGTTTTGATGTGGAGACGAAAGACATAAGACGCAAAAACGACCCGCCCTTCATTAAAGGCAAGTCGTTTCTTCTCAATCAAAAAAATTTTTATTTTACATATTCTTGATGACTTCCGAAGGTATTGATTTCATAATGAAAATCGAGTGAAAGAAGACCTAAATTCCCTGCATATGTATCGGAAGCATTGCCAGAATTTCTCCAAATCCTACAAATTAAGATGCTCGAAATCTTTTTGCCTGATGCATCAATTCCCGCATTGCCATTTGTTAATGATGAAATCATATGTGTTCCAATTGTAAATGGCCCATTTTTCACAACAGTACTTGTAGTAATTGCAGGAAAAGCTTGGGGAGTTGCAGCATCATAGTTAGCCCACGTATATTCAAAATTCCATTCAACATTTCCTGTTGCTGTTGACGATGGCAGCCAATGTATATGTGGATAAATGGTTGACCCTTCTTTCCATGTGTGTGGCATTTGTACGGTGAATGACATTGCCTCATCCCCTGAATTATTCCTAAAATACCAAATCTCTGGTCCTGAACTAGCGCCAGGTAAATATGTTATTGATGTTGCATTCTGTCCTCTGTCCATCGCAACTCTTAAGTCGTCCCATACAGTTGCAGTACCATTAAAAATTAAAGTACCATCGGCTTCCACTTTCATATTATTGGTTGCATTTCCAAAATAGGTAGCACCATCTCTGGAAATACTTAATCGTGTGGTATCATTGGTTTTAATATTAAAACCCATAGCATTGGTAGTACCAATGAAATTCGTTGATGAGTCAGTTCCTGAATTTCCAGTTGTTTTCCATGCAAATGGAGAATTATAATTATTCATGGTTTTCCATTCGGTACCATTGCTAAACAATGTTACTGCCTCAGAAGTTTCAGTAAGTGTGATATTACTTGTACCGTCGATGGTACCACTCACTACCACGATGGCCGTAGTAGTTGCACTTTTTTTAATCGTGTAAATTCTTCCTGAGCATAACGAAACAGTAGGTAGGGTAACTGTAATTGGATTCGATCCATTATTGCAAATAACGATACTCTGGGATTCATCGAGGGTGATATTGGTTGTAATGGTTGTGATGGTTTGCCCTACTGATCCATTAACTTCAAAATTGGATTTTGGACTATTGGTATTTACTCCGACGCCATTTTGAGCTTTAGCAATAACGGTTAACAATAACATCAATGCAATAAACAATGATATATTAATAATTTTTTTGGTTTTAAATAATAGTGTATCCATGGCTTTTCGTAATTAATTTTTTAATTGGCTTTGGTGATTTTTATGATTTTTGTATTGGCATGATTCAATGCTTGAACCTTGATTAGATAATCACCTGGAACAAGATATTTTAAATCCATTCGGAATTGATTTTCTCCTTCAACCATCGGTTCAATGCTATGCATCACGAGTTGACCATTCAAATCATAAATGCAAATGATATAATCATCATCTAAGTCGGCTTTAAATATCAAAACCGTATTGGTAAGTGCTGGATTAGGGTAAACCACACCTGAAGAACTTTCTTGATTGCTGATAATATGTTCGATATTTGAATAAAAGAAAATACCATTATTATCAACTTCCTTTAAGCGATAGTAATTAATACCACCAAGCGGTATGGGGTCGTTGGCAAAATAACTTTTGGTAGTGAAGCTATTTCCCGCAGCATTGGTTTGTAAAAGTGGGAACCAATATTTCCCATCATCCGAACGTTCAACAATAAAATAATCGCTATTCTTTTCAATGGCAGTTTCCCAAAACAAATCAACTGTTTTGGTGAAATTATTGAAGATGGCTTTAAATTCGATGAGCTCCACCGGTAGCGGATTGAGTGTTGTTGAACTGGCTAAAGTAAACGCACCTAAGGAGGTTGTAATTGAATCAGCAATTAAATTTCCATCTGTTAATCCTCCGGTAGCAATTCCACCTAAGTTCTTCCAGCGGTTTATGGTAGTATCAAGAAAGGCCACCCTGAGATCTGCACTATCTGAAATACCGCCAGAATATAAATTTTGATAACTTAAAGTAATTGTTGGAATAAAGCTACCTGCAGTTTTTGTAAACACCCAATACTCGGTAGTTGAGATATGATTGAGCCCTCCACCATCAACCAACAAACTGCATAATGGAATTGGACTAAAATAATTGTACTGACATGTATATGCATCGGTGCTTGTTGATGGGGCGTTAATTGCAGCTGTACGCAAATGATTTCCAGCACCTACTGGAAAGGTAAAAGCGGTATTCCCAATTTTCTCAACCAATCCATAAACATAAGACGTATCGCTGGCCCCCGAAGAACCGGCACCACTTTTAAAGATAACCATATTTGAATTCGTTTTGAGAATTCCATCAGTTAATGATAGCGTTCCCGCTACCGATAAATTTAAATCGATTACCACCGCACTATCATGTGTTGTTGTGTTATTGATGGTAAGGTTGTTAGCATTAAAAGGTTGTGTACCTCCTATTCGTTGGGAGCTACTACCAGTTAGTTTTGTAGTGCCCGTTCCGGCTGGTATGGCAACAATGGCATTGGTAATATTTCCTTTTATTTCAACTACGCCATTATTCGAATAGGTTGCCGTGCTAGTTGTAGTAAAGTTTCCGGAAGAATATAGTGTTGCTGTTCCCGTGACTGCCAAGTCTTTACCAACATAAACAGATTGCGATTTTGCTTCTAAGCAAAATAAAATTAACGCAAAGATGATTTGATTTATGAAACTTCTCATATAGGTTTTGCTTAATGGTTGTTGAAACAAAAGGCACCTTTAATTAAATCTGTTAGCGTATCGTAATTAAAATATTCCTTAATATTCTATTTATTGCAAAACATTCAACTAAAAATACTTTTATTTCACCTTCAAAGATTGGCAAGATTCAGCAAAATAAACATGACTTAAATCATAGTCTCATATGACTAATATCAACCTTCCCAAAATTAAATTTTAGGAAATTTGAGGCAAGAAAAATTCCAACTAATTGTATCCAATAGTCATATTATCACGATAATATTTAAAAATTGATTGAAAAAAATTGATTGAATGAAGAAACTATTTATTAAAATCAAACACCCGCTGACTTTAGCATTGCTAATATTTATGGTCTCCTTTGGGTTGAGTCTGTTTTTGGTCTACTCAAGATATCAAATAGATAAAGACCGAGATAATGACTTGATGATTACTGAAATAAATCATTCAAAAGATCGACTTAATCAAACATTTTCACTTAGCCTTTCAGCTGCCAGGTCGCTAGCTTTTTTAATTGAAGAATTGGATGATATCAATACTTTCGACAGTCTAGCATCTCAAATATGCAATTCGAATAAAAGTTTGGATGGATTGGTTCTAACCAAGGGAAATGATATCACCCATATTTATCCGCATACACTGAACGAAAAAGAAATCGGTAGAAATATAAAAAGAATAACTTCAAAGTTAGAGTATAAGAATAATGCTGTTATATTTCACGATTCATTTATTTTAGGGCAAGACAATACCAGCGAAGCGGAAAAGTTTCTATTGGGAGGACATACCGTTTTTAGTAATAATGAGAGGGATGGTTATGCAATTGTTATTGTAAAAATAAGTACCATTATTAAATCAATTGGAATAGACACTTCAGAGTTTCAATTTCAATTGAATAAAATGACTGATGATCCTAAAATTGAAGTTAATGTATATCCCGAAAACCCTACCTTCGAAACTAACAAAGCTGCCTTTATTACCTTGGGAGAAAGAGGTTGGAAATTGTATTTTAAAGCGAATCCTGCTAAAATTCCTATTAATATAATTATCTTATTATTCTTCAGCGTATTGCTATCATATTTGTTTGGATTACAAACTTATGTAGTAATGAGCAGACGCCAAAAACTAAAACAAATGGTGGATGCGAAAAGCCTGGAATTATCCCTTTCACAACATAAATACAAAAGTACTATAGATCGAATCACCGATGGATTTGCTTCATTGGATACGAACTGGCATTTTACTTATTTAAATAAGGCTGCCGCCGATTTACTTCATCGTTTACCAGAAGATTTAATTGGTAAGGACTTTCAATTAGAATTTCCAAACAGTGTTGGAAAGGAGTTTTATCAAGCCTGCGAAAGAGCAATGAAGGAACAGAAATACATGTTCCACCTAGAGCATCTTAAAACCGCCGATTTTTATATTGAAAATCATATTTACCCATCACCCGAAGGATTGTCAATTTTCTTAAAAGATATTACAGCCCAAAAGAGGCATGATATTCAAGAAGAACTCAATGTTAATCGTTTTAAAAGATTGGTTCAAAATAATGATGGGATTATTTCGGTGGCCGATAAGAACCTTAAATTAATATTTAAGAGTGAATCTTCAGCGCTAATTACTGGTTGGACGGGAGATGACTGTAATGACATTACCTTGCTTGATCATTTCCTTGAAGAAGACAAACCGGAGGTATTAAAAATCTTTCAACAAGTTCTAGAAAACCCTGGCAAACCGATACCTGTTACCATGCGTTTCAAACACAAGGAAGGGCATCTTATTTGGCTATCAGGAAGTTGCACCAATTTATTTGACGACCCGTATGTAAAGGGAATCGTTCTAAACTTTAAAGATATTTCAAATAAAAAAATAACCGAAGCGAAACTTAAAAGAGCCAATCAGCTTTATAATTTTACCAGTTTAATTAACCAAAGTATTGTAAAAGCTAAAAGCGAGGATGATCTCTTTAATGAGGTTTGTAGAATTTCAGTTGAAACGGGGGAATTCATGTTCGGATGGATTGGTGTTATAGGTAAAACTTCAAAAGTCATATTCCCCAAAAATTCCGAATGTGAAAAATGTGGTTATTTAGATGATTTACTTATCAGCGTCGACGAAACCATTCCTGAAGGTATGGGGCCAATAGGAAATGCAATTCGCAATGGTGAATATTTTGTTTGTAATGATATAGCAAATGCTGATCATTTGAAACCATGTGCAACAAAGGGCAATAAATGTGGGTTTGCTGCCTCTATTTTACTCCCTATTACTAAAAACAATGCAATTTATGGTGTATTCGCTTTGTATTCAGAAAAGGTAGACTATTTTGTTGATGAAGAAATTAAATTACTACTAAATGCAACTCAAGATATTAATTTCGGAATTGATGTCATGATGAATGAGGCACATCGACAAGAAGTTATTGAAAAAATTAAAAGCAATGAACGACGATTTGAAGCCCTTATCGAAAATAGTTCCGATGGGTTATCCGTATTAAAAGAAGATGGAAGCATAATCTATAGAAGCCATTCGGGTCAAAGAATGCTTGGATATGTAAGTGAGATTATGGGTGAAAAACTTCGTCCCGACCTCGTTCATCCCGACGATAGAGATGCCTTTATTTTGTCTTTTATGAAATGCATTAGCGACCCTTTAAGAGTTAGTACAATTGAATACCGACATAAGATGCCCGATGACACCTATAAATGGATGGAATGTCGTTACTACAATCTTTTAAAAGAGCCTGCGGTGAATGCCATTGTAATGAACTATCATGATATTACTGAACGTAAAGTAAAAGAACAGGAACACATTCGAATAATGAATGACTTGATGCAGAGAACTCAAAATTTAGAGCAATTTGCATATATCGTTTCACATAATTTAAGAGCTCCTGTTGCCAATATTCTTGGCATTTCTAAAGTACTTAAAGATGGAATATCTACTTCAGAAAAAGCAGAGATAGAACAATTCATTTTTAGTGCTGTAGAAAACCTGGATGATATTGTTAAGGACTTGAATAAAATCCTTCATGTGCGATTTGAAATTACTGATAATAAAGAATTGGTTCACTTTAGCGAATTAGTTCAAGGTATTCAACTTGGATTGCAACATGATTTGGATAAAGACAATATTCAAATTATTACTAACTTTACTGCTATTGACAAGACCTTTACTCTCAAAAGTTATATCTATAGTGTATTCTATAATTTGCTTACCAATAGTGTGAAATTTAGAAAATCGGGGAAACATCAAGTCATCCGCATTAGAAGTGAAGTGCAAAATGATAAAATAAAAATATCATTCAAGGATAGTGGGTTGGGCATTGATTTGAAATTGTACGGTGGTAAAATATTCTCACTCTATCAAAGGTTCCATCCCGAAATTGAAGGCAAGGGATTGGGACTATTTATGGTAAAAACTCAGCTCGAAGTCATTGGTGGAAAAATTAGTGTAAAGAGTGAAGTGGGTATAGGAACTGAATTTATTGTTGAGCTTCCAAAGGATTAGAAAGGACCATTTCATCCTCAGTAATCCCTCCTTATTGGTTGAGGTAATTCTCGTTTTTTTTCATGTTCTTTGTATCGACTCAGGTACCCCATGAAATTTAAAATACTACTACTCCTTCTATTCCCTCTTTTTGCCAATGCCAATAATGGCGATACTACCTATATCCGTTTTCAGAACAAAATGGATATGACCTATTATGGCAACTTCGATTTTAAAGGAAAATTCCCTGATGGATCGAAAACCTACCATCAAATCATCATGAAATACACCCTCGGTTGCGCCAGCACTGGCTGCAGCGGATGGGATTATACTAACCATATTCAATATTTGAAACCTTTGGGAATCTACGATTCGAGTATTGCTAAAATTGATACTACAGGTGGTAAACACGATACCACTTGGAAGAAAACTGAACGCATTGACAAATATGAATTAGGACGTGTTATTACGCCTTATGGTACCTATATGCAAGGGGGTGGCAGTAATGGCTATTTGCCTACATGGCAACACAGATACTGGTTTGATGTCACCGATCTGGCATCGATTCTTAAAGACTCTGGCACCGTAAGATGCCTTTACTCTGGATATAGTAGCGGATTCAGTGCCACCGTCGAATTCTATTTTATTGAAGGCACCCCTCCTCGTAACGTTCTTAAATTTGAAAATGTATGGGGAAGCGGTGGAGCAAATTGTATGGGCTATGCTAACTCCTCACAATTTGAAACCAATCAGGTGCCCGCGAAAGCCATACAAATTTTAGCCAATACAAAAAGCGCCTCCTTCCAGTTTACCTCCTCTGGTCACGGTGGCGATAATAATATAAATGCTGCCGAGTTTAATGAGGAAAGTGCTGATGTAATTTGGAATAAAACAAAAATTGGACGCATGCATCTTTGGCGCGACGACTGTGGCAAGAACCCAATATACCCTCAAGGAGGAACATGGATTTATAATCGTGCCAACTGGTGCCCAGGAACCAAAGTGAATACCTTCTACTTTGAAATCGATTCAACACAATTACATCCCGGAAACACGGATTCGGTGGATGTAAATTACGATCCATTTACCTGGACTGGTAACCAAACACCATGCTATGCTATTGGCTCATTGTTTGTGCAATACGGAGATTATAATTTTAAAAATGATTTATCTCTTACAGATATCATTGCACCGAGCACGAATGAAAATTATCGCCGATTGAACCCTATATGTTACAATCCTGTGATTGAAGTGAAGAATAAAGGAAAGAATTCTACAACTTCATGCATAATTACTTATGGCCTACGTAATGGTATTAAATCAACGTATAACTGGACAGGGAATCTCGCTTTCAATCAAACCCAACAAATTACATTGCCGAGTATCAACTGGACAGGTGCCGTTGCTAGCAGTGTTTTCGACGTGGAGATTACCAGCGTGAATAACAAAACCGACGAATGGATTTATGATAATAAGTTGAGTAGTAATATCACCATCACGCCGAAGCATGAAACTACATTGGTGGTATGGTTTAAGACCAATAACTTTCCACTTGAAAACAAATACAAGATGCTTGATTGGAGAGGAAAAATCATCTTCGAAAAAAATAATATGATCACTGCAAATACGGTGTATAAAGATACCATTTCTATGGCAGTAGGCTGCTATACTTTTCTGGTAGAAGATGAAGGTGGTGATGGCATGAACTGGTGGGCAAATAAGGATAAGGCAGGAATTGGCACTGTTTATTTTAAGAATTTGAATGGCAATCTGGTGAAAAATTTCCAAATGGATTTTGGTAGCGAAATACGATATCAATTTACCACTTCCTATTTACTTGGAGTTAAAAATGAAATCGACGAAACCGAAAGTATCATCATTTATCCAAACCCGTCAACAGGCACTATTAATATAGCACTCGCTAATGCAAGCAAGCCATCTATTATTTCTATCTATGATATGAATGGCAAACTAATTTTCGAGAAGAATACAGAAATATTACAGACTGAAATTACCGCGAATATCAGCACCAAAGGAATTTATTTGGTGAAAGTAAATAGTGGTGATAAAATTTTAACCCAACGAGTAATTATACAATAAAATAAATCGTAGCATTTATCGTGTTCTCAAAAATTACCCCCGCTTTTATTCAGGAATTGAAACTTGAAATTCCTGAAAAGCTTTTATTCATTGATCAGGAATCACTCCTTAATTATTCGCACGACTATACCGAGGATTTAAATTTCCTTCCCGAAATTGTTATCAAACCTATTACCGTTGAGCAAGTGCAATGGATTGTAAAATGCTGTGCAAAATTTAAAATACCCATTACCCCTCGCGGTGCTGGTACTGGCTTGAGTGGAGGTGCCTTGCCAATCATGGGTGGTGTATTATTAAGCATGGAACGCATGAATAAAATTATTCAAATTGATGAAGATAATTTGCAAGCCATTGTTGAACCAGGAGTTATTAATGAAGCACTTCAAATTGCAGTACAAGAGAAAAATTTATTCTACCCACCCGACCCGGCAAGTAAAGGAAGTTGTAGCCTAGGTGGAAATATTGCAGAAAACGCTGGTGGCCCAAAGGCAGTAAAATATGGGGTTACAAGCCATTATGTTTTAAACTTAGAAATGGTATTGCCCAATGGTGAAATCATTTGGACAGGTGCCAATACACTTAAAAATGCTACTGGATACAATATCACACAATTGGTTGTAGGTAGTGAAGGTACCTTGGGTGTCGTCACCAAAATAGTTTTGAAATTGATTCCCTTGCCTCAAAAAAATATGTTGCTTTGGGTTCCATTTCCCAATGCCGTGGATGCTTGTAAGGCGGTGACAGCAATATTCAAAGCAGGCATCACCCCTTCGTGTATCGAATTTATGGAACGCGATGCCTTATTATGTGCCTTCGATTTCTTGGCCAAACCCAATACGTTAGATGAAACGACCAATGCAGTTTTATTGATAGAGGTAGATGGCAATTACGAGGAGCAGCTTCTCAGAGATTGTGAAGTGATTGGAGAAATAACCTTGGCTCATCATGCCCAGGATGCCCTATTGGCAGATGCTTATGAGCAAAAAGAGCAATGGTGGAGAATACGCCGCTGTATTGGTGAAGCGGTGAAACATAGCAGTATTTACAAGGAAGAAGATACCGTAGTGAGCAGGGCCTATTTGCCACAGCTACTCGAAGGGGTGAAAAAAATTGGCACAGAATATCGTTTTCGTTCGGTATGTTACGGCCATGCAGGTGATGGCAATTTGCATGTAAATATATTGAGAGATGAACTTACTGAGGAAGCTTGGAAGCGTGTAGAAACAGAAGCCATACCAGAAATTTTTACTTTGTGTAAAGCGCTCGGTGGCACCATCAGTGGCGAACACGGCATTGGTTATGTGCAGAAGAAATATATGAATATCCTTTTCAGTGAAATGGATTTGAACTTAATGCGTCAAATAAAAAATGTGTTCGATCCTTTAGGCATCATGAATCCTTCAAAAATATTTTAGTGGTCTACTTTCCTATCACGAGCTAAACTATTTGGATTTGTGTTTCCAAAGAGTTGGATTACTCCAAAACCCCAAACAGCTTCAGTTTCACTTCTTTATTATCCGCATTAGAATTTACGGTAACACCGAAAGCAAAATCGCCTTTGGCATGTTTGTTTGTATCAAATTCAATTTTAATCTCCGCATCGGCATTCACATCAATGATGCTATCTTTTATTGGTACAATTTTCACTCCACTGCTCAAAGCGGTTACAGAGCTAATTCTCACCTTCTTGTCGCCTGTATTACTATAAGAAAAGCTAAATGTTTCGATGCCTCCCTGCTTTATACTTCCCAAGTCCTTAAACGATTCGTCGAATTTTAAATGCCCTCTACCAGGTACCATCGACATAAAAAGGAAGGCTAGAACCCCTGCAAATATTGAATTAAATCGCATTTGAAATTTTTTGGTAAATATACAGAATGAAATGTTATTTTTGCAAGCCCAAAATTAGGCATAGAACGCGCCAAAGAATATGAAATTATCCCAATTTAAGATTACCATCCCCGAACCTTTAGTAGCTAAGTACCCATCAAAGAATCGTGACGAATGTCGTTTAATGGTACTTGATAGAAAAAATCAAACCATCAAACATCGTATGTTTAAAGATGTTTTGGAGTATTTCGACGATCAAGACGTGATGATTGTAAACAATACCAAGGTATTTCCTGCGCGCTTATGGGGAAATAAAGAAAAAACCGGAGCGAAAATTGAGGTTTTCTTATTGCGTGAACTTAATAACGAACTTCGTTTATGGGACGTATTGGTTGATCCAGCTCGTAAGATACGTGTAGGTAACAAATTATATTTCGGAGATGATGATATGTTGGTAGCTGAAGTGGTTGATAATACTACTTCACGCGGACGTACCATCCGTTTCCTATTTGATGGTGACGATGCCGATTTCCGCAAAGCCATTGGATACTTGGGAGAAACCCCAATCCCTAAATACTTGAAACGTGAAGCAGAGCCAAGTGATGCTGAGCGCTACCAAACTTTATTTGCTAAGAATGAAGGTGCAGTAGCTGCTCCAACCGCTGGATTGCACTTTAGCCGCGAGCTCATCAAACGTATGGAAATTAAAGGTGTGAACTTCGCTGAGGTTACCTTACATACTGGCTTAGGTTCATTTCGTGCAGTAGAGGTAGAAGATCTTACCAAACATAAAATGGATAGCGAACAAGTAATTATCACTCAAGAAAATTGCGACCTCGTTAACAGAGCCAAAGAAAATAATCAAAGAATCTGTGCTATTGGAACTACCTCAATGAGAGCCATCGAATCGTCGGTATCGGCCAATAAGCGCTTAAATCCTTATAATGGCTGGACTGATAAATTCGTTTTCCCTCCATACGAATTCAGTATTGCCAATAGCATGGTTACCAACTTCCACATGACTGAAAGCACCTTGTTGATGATGTCGGCAGCCTTTGCTGGATACGATTTCTTAATGGAAGCATATAATGTAGCGATCAAAGAAAAATATCATTTCTTCAGCTATGGC
Source organism: Bacteroidota bacterium (assembly GCA_947492885.1). Classification (GTDB taxonomy): domain Bacteria; phylum Bacteroidota; class Bacteroidia; order UKL13-3; family UKL13-3; genus CAINMV01. The sequence goes on from CANLPK010000020.1 coordinate 26,300, forward strand.
GATGCCATGTTGATCATATAAAACACTTTCAAATTCTAAGAATGCCGTAATTTGGTTATAAAAACTAATTACGGCTTTTTTATTTTTGCCCATCATGAGAAAAATCGCACTGATTGTAGCCGGAGGAAAAGGAGAACGTATGGGTCATGAGGTTCCCAAACAATTTCTAGAGTTGGCCAATAAACCTTTATTGATGCTTACCATTGAAAAGTTTCGTCATACCTGTAACGAAATTTTGGTGGTACTCCCTGCTGCTCAAATAAATTACTGGAAGAAATTATGCGAAATACACCATTTCAGTATTCCACATGTGGTGATTGAAGGAGGTGAAAACCGCACCAAATCGGTGTTTAACGGATTGAGCACTTTAACTTCTCCGTGTATGGTAGCAATCCATGACGGGGTAAGGCCTCTAATTGAAGAATCAATTATTGAGCGTGCCTTTGCTGCTGCTGAAGAAAAAGGAAATGCGGTAGTGAGTGTAAAATTAAAAGACTCCATACGGGAAGTTACCGAAGGCGTTAGCAAAGCCCAGCTAAGAGAAAATTTTGTGCTGATTCAAACGCCCCAAACTTTTCGTTCAGAAATCATTATAGATGCCTATAAGCAATTAATGAACTCGGATAGGGATATCACAGCATTCACTGATGATGCCTCGGTAGCCGAGCATTTTGGGGCATTTATTAATTTGATTGAAGGGAGTTATCGGAATATAAAAATTACCACTCCTGAAGATTTGCGTATCGCTGAAGTATTGATGCGTACCTCATAATTCGTTGATGATTTTCACCAATTTCTGTAATTGAATTTCGTGAGAGAACTTCAATTCGCAAGTACTCCTACCCTGCTTCCCAATACTATCAAAGGTTTCCACCTCTTTAAATCGTTGCAGCATTGCATTCGCCAGTTCCGCATCATGCTCTGCAGGAATGATAAACGTATCGAATTTATGTGTGAGATAATCTTTCACATCGCCTACATTGGTTACAATGGTAGGCACTCCAGAGGCCAAATACTCGGCAAGCTTGGTAGGCGAACCATGGTGGGCGTACTTCGTATCAATTCGGTTCATGAGCAAGAGCTGACACTCTTCTAATAATTTTGGAATCCGGTCATAGCTTACCAATCCCGTCATCTCCACTTTCTCGGTTAATTTTTTCGATTCGATCAAAGCACGGATGCGATCAAAATTTTGACAGTAGCCAATGAGTCGCAAACGAAGCAGCGGGTTTTCCTTTTGTGCTATTTCAAAAGCTTGGATGATGCCTTCTACCCCATCTTTATATCCAAATGAACCAATATACCCAATGAGTCCTTCGCGTTTATTAGCATGATTGGTAAAGCGCCGCAAATCAACAATGATGGGGATTAGGGTGAGTCGCGATTTGGGAATATAATCTTTATAATGCGTGTATAAATTTTTCGAAATCACAATCAAGTGATGACATAAATTCTGCGCATTGCGTTCATCGAAGAGATGCACCCTTCTCCAAAAATTCTGACTCAAAGTATTCCCATCGCGGTATGCCGATTTCAATTCAGTTTGTTCGAAGACGATTTTCTTTCTGCTCAGCTTCGACATCAGGATGATATGCCAATAGGCAATGATATCAGGCGAATAAATATAGGTGATATCGAATTCGTGCTGGTGACGAATAAAGAATCCTATCATCCTAAAAAATGAATAGATGCTTTGAAGTATCTTACCTGAAACTGATTTGGGGCGCTTGCTTGAGCGGGTAATAAACTCAAAAGGAATGTCTTGCCAAACGCCTTTCGATTCGGTATTGACACCTTCATTATTGAATACCGAAGCCCATAAAAACACCAGCTGCACCTTGATACCAGCTTCTTGAAGTGCGTGGGCATAGGCTTTCATACGGGAGTTCGCACCATTCCCTTCAGGGAAATCACCACTCGAAAATATTACTACCCGTTTCGTCAATAGATTGCTGTATTAATTGCGCCTCCGAAAATAAATAAATTTGCTGGGAGTGCTTCCTTTTTAAATCAATATTACAATTCATTACCTTCGCCCCTTCTATGAGCAATACCATACAAAAGAAAAAGGATGCCTTCGAGCGTTTACTGAATGTGATGGACGATTTGAGAGCTAAATGTCCGTGGGATATGAAGCAAACCATTCAAACGTTACGACATTTAACCATTGAAGAAACCTACGAACTGGCTGAAGCCATCGACGATGAAAATTTCCCAGAAATAAAAAAGGAATTGGGCGATTTATTATTGCATATCGTTTTCTATGCCAAGATTGGAGATGAGAAAAATGCCTTCGATATTGCCGATGTATGTGATGCCTTATGTGAAAAGCTCATTGTTCGCCACCCGCATATTTATGGTGATGTAAAGGTTTCGGGAGATGAAGAGGTGAAACAAAACTGGGAGAAGATCAAACTCAAGGAAGGAAACAAATCGGTATTAGGTGGCGTTCCTAATGCCTTGCCAGCTATTATAAAAGCCATGCGTATGCAGGATAAGGCTGCGCAAGTAGGATTCGACTGGAGCAATAAGGAAGACGTATGGGAGAAGGTTCAGGAAGAACTTCAAGAGTTTAAAAATGCAAGTACCCCGGAAACGCGTGAGCAAGAGTTTGGCGATTTACTTTTCTCTTTAATTAATTATGCTCGCTTTGAAGATATCAACCCCGATGCCGCATTAGAGAATACCAATCGCAAATTCAAATTCCGTTTTCAGAAAATAGAAGAACATGCGCGTTCACTTGGAAAATCTATCACCGACCTCAGCATTGATGAGATGAATGAAGTATGGGAAAAGGCGAAGCAAGGGTAATTTATCTTACCAGTTGTAAGGTTCCATCATACTCGTATTGCTTTGCATCCATTCCTATAATATTTATTTTATAGATATAGACATCCATCGGTAAGGGTATATTCTGATAATTCCCATCCCATCCATGGCTTGCATAATTATTTGAAAAATATACTCGATCACCCCAGCGATTATAAATTGAAACTTCGAAGCTTTTTATATTCGAAGCCACAACCATAAACTTTTCATTATTCGCTACCCCATCGGGTGAGAAGGCATTTGGAATAAATACCTTAATATCTGGATAAACTCTTACCATACGTTTTACTTCACTGGCACATTCATCCTTTGTAATCTGTTGCAAAGTAATTATGTGAAACCCACTATCTGCTGGATACGTATGTGTAACTTGGGTACCAGAAGCATCTGGAATATTATAATTTACGGGCTCATCATACCACCAATTAATTTCTTTGATGCTCTCATTTGCATTTTTATTGAATGAAGTAAATGTAAATTTAGGAGCGATATTGGTGGTATATCCAGGCGAATCGGGAGTAAATTCAAACCAAGGCTGACTCATCTCAAAGACCTTGATTGAATCGAGATATTGAATGGTTGAACTACAATCGCCCAAAGGGTTGGTGATAGTACAACTCACTTTATATATTCCAGGTTTCTCATAAAAATGAATGGGTGCATTTGAATTCGATTTATTATTTGAGCCACTTGTTGCATCACCAAATTCCCAGTGGTAAATTAAATTGGAAGGAAGCTTTTGTGAGTTTTCAATAGTGCATGCAAACTTGGTAGCGAATGGCGCACAACCTGCTTTATTGGTTGTGGTAATTTTAAAAACAGGTTTGGCATTAATAAGCGCGGTGGCTTTTGCAGTGGCTTTCGGGCAATCGTTATTAGCGATATCGTTGCTTTCCCATAAGAGTTGAATTTCTCCCTTGCCCAATTCTATGGGGCTAGGCATATAGTAAGCGATGGGATTATTATCAAGAGTGCCTCGTATAAATGTTCCTGTGTAATTTATCCAATGCCCAGTATAGGGTGCATTGATAGTATATTCAAGTTTGAAACCACTATCAGGATTCATGGCTACCCACTCGCAAAGGCTACGAATTGGCTTAATGGTAACCTTGGGTTTGGCTTCGATATAAAAGCTATCGATGACAATGCCATTACATCCATACTGCATTTGATACTTTAGCATGATATAATGCATGCCCATTTTAAAATTACTCGGCACAAAATAATTATTGCTATGGAGCTTTTGGTCAATAAAATAAGCTGTTTCGGTAATCAAATTATTATTAGCGCTATTGTAAATTTTGAAATATTGCTTGGATGTATCGCATTCGCAATAGCGTCTTATTGGATTACTCAAAATCACGGTTGGATTGGGATACACTTTAAAGCTGGTTGAATCGGAACTCGTCATTCCAAGAGAATTAAATTTATATACCGCTTTAATTTGTAAAGGAGAACTTGAACCGGTAGCAAAAACTAATTTACTTGGATCGAAAATATTACCACTAATGGGTGCTCCATTGATAAACCATTGCCCGCGAGTGCTTGAAATATATTTTGGATTTAGGCTGGTTCGAATATCCAAATTAATTGGATTGGAGATGGCACATAAATCGGCAATCGTATCTAAAACAATATTGGGCACCAGGAAAATTTGTATTGGATAATGCGCTGAAAGAGGCCGCGCATCCTTGATAGAAACAAAGGCAGTATTGGTTTCCACGGGTGTATTAAAATCGAAATAGATAAACGCTTTACTATTAATTTTACTACCGCTTACAATATTTTTAAGAGGTTCTATGCTATAGGTAATAAAGCCGTGGCTATTTTTCTCATCCTTAGTACTATCCACCAGGTAAATCTTCTCAAATTCAAATCGAAGTATGATGGGATTAATTCCTACAATATTTGTTTTAAAGGCATGTGATGCCATATCAATTTTGAGGGTTTTTAAATCGAGCAATTCGGAGAGGGTATCCATTACCACAATATTGTATGCGGTATCAGATCCTGTATTTTGAAAATCGATTCGATAGTGTAATGTTTCATTGCGTTGAACAATCTTTTCTGGTCCAACGCCTGCAGGTATTACCGATATTCCGTTGGGATCGTAACTATTTACTATTTCATAGCATATCTCTTTCATGGTGAGCCCCTCAGAATATGGTGGCAAATCATTTAAATTGGTGGTATCGTGCTTTGTAGCATCCCAACTGGTTCGGGCCATGGTGCATGGATTACTATGTCCTGGATAATAAATACTTTGATTGGCTTCTAAACGATAGGTACTATTATTTGAATTGATGATGAACTCAAACTGATCCTTTTCCTTCAATTTAAATTTGCCGCTCTTGCAAAGCAAGGAGTTTTCATAAAGACGATAATCGTTGGAATCGCTCATTAACTTACCAGTATTGGAAATCGTGAATTTTAAATAATTACTATCCTGGGCAGTGATTGTAGTTTTTATAAAACTCGAATCGTAGGCGGTATCCAATCCGAGCTCCTTGAATTTTTTATTATCGGGGGCAATCCAAAATTTGAAACATCTAAACTGACCCACAATTTCACTAATGCAATCGACAATCGTAGATATTCGAATCTTTCCATGGGTGCCAGCGCTTATTTTCCCTAGAGAAAAAATAAGTGTATCACCTTTTAAAGTATAGTTTCTATCTGCTCCTAAGAATTGTGTATTCGGTGGAAGTATCATAACAATCTCTACATTCTCGGCATCTTCTGTTCCGTTATTGGCATAATCAAAATAGCCATAATGTGATACACAAGGGCGCATTCCCACTTCAATAAAATCAACAACTAAAATAGGCACTCGATAAAGGTTGACTGCAAAGTTTATTCCGATGGTATCTGGCTTGATGGTATCTGTTTTAATAGTGTGCGTTCCTCCAATTGGGAAAGTGTAATTTTTAAATACCGCTAAGATGGTTTCTGATAAAGCCGGTTTTATTATATAGGTACCTGAATCGAGATACATAGTATATCTTCCTTGATCGTCGGTATAAGTGCCACAGAAGAAAGGAACGGTGGTGATTAGGGTATTAGAAATTGCGATATCATTTTTTGTTTTGATTCCAGTAGAATCCATCGATTCGAAGAGGCTACCGCTCACTGCAATTCCTTTTATAATTTTTCTTGTATCGATGGTATCGTAATATAAAGTGATACAGGCACTCGCTTTAATACTAATTTTAAAAATATAAATTCCTGTATCGGGCAAGTAAAAAGTATAATTAATTAAATCCTGATTACCTATAGTTTTTAAAACAGCATTAGATGAAGGCCTTCCCAATTTCACAGGCTGGTATATATACACGATTCCAAAATGGCTCTTACTGGCACTGTCTTTATTGATGATGGCAACATATTTCCCTTCTTTAATTTTTAGAAATTTCCTTGTAGCTATTGGGTTATCAGCCACCAAAATACTATAGCTTATGGTAGTTCCACCAACCAAAGGGCAATGGTTATCGCTCGCGCTGGCAGTAAAATAATGCGGAAGCGAGCTGGCATCGTTGGTTGTAGGTGTCCAACATAAAGTGCCAGTAGCACGTTTCACAGTTCCATTATTAGCATTCCAGTTGGCGCCGGGTATTCCTTCATTCCATATTATTTTAGTAGAATCGGTGAGGTCCTGGTCATTGGTATTGATGGTGATACATATTTCCTGCCCGGCACAAGCCTCGTAGGCAAAGGGGCCCGACAGACTTGGTAATTTATTATTGCAATTTTGAACAATTGAGAATTGCATGTCTCTTGCCGTTTTTCCAATCACCTTATATTTACCTTGAGCATTCTTACGCCATTCGGTAACCATCACTTTCATCACTGTATTTTGAACCTGCATCGGTCGGAAACACATTTCACAAGTGCGTGGATCAAGGTTAAAGCCAGTTGGTGGATTGGCATTCGGATTGGGATTATTACCACCTAAACATGTTAGCGGATAGTTATAACTCCATGGCGAACTATATCCACCTCCAAGCGGAGGAGCCATAGCGAATGAAAGCGAATCACCATCGGCATCATACACCCCTTGGTTATAACAAACATCTTGTCCAGCGCATTTTATTGCGATGGGTGGATTTCTAAATTCAGGTCCGTTATCATAGGGCGCAATACAGTGGTTCAACCATGATTCGGTATAAAAATTTGCATCGGCATAACCAGTAGTTATATTACTGTTCCTGCAACACATATCGGTTCTTATTTTATACCAGCAACAATTGGCGAAGGTATCTCCGAGATAAATTTTATAGATCCATATATGTCGCTCAATACCCATTGGAATCTGTGCGGTAGATTGTCCGGAACCGCCCGCTGAAGGACAAATTTTTTGAGCTGTAGGGCATATAGGGGTGATATCTTCTACGGTATGGGATATGGCGCTACCATAATGCACCACATTAGAAGAAGCACAAGAATCGCTTGTGATGCTGAAGTTGGGGTATGAAATATTATCGGCACCATCGGTACATCGGCGATAGGCAGTGATGGTAATCAGGAAGGTGTCGTTGCCAGCCGACTTCCATTGAATATCCATTCCAAGTAAATGATTGGCATGAGTTTTTTGTGTAAAACCCAATAAAATCAATACGAATAAGCTGAGGTTAGGTATTATTTTTCTCATGATAAAATGGGATTACAATTACCATGAGTACCAAACAATGGAATAAGGTTGCAAAAATAGTTATGTGTACGAGCTCCAAATTACAGTGAAATAGATTTTGAATAGCGCGATTTATTCAATACCTTTGCCGCAAATTTAAGGCGGGGTAGCTCAGTTGGTTAGAGCACGGGATTCATAACCCCGAGGTCGGCAGTTCGAGACTGCTCCCCGCTACAATACAGTCCAAAACCCTTATTTAATAAGGGTTTTGTCGGTTAAAGGGGACAAAAGGGGACAAAATACAAGGCTGATGCTACCCAACTTTAAAGACATAGAAATTTATTTTGGGTGCCGCAGAGTGGCAGGAAAATCCGATTTCCATCAGCCCAAAGACATCCGAAAAAAATGGTTCATCAGGTACAATTTCTTGGTTGAAGGCGAATACCAACGCTTTAAGGTAAAGGGCGGAATTAACAAATTTCATTCCATTGAAACACGTTTTCAAGAGGCAAAACTTTTGAAGGATAGCATGGAGTTTTTGCTCACCAATGGCTATACTCCTATTGGAAATGTAATACAGAGTCAGGAAATGGCCTCTAGCGATCCTGCTGAGCTTGTACGTCAGATGCCAATCATTGATG
>CANLPK010000021.1 GCA_947492885.1 Bacteroidota bacterium
GTTCATTGCAATAGAGAGCGTGGCAGCATTCTCATAACTCTCTACTGCTTTTTGATTCTCTCCATATTCATTACTTAAATTGCCGAGCATCACATAAGTTTGCACCATGTTGACCGAATCCTTTGCTGCTTTATTGAATCGTAAAGCTTCGTATAATGAATAGAAGGCTGAATCGCGTTTCCCTTTAGAATCATAAATATAACTAAGAAGAATGCAGGCACCAGATGCTCCTTTGAAATCGTTCAGCTTAACCCTAATAGCGAGGGCTCTTTGAATGATTTGTAATGAAGTATCTAATCTGCCGTTCGTATATAAAATTGAACCAATACGAATCAAGGCTCCTCCGATACCCTTTTCAAAATGTATTTGCTCGGAGAGTTTGTATGCATCCTGAGCCAAAGCATAAGAGGAGTCCTGATTCGTTCGTTGAAGTTTGGTAGCTTCGGAAAGTAACTGCTTTATTCGAATAGTATCGGCATCAATATTTGTAATTGCTTTCACCTTAAGAAAGCAACAAATAATTATGATGAAAAGGAATAAACGATTCAATTTGAATTGTTGTTGACTGGTTCGAATCTTTAAAACGTATATTTATATTAAAAGTAGATTGGACTAATATTAAAAAATAATTGGATCAATTGTCGCAGGTGGTGGATTTGGATTCCAATTAAGAGGAGTCACAGGCGCATTGGGCACAGAGCCACATTGTACTGCAGTTAGATTAAGTCCTGAATTTGCACAAGCTCCTACTGCTGCAATTGGTCCATTGTATGGATGACTTGATGTAGGGCTGCTAAAACTCGCAACAATAGTATATCCTGTGGAATTTGAAGTACTTGTAATAATTAATGGATTAATTGCCTGAAACTGATAGCTATTCACCATCACCACCACAAACTGTTTAGTAGTATTCGATGTAGCGCTTTGAAGTGTAACACTACTGCACATATAAGGTGTAAGTGCTGGGTTTTTTATTGCGTTATCAATTACCTCAACGATGGGTGGATGACGATAATAAGGGTCGCCTGTACTTAGAACGATTTTTCCAGTTGAATCTTTTAATACAACAAATAAATTTTGAGCACCTTCGGTTAAATCGGGTGCGTCAATTTTTTGATTAAAATAAACTGGGAAATAAGAAGTAGTAGATGGTTTGCCTTCGATGGGGGCAATCAGCTTTGAAGCATCTCCAGTGTATTGGTAGTTTAAAGTGTTTCCTGTTTCATCTGGGTTAGTAATAACAAAACTTCCATCAAGCGCTGACGACAAATCGAAATCGATAAGCATCAGATAATAATTGAAGGATTGGTTGCCACTTGGGCGAAGAAGCGCACCGCGCAGGTTGTAAGGATTTTTTGAATCAGTTGCCATGACTTTTTTTAATTAGATTGTTTTGTCAAATATAGGACATATATTGAGTTAGCAAAATAATTTAAGGCATGGAAACATGAATCGCTTAAATAGTTTTAGAGAATGAAGTAAAAGTTATACTTCAATATTCCTCAAGGTGAAAGGTTGATTTTTAGAGCATTATATATTGATTTGTGCCTGTTTAATTAGTTCAGCTTAGGTACAAGCAAAGGTTGATTTCGAAGACTATAATAAATCAATAATTTCGATCGTTGTCGATTCTTACAAAAGTGTGGAGTAGTCTAATATTAAAGATCGTTAAATATAGATAATAACCCTATTGAACTCTTTAGAAATGACTTACGAATTCCTTAATTGCTTGCCAATAAGGTTTTTGGTGCCAAGGCTTCCTGTTCTAACTGAATGGCCTTCCATAACTGATACCCACCCGATAGGTTCAACACCTTCTTGTAATCACTTTGTGTTAAGGTACGTTGTGCTAAATAACCTCTCAGTCCACCCAAACAATAAATAAAAATATTTTTGTCTTTAGGAATTTCATTCATTCGACTTCTTAAATCGTCGATGGGGATATTGATAGCATTGTCGATATGCCCTGCTTCAAATTCTTCTTTTGATCGAACATCCAATAAAATATCTATCGATTTGATTAGGTCCCACTGATTGTAATAGAACACTTTTAATTTTTGAGTAAGAATATTTTCAGCAACGAACCCTGCCATATTCACAGGGTCTTTTGCCGAAGAATAGGGTGGAGCATAGGCATGTTCAAATTCCACCAATTCTTCAATTGATTCTTGTCGTTGAATAACGGAGGAGAGAATATCAATTCTTTTATCTACCCCCTCGAATCCGGCGATTTGCGCACTTAGTAAAGTGCCATCGGGTGCAAATGCAATTTGAATGCTCATTTGTTTAGCGCCAGGATAATAGCCAGCATGCGATCCATTATGTGTGGTTGAAACATGATGAGGAATTCCTGCTTTTACTAAACTTTTAGAAGCCATACCTGAAGTAGCAACCGTCATATCGAATACCTTTACGATGGCAGTATTGATGGCTCCATGATACACTGTTTTGTTACCCATAACCATATTATTAGCACAGATACGGCCTTGTTTATTGGCTGGTCCGGCGAGATAGGTGTTCATGGATAGTCCAGTGATTGCGTTTTTAAATTCAATGGCATCACCTACAGCATAAATATCAGGATTGGATGTCTGCAAGTATTCATTTACCCAAATTCCACGGGCATCTCCAAGCTTTAAGCCTGCAGCGGCAGCAAGTCTTGTATCGGGTTTTACGCCGATGGAGAGGATTACGATATCGGCGTCAACGGGTGCTCCATCTTTTAAAATTACTTGAATTCCGGAAGGCGTCTTTTCAAAAGCAGTGACAGCATTATTCAATAATAAATTTACTCCCTTCGAACGAATATGTTGTTGTACGATGGCAGCAATAGGGTAATCGAGAGGCGCCAATATTTGATTTCCCATCTCCACGATGCTCACTTCTAAGCCAAGATCGTGAAGGTTTTCGGCCATCTCCAATCCTATAAATCCGGCACCAATTACCACGGCTTTCTTCACTTCTTTTTGATGCACGAAACTTTTGATATAATCGGTATCGGCTACATTGCGCAGGGTGAAAATGCCTTCGTTGGTAATTCCTGGAAGCGGCGGTCGAATAGGCTCTGCACCAGGTGAGAGTACTAGTTTATCATAGGTCTCTTCGTAAGTTTCTCCAGTATTTTGATTATGTGCTGTGATTGTTTTCGCTTCAGGATTGATAGCTATCACTTCGGTAAGTGTTCTTACATCAATATTGAAACGCTGATTAAATGCTGCTGCTGTTTGAACAAATAATGCATTTCTATCTTTTATAACATCGCCTATATAATAGGGTAGTCCACAATTGGCGTATGATATATATGCTCCTTTTTCGAAGATGATGATATCGGCTTTTTCATCTAGGCGACGTAAGCGTGCTGCAGTGCTTGCTCCACCTGCAACAGCTCCAACTATAATATATTTCATGAATGAGATTTGGTTCGTTAATGTGTGCGCAAAATTAAGCCAGATAAGGTGCCTGAACGGTAACCTAGGTTACATAGTGCGTGGCTTTAGGATTCTTAACAACCTGCTTTTAAAAAAATCAGGTAAAAAAAAAGGCTGATTTTTCATCAGCCTTTTTAGGAATATTATTTATTAGGTTGTGGCGTTAGGCGCAGGTAAGGTTTTATTTTGGTATACCCTTTTGGAAACATCGCAGGTATTTGTTCATCTGTAATTGAAGGTGCTATTACTACATCCTCTCCATCTTTCCAATTAGCAGGAGTTGCTACTTTATAGTTGGCAGTTAATTGCAAAGAGTCGATTACACGAAGTAGTTCTTCGAAATTTCTACCTGTAGATGCCGGATACACGATGATTAGTTTTACCTTCTTATCCGAGCCAATAATGAAAACCGAACGAACGGTCATTTTATCATCGGCATTGGGATGAATCATATCATAGAGCATAGATACTTTGCGATCTTCATCGGCAATGATTGGAAAATTCACAGTGGTATGTTGTGTTTCATTGATGTCTTTGATCCAATCGGCATGCGATACCAACCCATCCACACTGAGTGCAATCACTTTCACATCACGTTTTTCGAAGGCTGTCTTGTATTTTGCTACTGTACCCAATTCGGTGGTGCATACCGGTGTATAATCGGCAGGGTGAGAGAATAAAATCCCCCAGCTATTTCCAAGCCATTCGTGAAAATGAATTTCACCCATAGAAGTTTGTGCTGTGAAATCAGGAGCAATATCTCCAAGTCTGATGCTTGACATTTTTATTTAATTTATGATTAAGTTATTAAATTTCTTACTCGTAAGGCTTTTCAGTATCGCCCCTGTTCGGAGTTGGTCTTCGGAATTAACAGTTACAAATTTTCATTTAAAATCAATAATAAATCGTTTGGAAATTTTCGACTTGAAATAAAATTTGAATTTGTTTTAAATCACAAAACTCAAGCTAAAATAAAAGGCTTATAAGCTCACCAGACCAGGCATTTCCAAGTTTTCCTGTATGTCTTTTGTATAGTCAATTTCAGGGAATCCAAATCCGAAGAGTTTTAAAAATTCACTCTTATAACCAAGAAGGTCGCCCAATACAGGAAGTGTTTCGGTGTTTGCTTGAGGCCAAAGTGTTGCAATATCGTCTTGCACATCGGTGCGCATTTCCCAATCGTCTACACGTATTCTACCTTTTTCATCAGTATCGATTTTATTTCCTGTAAATAATCTTTCGCTATACAAACGTTGAATTTGTTCGATACAGCCTTCGTGAATTTGTTTTTCTTTCATCACTTTATACAATAAAGAAATATATAAAGGTATAACTGGAATGGCCGAACTCGCCTGAGTTACCAATGCTTTATTTACCGATACAAAAGCTTGTCCGTGGATTGCTTTCATTTTGTCGGCAATGCTAAATGCGGTAGCTTCCAAATGATCCTTAGCACGACCTATGGTACCTTTACGATACACAGCTTCGGTTAGCGATGGGCCAATATAAGAATACGCCACGGTCATTGCATTTTCAGAAAGTGCTCCAGCATTCATCAGGGCATCCATCCAAAGCGACCAGTCATCGCCACCCATTACCGCAACGGTATTGGCAATATCTTCTTCGTTGCATGGTTCGATGGTTATTTCAGAAACAACGCCTGTATGGAAGTCGACCGTTTTATTTGTGTATGGCTGTCCAATTGGCTTCAATACCGAACGATGTAAAATGCCTGTCTCCGGATTCATACGAACGGGTGAGGCAAGACTATAAATCACCAAATCAACAGTGCCTAAATCAGCCTTGATTAATTCAATTGTCTTCGCTTTTACTTCTCTTGAAAAGGCATCGCCATTGATACTCTTAGCATATAATCCTGCTTTGGCTGCTTCCTTTTGAAATGCCACACTATTGTACCATCCTGGTGAAGCGGGCTTTCCTTCTTGTGGGGGTTTTTCGAAAAACACACCAATGGTTGATGCACCTGAGCCAAAGGCGGAAGAGATGCGAGAAGCCATACCGAATCCGGTAGAAGCTCCAATAACGAGTACTTTCTTAGCCCCATTTATATTGCCTTTCGACTTTACATATTCAATTTGATTTTGAATGTTTTTCTCACAACCTGCTGGATGTGAAGTAAGACAAATGAATCCGCGTATTTTAGGTTCTATAATCATTTTACAAAAAGGAAATTATTTATGTTTGGTTAATGGCTAATGAAATAAAGATAATTGCCATTTAACATATCGTTGGTAAAAATACTAAAGTTTAGGGAAATGAGATATGATGGATAATGTAGTCATTTCTCATATTGAGTAAGGATTTAGATTTAGGTCGTGAATTTGCAACAATTCGCCAACGCCATTCTCTATCTTTTATTTTATTCGATTTTCCCTCCCTCGTGTATAAAAGTTGAGTCATATTATTGTCCAACGTTTTGCCATAAAGTATCGTCTAGCGTATTATTGCCCAATCTTCTTGTTACAAAAACCAAACTAGTACTTTTGCCCCTTTATGAAATTAATCAAATTTATTGCATCATTCATCTTGTTGTTATTCGTTGCCTTCTCTCAGGCACAAACGTTTACGATCAGTGGTTTTATCACCGATAAAAATAGTAAGGAAACACTTATTGGAGTGCAGGTAGCTAATATCAAGCAAAATGTGGGCACCAATAGCAATGGTTTTGGATTCTATACCCTCACCATGAAAAAGGATAGCGTGCAACTGATCGTTAGAATTCTAGGATATGCTCCCAAGGTACTCAACTTTTATCTCGATCATAATATCACCTATAATATTGAGTTGGAAGAAGCAGGAAAAGAATTGGGGCAAGTAGAAATCTCTGCCAGCCGTCAAAATAATAAAGTAGCGAATGATACGCGGGTGAGTAGAATTGAAATTCCGGTGGAGACAGTGAAGGAATTACCTGCGTTATTTGGAGAAAAGGATGTATTTAAAGTGATTCAGTTATTGCCTGGTGTTCAAAAAGGGGGAGAAGGAAATAGTGGTTTATATGTGCGTGGTGGGGGCCCTGATCAAAATTTAATTATCCTCGATGATGCCAATGTTTATAATGCATTTCACTTATTTGGATTTTTCTCAGTTTTTAATGGAGATGCATTAAAAAGTATTGAGCTCACCAAAGGCGGCTTCCCTGCACGCTACGGTGGCAGGCTTTCCAGTGTTTTAGATATGCGATTGAAAGATGGTGATAAACAAAAGTTTCATGGAGAAGGAGGGGTGGGCGTAATTTCTTCACGATTGACTCTTGAAGGACCTTTAATTAAAAATAAGTCTTCATTTATCATCTCCGCTCGACGTACCTACGTTGATTTACTTATTCAACCCTTCTTGCCACAAGATACCAAAGGCGGTTACTATTTTTATGATATGAATGTGAAACTCAATTATACCCTGAGCGATAAAGATCGTTTGTATTTGAGTGGATATTTTGGAAGAGATGTATTCTATGCAAAGTTTATCGCATCTTCAACTTCGAGCACCAAAGCAAGTATCGCATGGGGAAACAAAACATCTACACTGCGTTGGAATCATATTTTTGGGCCACGTATCTTTAGTAATTTATCGGCTATTTATAGCATCTATAATTTTGACGTTACAGCTACCGAGACAAATAATAAGGAAGTTTTTACGTTGAAGTTATTCTCAGGCATAAATGACGCAGCGGTAAAGTATGATTTTGAATTTATTCCCAACCCCCGTCATCATATACGTGCAGGGCTCATGAGTACATATCATACCTTTACTCCACAAGCGGTTACTGTGAAGGATGCAAATTTTAATTTATCGAATACCAAAAAATTCTATGCATTGGAAAGTGCACTTTATATTGAAGATGATTATGAGATGAATAGTAAAATAAAGATGAATGCAGGTATGCGTTTAACGAATTATATCGTAGGTCAAACAGTTTTTACGAAGCCAGAACCTCGATTTAATTTCCGTTATTTGATAAAGCCCGATTTGTCGTTTAAGTTTGGTTACAGTACCATGAATCAATACCTGCATCTGATTTCCAATACAGGTGCTGGCTTGCCAACCGACTTATGGGTGCCTGCAACCCAACTTGTGAAACCTCAAACATCTCAACAAATTGCAGGTGGTTTTTTTAAGGATTTAGAATATAAGGAAGAGGATTATGCTATCTCACTTGAAGGATATTATAAACTTTCGAAGAATGTAATTGCCTATAAAGAAGGAGCAAGTTTTATCTCTGTGCTTGACGATCCTTTTAGCAGCAATACTGGAAATCAAAAAACATGGGAGAGTCAGGTAACCTCTGGGAATGCTACCAGCTATGGCGCGGAGCTCTTCATTCAAAAGAAGGCTGGGAAGTTTACTGGTTGGATTGGTTATACCCTATCATGGACCAGCCTGCAGTTTGATTCCTTGAATAATGGGAAGGAATTTTGGGCACGTTACGATCGTCGTCATGATATTTCGGTAGTAGGAATTTACAAATTGAATGATCATGTTACATTAAGTGCGGTATGGGTATATGGAACAGGCAATGCAATCACGTTGCCAATAGGTACTCAAAATGCAATACCTCATCAATCGCCATACAATATGTGGGGAATGCCAGGAAGTGTTCCTTCCTATAATATCGATCAGTATGGTGGGCGCAATGAGTTTCGTATGGCACCATATCACCGAATGGATATTGGTGTGCAATTTCATAAGAAGCTGAAATACTGGGATCAAACCTGGGAAGTGAGTGTATATAATTTATATAATAGAGCCAATCCTTATTTCTATTATATCGGAGAAAGTAAGAAGGACCCTTCAAAAACAGTATTGAAACAAGTTTCCATCTTCCCGGTTTTACCATCAGTAACTTATTCCTTCAAATTCTAAGTCTAAAAAGCAGTATGAAAAACATTTTTAAAATATATCTAATCGTTGCGGTGGCCATTCTTACAGGTTGCACCAAAGACGCAGAAGTTGCCCTTCCCGAATACAAACCTACCTTGGTTATTCATAGTTATATCAGTCCGCAGGATAGCGGAGTAGTAGTATATGTTAACATGAGCAAATCGGCTTATAATAGTAATTATAATGACGTTAATAATGTAGTTAATGCAACGGTGAAAATTTCGGATGGAGTAAGTTCAGCAACCTTGAAATTTTTTCCAAGTTTTGATAAGTTAAGCTATGCGTATTATTATATTGATAGTAATATGTATAAAATAATTGCTGGGAAAACTTACCAATTAGAGGTAAGCACTCCCGATGGAAAGAAGGCAACAGCAAGCACCAAGATTCCGAGTATTGTGCCCTTGAAAAATATAAGTTATACCTTGGTGAAATCACAGTTTGGCGATTCGATATATAATCTTAGTTTTAATTTTGACGACCCTTTCGGACAAGACGACTACTTTAAATTCGAAGCCTATGTACTCACAATTGATACTGTTGCAGAAGAGTTATTACAATCGTCGGGCAGTGAAGATTTTGGTACCTACTTTAATAGTGATGGAAAATATATTAGTGAGAGCATGGAGGCTTATGGATATTACCCATTGATGAGTCCAGATGAAATTCGAATCATGGATTTTCGATTAATGCATGTAACTCGTGAATATTATTTGTACCATCAAAGCATTCAGAACTCAGGCGGAGGGCCCTTCTCAGAGCCCAATGTGGTCTTTACCAATATTACAGGAGGCGTGGGTGTTTTCGCTGGTTATAGTTATGATCAGCGATTCCTTCGATAAGAGTTAGTTCTTATAAGTAGTGGGTACCGATGGGTCGGTGATGATGACATAATCGCCCAATCCTTTAAATTGTTTCCAGTTGATATTGGAGAAGCTCTCATCGGGACCAGTAGAAATAACCATCGCTTTCATTTTCGGACTGTACTTTTTAAGTTGGGTTACCACAGCAAAACCTTCATCGCTGTGAAAGCGTCCATTTATTTGCATCATCTTTTTTCCTTTATTTTGCTTGTGATATTCAGCTATTGAATAGGCCATGGTGGCATCCCATAGCGACTGTGCCATCACCAAATTAAAATTCCCCATACTCATCACTGGCGCTTTTGCTTTGGATGTGTCGGTAGCTGGTGTGCTGCTATGCCCAGAAAGTGCATCGAGTTTTTCGAAATATTTACCTGAAGCAGTATCATAAGGTACCGGAGCAAAAAAACGTTTCGAATCTTTGGGTAATTCCATTAATGATTTTTGTCCTAATCGGCCAGCCATATTGGTATAACGGCTTGGAGCGTTGGCACATACTACATCGAGCTTGTTGAGTTTAGCAAATTCGATGAGTGGTTTGTAATCGCGGTAATTGCTCCAAATGCGAGCATCTTTATTGAAATTCTTTTCACGAATATATCCTTTCAAGTATTCGTTCATCACGGGTTGAACATCGCGTTCAAACATTTCCATACTAAGGGCTAGGTTCGAATTGTATTGTTTGTAAAGCATTTCAAAGATTTGCTTCTCTAAGTAGTGACCCGTTGAATCGTTATGTTCCTCTCCAAAAAACAAGATATCGTAATTCGTCATATCGTCGATGACTTCTTGAAGTGTTACTTCTTTGCCTAACTTAGTTGAATAAATTTTATAATTTTTCTCAGTGATCTGAGCCTGGATATTAATTATGAAAATAAAGAAGATTATAAATAAGGTAGAAAAACGTTTCATTATGTGGTTCGATTAGGTATGTGCGAAAGTAATTATATTTTAGGAATGGAAATTTTATTAGAGATTATGGGTTAGATTCAGGTCACTAATTAATCCTCTAGCCCTTTGCCACGTAATATTTGGGGTATCCACTTTTCTACTCTGCTTTCACGGGTTTTGGCTTGTTTGGCTGCGGCAAAGTGAAGCAAGTATCCTCTTTGCCGGCCAGGAGTTAATGATTCGAAAGCTTTTTTTAATTCAGGTATTTCATCTAGCTTTATTTTAAACTCCTCTGCCATTTTAAATTCAGTAGGTTTTTTCAAGGTTACTTTTAGTCCTGCTTTCTCTACTTCTATGGCTTCATAGATATAAGCTTTAATTTGTTTTTCAAGTTTTGAAATTTCATTTAATGCGGTGAATCGCATTTGCCGTCCCGATTGTACATTCTCTGTTTGCTGAATCAACAATCCTTCGGCATCTTGCAATAGCACTCCCTTATGAAATAGTACGGCACAATAATCTTTGAATCCATGGATGAGTACGATATTATTATCATTAAAAGTATAACAAGGTACTCCCCATTTTAGTTCTTCAATCAAGCCACATTCGAGCGTAAGTTCTCTTAGTCTCTTATATGAATCTTGCCATTTACTTTGTTTGTTAAAATAGAAATCTACTTTAGGATTGGGGCTACTTTTGGTCATGAATTGTATTTTGAAAAAATGTGTGAATATTTTAGAATTTAATTTTGCCTCTGAAACCGCGTGCTGCGTAATAGGATTCGGCTCCGTTGTGATAAACAAAAACCTGATTATATCTTCTATCGCAGAAGAGAGCACCTCCCAATTTCCTAATATTAGCTGGTGTTACAATCCAGCTGGAAGTTTTCAAATCGAAATTACCGAGCTCTTGCAATGCTCTATAATCAGCTTCTGATAAAATATCGATACCCATGTTTTCGGCCAAATGAAGTGCACTATCTTTAGGCTTGTTTTCTTTTCTTGAATCCAAGGCTTTTTCGTCGTAGCATAAGCTTCTTCTAGCTTGTGGACTTTCTGATGCGCAATCGCAGTAAGTTATTTCTTTTGTTTTTTTATCATATCCAATGATATCGGGCTCTCCACCAGTTATTTCCATTTCATTAATCGACCATAATTTATCTGGGTATGATTCCAGCTTCTCCTGAACTATAGACCAATCGATGCCAACGTGTCGTTGCTTATTTTTCTCAAAACGATTTTTTAAAGTTGTAAGCAATTCGCTCTGTTGAGATTTGGTTAATTGCTTTTTGCTTTGTTTAGTCATTGCGGTATGAGTTCTAAATTGAACGATGTAAATTTAGAATAATTTGTGAGACTACTACTTTTGTGTTTATTGAATGAAGTGAATTGTAAAATAATTTTTAATTCATCGCTTGCATTTTTAATAATTCCATTTCAAGTTTATCAAAGTTCTCTTCATTCTTCTCAGGTGCATAGGGCCTGATTTTATTGCATTCGGCGGCAGTTTCGAAAATCATCTGAAAAATTACTTTGGTATCGTTTTCATTTACTTTAGAAAAATATTCAGCCACACGAAATAATGGATTGCTAATTCGATACCAAGCAATATGAAGGGGAGGGGTAATTTTAGTAAACACAGATTCGTTTTTATAATGCCCTTGTTCGGGTCCGTGCATGGTGAGTTTTTATTTGCCTCCAGGTTTCAAATCAAACTCATGAAATGTATTTGTAAAACCTTTGGGTCCCCACCAATTAATGAGATGTTCAGGTTCGCTCCACGCTCTATACGTGGTTTCAATAGTCGCCTTAAAAACTCGTGTTTATTCGATGAGGCAATCAGCAGGTATTGGTTCAATTTCCACTATTATTTTGATTTGTTATAGTTTTTTATCATACTATTCTCCAGACTTCTGTCTCTTGTCTTCTCACTCATTCATCGCCACCCTGAATCCCAAAAGCAGGTAACTGAATTTTGTATCACCGTATCCTCTGGTAGCACTTCTGCATTCGTATGCTAGGGTGCGCCAGCTACCCCCTCTCATTACTTTACTGCCATTGCTATCTTTAGGTCCACCTGTAGGGTTGGTTTTTGATTCACTCGTATAGTAATTATACCAATCGTTACACCATTCCCATACATTCCCATGCGTATCATAGAGTCCCCATGCATTGGGTGCATAGCTTCCAATGGGTTTTGTTTTTTCCCTGAATTTATCAATGGTACAGCCAGGATATGAAATCGTTGCATTGAAGTTGGCCTCTTTGAGTGTTAGGCAAGTTCCGGTATTGAACGGAGTGGTAGTGCCTGCACGCGTGGCATATTCCCATTCGGCTTCTGTAGGTAATCGGCATCCCATCCATTCGGCGAAGGCCTGTGCATCCTCCCAGCTAACATTTATCACAGGGCGGTTGCCGCGCCCCCAGCCTTCATCCTTGGGTTTCTCGCGATGGGTAGAATCGCAAAATTAATCGTATTGTTTGAAGCTGATTTCGTATTTGCTAATCTTGAAAGCACTTAAGGTGACTTGATGGGGTTCTTCATAAAAGTCACGGTCGGCCTCACTTTTAGGGCTTCCCATGGTAAATGTTCCTGCAGGAATTGAAACCCATTCGATGGGATATTTTCTTTTTTTAGGTTTGCGTTTTCTAAGCTCAATTCCTAAATTATTATCTGTTGAATTTGGGATGACAAGGAAGCCAGTGAGGAGCGTAAAGAGCGCAGCGACTAAAAACAACGTAAAAGGTTTTGTAAAAGAAAATTTCCTTTGCATGGAGCAAATATCATTTCAATTTTTCAAAAAACCTTGTAATCAGAAAAAAATAATGTTTCATTTTCATTGCAACTTTTGAGATTGAATTGCAATGCGTTTAATAGCTAAATATCCTTATTGCTTAACGATTTCCACCCTTCTATTTAAGGCTTTGCCTTCGGTTGTAGCATTGGTGGTTACAGGGCATAGTGAGCCAACACCTTCCGACATTAATCGAGAGGCATCAATTTTACCCTTGGTAATTAAATAATTTTTAATGCTTTCAGCCCGAGCTTTTGAGAGGGTGATATTGCTAGCGTATGAACCCGTATTGTCGGTATGGCCTACTACTATAATTTTCACAGTAGGATTTTGAGTTAGATAATCTGTAATTTGTTTCAATGTGATGTCTGATTCAGGTTTGATATCTGATTTGCCTACATCGAAGAGGATACCATAAAGTGTCACCTTTCCATCTTTTTCAATTGCTTCTTCCAGATTTATGGTTACTGCTTGTTGCATGGATTCAACTTCTAAGATTTCTACTCTATAGCTTTTCGAATCGGTGGAATTGGCAGCAGTATGAACTTGTATGTAAATTTCTTTACCATTCAAACTTGCAGAGAACATCGTTTTTTTATCATCTAAAACGGTGCCTTTAATCTTAACAATTGCGTTGTAGTAGTTCTGATTTATTTGAGCGCTACTAAACTTTTGTGTTTCGGTAGCACTCTTGGTGTACCAAATATTATAGTATTTGCCACCTTTATTAATCTTTATTGCCTTCCCGGCCGAATAGTATATAAATTCAGCGTTATTATAATCGCTGTTTTTACATTCGGTTATATAAAAGCCGGGCATGCGATTGATATAGGAAGGTTCTGAATTCTCACAACGTTTAACATCTTGAGAAAAACCAAGAGTAACGAAAAGTAATATGATGGAAGTAAGTAAGGATGATTTCATGATTTTAGTAATTGGTTACGACTTACAAATAAACAAAATCTACCAATTGTTAAAAATGATATTGGTCAAGTAAATGATGAATAATGAAATTAAGTCAAAGGGGAGTTGCCTTTTTTTCTCTCGGATGTTTCTTTGGAATTTCAAGCTCATTAGTATTGTAATTTCCAAAATCAGCACAATTATTTCATTAATATAACCTGGATTTGAAGGCGCGATTAAATATTATTAACAATCGATTTTATTAATGTTTGAGAATGATTTTTTGAATAGCCTTCTCATAGGGAGTTTCAATTGTTATCATAAATGTGCCAATCAAATCAAGGCTCTTGATGCTTCTTTGATAGGTGTTTTCTCCAGCGATTAAATTGGTCAAAATAACATAATCAATGAGTTTTCCATCCATATCATAAAGCGATATTTTAGCTTCGGTGTTTTTCTGTAAATAAAATTTAACCATAAAATCACCATCACTCGGGTTGGGTAGTACTTGCATTTTTAAGGTGCCTGTACTTTGTTCATTAAGAGTATGAATTCCATTCAACGCATTTTTTGTTACATAAACCTTAAAAATTTGACTGCTGGCACTACTTTGTGTGCCTGTATTGGTAGTAAATATATTTGCTGCAGTACTGCTTATTCCACCATAAATATAACCAACTAATGTACTGTCATTTGTTAGAGAATCGAGTTTAATTACCTCATTCTTAAATTGTGGAACAGTGGTAATTGGAATAAATTCAGCGCTTGCCCCTAACAAACTTGGCATCTCAACTGGTAGTTTATATTCCGTCATAACGCCGGAAGCGTTTCGGGTAACACGTGCAATGGTTTTTACAAAGGGAACCTTATTATCTTGAGTAAGCACTCCGGCACTATCATAATATTGAGCTATACCACCAAAGAATATATTATGCATCTCATTTTTTGATGAGGAATAAATTGGCAGTACAGCGCAATGATAATGGTTATAGTATTGTTGGAATGAATTATTAACAACGTAGGAATTGCTATCAATATTTACGCAATTTAAAAATGGCAAGTCAACTGTTAATTGAAATACACCTGAAAATGCTGTAATTCCTTCGGCACCATTAGGTAATATCTGAGGAACAGCATTGTAATCTCTACGATGTAGATTCGTCGCATCGGTAATTGTTGGAAGATGTGAGATGGTAATATTTGTGCCATCATCGGTGATATTGAATTTTCTTATGGAATTAGTATACACTTGTGTGTATGTAGGGTTTCCCATTGGGTTATAATTCCCATCGAATTTATTGCCGCCTACTAGATAGAAGGTATTATTTATTTTTTTTAAGTGACCTCCAGTTACAGCAAATTGAGCATCTGTAATTTGCCTAATACTATTTGAGAAGGATGTGCCAGCCATTACTTCACTTATTACAGACGGAACATCAATAGCTGTTAGTTGATTGAAAGTTAACCTAGATGCTGTTGCTGTATTATAACCATATCCTCCAATGATATAAAGGTAATTTCCTTCCTGATGAAATTCCATATTGGTGCCACTTAGTTGTTCTTGCAACGCAACTGAAAGTGACGTTAACGGTGCTGTCCATTTTTGTTTCGATACAGGATCGATAACGATTAATTGATTGTTGTTACCAGCTACATCAAACGCCGCAAATGGCTGTCTGCGGTGCAAGCCATCCAAACGACCTCCAACGATAAGCCATTTTCCTTTATGCTGACCAAATGCAAATGCTTGTATTCCACCTAGGCCTGAAATATTAACAGGTTCTAGGTAAATTCCGAAAGGTGAAGTTTGTGAAGAAACAGAAACGCTTAAAAATAAAACGCTAAAAATAAGTGCAAATAATTTGGTCATGGTTGAATATAATTTGTCTCGAAATTAGTTATTGTATATCCAGCCGTTCGTAACTATTGTTACATTGAGGATCTAATTTGTTAAATAAAGTCTAGAAAATAAAATTGTTATTGGATTCTGAGGATAAATGACACCCCGATTCATTTAAAAAAGGAAGTTTGGTAGCAATTTTAATTGAAGTGTCTTGAAACGTACCATTCAAAATCAGCAGTCATCACATTTACCTTATTTGTATCAACTAAATCGACTTTTATTTTGATAATGGCACGATTTCTTGATGATAATTGCTCCTTGATATTTTCTTTTGTATCATCAGTAATTATTGCTGTGGAAGATATTCGTCCTATTGCCGGTTTGTTGTATTTCAGCGCTGCCTTTCTAACGACAGGGACTAATACCTCTTTATATTCTGGAAAGTTGGTAAGTAAAAACTCACCGCAAGTGCCTTCTGCTAAAGCGTACAAGGCGCTCGCATGTACTGTTCCAATATGATTGGTGTATTTAATATCTTCATTTAACTTTAAGATATATCCATCATCATTCGAATTGCTCAGCCCAATTAATTTATTGAAAGGTAAATCAATTATTTTCATCATTTGTACTTGTCATTTCAGTTGATGGCAAAGTACAAATTTATAAGTAAATCGCTATTCAAGATATTGTGCTTTGTCCTTAATTTTAGTGGTGAGCATTACCACATGTGTTCTTGGAGCAAAGCGCACCGAATTAGCCATCAGGTAATTAAGCATTCCATGAATGGCTACCGTTTTGCCTAAAAGCATACTTAAATAAAAAACTACAATCGATTGAATTGCGCATTAAAAAATAAGATGAAATAAAAAAAACTGATAAGTAAATTTAAAAGGGATATAGAAGACGACGATTGCTTAGGAAAATTCTTGTAATAGTATAACAATTGCCTTTTTGAGTAATTATTATTTTATTCAGAGAACAATGTAATGGTTTTGCCATCATATCTTGATAAGCCATTGCCTCTATTCCCAAACCAGATATGATGGTCTTTGTCTTCAAAAATAAAGTAGACCGATTTGTTATTAATCTTGGTAAAGGTTAATTCTGATTTGTTATTCTCTGGGATGTTTGAATACCGTAATCCTCCGAGTGTATCTTCAATATATTTCCCATAATCGGAGGCAACCCATAACCGGCCATCGCTCGATTCCATGATAGCATTTAAGGAGCCATTCACTAAATCTTTAGGCTGGCTATAATTGCTAAATGAATTTCCATCATAACCTACAATTCCTGAGTTTCGTGTGGCAAGAATAAATTTACCATTTTCACTCTCCACCATATTTCTAATCCAGTGTTCATTCTTAGGTTTGAATCGTTCAATCATTTTGCCATTATATCTGCACAAGCCTTCATAACCAGGAGGCATGCCTGATGCAAACCAAATATTCCCATTCTTATCTTCTATGATATCTGATACCATTTTAAGATGTACAGTATCTTTATTAATGATTTTATTGTTGGCTAAGAATCTTGAGAAACTGAATCCATCATAGCAGTATACACCATCACCCGTTCCAAACCACAGCAACCCATGACTATCTTGCATGATACTCCATACGGTACTCTTCGTTGATGTCTTGGTATAGTAATGATTATTATCAATGATGGGCCTAATATTAGAGGGTATTGAAATACTAATGATGCCTTGCTTCTGGATTCTACAAATACCATTGGTGGTTCCAAACCAAATATTTCCATTTTTATCTTCTAAGATGGAATAAATGCAATTGCTATTTAATCCATCCTGCATGGTGTATTGGTAGAATAATTTTCCATCAAATTTATATACCCCTTGATCGGAGGTTCCGAACCAAAGGTTTCCATTTTTATCCTGCAAACCACACATCACGTTATTGTATTTATTTGAATCTTGTGATGATTTAATTTTAGGTATTCCGATTTTGTTATTCGCAGTGCTCACCGCTTCAAACTGATTAGGAGCAGTATTTTGAGCATTGCAAGAGCTAAAATAAATTAGTATCAGCAATACAGGGAGCATTGGTTTGAAGATTTGATTTTTAAACATTAGAGGTGGAAGCTTAGGGCAGTTTTAACTTTTTAAATTCGTTTTAATTGCGATGGTTTTAACTTTCTCTTAGAATCTTCTCCATCTTTTTTCCTTTGGCCAATTCATCCACAAGTTTATCAAGGTACCGAACTTTTTGAGTTAAAGGGTTTTCAATTTCTTCAACTCGGTAACCACAAATTAAACCAGTGATGAGGTGCGCATTCGGGTTCAACTTAGCCAATTGAAAGAACTTTTCAAAAGTTACTTTTTCATCAATTTGTTTTTGAAGTTTCGTTATGTCAAATCCAGTAAGCCATGAAATCACTTGGTCCAATTCAGCTTTTGTTCTCCCTTTCTTTTCTACTTTTGTAAGATAGAGCGGATATACAGAAGCGAAAATCATTTTTCCGAATTTATCATCATGATGGGACGTATCGTTCATAAATCAAAAATAGGAAGAATAGGAATACTTTGACTAATCAGGAAAATAATCTTATGATATTTAACTCAAGTTACCAAAACCTTCAATCCACCACCACCACAAAATAAATGATTACCAATACGGTCGCAATCCCCGTAACAATAAATGTAGCGGACATCCCGGCTTGTGTCCATAGAATACCTGCAATGGTGCTTGCGAATAGCGCACAAATGCTTTGAAAGGCTGAATAAGTTCCGATAGCAGTGGCTGTTTCATTGGGTGCACTGAGGTTGCTTATCAATGCTTTGGAGATGCCTTCGGTTGCTGCTGCATAAACGCCATAAAGTAAAAACAATACAAAATAAATATAAATAGGTGGGGAGAATCCCATGCCGAAATATACAATGGCAAACAATCCCATGCCGATGACAAGAATCTTTTTCAATCCAATCTTATCTGCAATGATACCCATTGGGAATGCTGCCAATGCATATATTAAATTATAAAAGATGTAAATACCTATTACCATTGTATCACTCAATCCGCTTTGCTTTGCCTTTAATAATAAAAACACATCTGAACTATTAAATAATGCAAAGGCCAATAAACCAACCACCAACTTGCGATAAGGAACCGAACTTTGTTTCCAGTATTTTAGAAATGAAAAAAATGTTGGGCGATCTTTTTTAACCGAAACACTTAATCTATTTTCCTTTAAATATAAGGAAGCACCAATGGCCAAAAGCCCTGGTACTAGTGCCACATAAAATAGTTGTTGGTAGCGCTCAGGATAAAAATACAAATAAGCCAATGCAATGGCTGGACCTAGCACTGCGCCCAAAGTATCCATGCTGCGATGAAATCCGAAGATGCGACCTTTTGTTTCTGGTATGGCCTCCGCCGATAAGAGAGCATCTCGCGCACCAGTACGAATTCCTTTGCCTACTCTATCTAGGGTGCGTGCAAAGAATATCCATAACGGATAAGTGAAGAATGCCATAATGGGTTTGGAAATGGCACTCAAGCTATAACCCAGTTGCACAAAGGGAACGCGACGCTGCATGCTATCAGAAAGTTTTCCAAAATAGCCTTTGCTTAATCCAGCAATGGCCTCTGCCAAACCTTCGAGCACCCCAATTAAAATCATAGAAAACCCAATGCTCTTCAAATAAATAGGCATCACTGGATATAGCATCTCGCTAGCAGTATCGGTAAATAAACTTACCAACGATAAGATCCAAACTACTCTTGTTATGGCTTTCACGGTAACAAATGTAAAGCAATCGAGGCAGTTGTTTGGGTAATTATTTATTCTAAAATAAAAATGCCGACCCGCAAAGCGAATCGACATTTTATGTTTTTATCAATGATGAAATGCTTAAGCCGATTTCGGATTCATTCCCATTACCCAACCTGTGATTCCTCCAACAATACCCCACATCACGGTGTTTGCAATGACATCCACAATAATGGGTGAAGCTGAATGATACATAGTGGTCATGGAATAAAAGCTTAAATCGATTCCCATAGCGAAGAGTAATCCAAGAATGGCACCTTTCACCAATCCAGGCATAAATCCAGTGCTATTGCTCCAATCGAGTACGGTAGCCACCAAATAGCCATACAATAAATTACTTAAAATTAGCGCCCACCAAAGGTAGTCGACCATTTCCCTGCTTCCCGTTTGTGAGCAATTTTCCTTCATGTACGCATCAAGCACAATGCCGTAAATAAGCCAACCTAAGAAAAAGAAGGCAATACCTCCAACGAGGCCTCCGATAATAATTTTATTTTTCATTGATAATAGGGGGTTAGTGTAATACAAACTTAGCAGCATTCAAGGTGCTCACAACTAAAATTTGATTGAGTTATCAACAGTTTATTATATGAGTATTTTAAGGCTATTGCGATGATTTCCAATAGGCTGCCCCGTAGGCACAAAAGATTTCCTCCCCGGCATTGATTTTTTTGATTGCAACGAGGCATACTTCATCATGTTCATTCAATGATATTTTTGCGTTATTCTTAAATCGGGTTCTCACCATTCCTAAGGTATCATTGGCATATTTAGCAAAACATTTTATATTTTTTGAATCCATAATCCCTCCATTGGGCATCATAATGAAATATCCATTTTCACTCACTTTGGCGCGGCGTTTGGCTTCGGCATTGCTTAAGAGTTCGCCTTTGAAAATCGAAATGATTTCATCTTTATATATAGGAATGGCGGTGAAGAGTCCTTTGCCTGCACCCAATATTTGGGAGGTTTTTAAGTACAGATAATCCTTCTCCGGTGCATCAATGGCATGATTCTCTTCATTACAATATTTCTGATTTGGATCGAGCATTTTGTTATAGAGATGTTTGGGTAAAATACCTGCGGATACTAATGAGATGGGAGAGCAATACCAAGGGCACAATGGCGCATGGCAACCATACATAAGGGAAATAAAGTACTGCGATATTGGGTTGGTCGAATGCGAATTTTTGAAAAGGAAAGGGGGCTGAAAAAACCGCTGTGAAAACAATATTTAGCAAGAGTAGTAAGCATACGATATTCCAAATTAGCAATGCGTTTTTACCAATACTCTTTTTGATATATGCTAGGTAATAAATAATAGGGGCACTAATACCGGAAAGGATATCGAAGTTTTGCCCTTCGAATGTCATCAACTGAGGCACCATTTTTTCTAAACAAAGCCAATACAATACCAACTCCACTGGAATACGAACAATATGCAATAGGTTAAGCACTTCTGGATTGAACCGATCGAGAAATTGTTGCCCTTTAGAAGTGATGAATAAAAACAATATCATGAGTAGTGGAGGGCCTACTAAAAAAATGAAACGAGGAGGCATTGATTGAGTATCCGTATAAAAGAAGGAGCGACTAATTACTGCCTGTAATGCAAGCCAAATGGCACATACAGCCATCACCGTCCCCGATTTATTTGAAGCTACATAAAATAATATGACGGTGAGCAAGGTGGTGAATCCAAATACGATACTGATATAAAAAGGGAGATGTTCCATGATGGATTTTTTTAGGAGTTATACGAACCAACCTGATGGGTAAGACGTCACAATTTTACGAAAGAATTAGACATAAAAAAAACAGCGATTTTAGTTCGCTGTTTTTAATCTTCATTAGTTAGTGAATCATTTATTCGTTGCTATTGGCCAATTCAAAAATTGCATCATCAATCATTAAAAATACTTTCGTGATTTTCTTAGGGTCGAATTGCTTGTGAAAGCATAGATATTGATAATGCGTTTCTTTTCCTGCAACAATATACTTACAGCTATATTGCCCTTCGGCAGTAGAAGTGGTATAGTTTGTAAAGGTTTCGCCAGTACTCAATTGCACAATGATGCGATAGTTTTTCCAAACATAGTCATCTGATGAATTGTTGATGATGGCCATCTTCACCGTAGAAGCACCTTCATTATTGTTGATAGTAGCATCATAAGAATAGAAAGATGGATAGAAGCCAATCACAAAGTTGACTGTTTTACTTGGATTGGAGATTGATTCATAATAGAATAAATCTTTCTTTTCTTGGGCATAGGAGCTTATAGCAACCATGAAGAAAGCTAGGATTACCATTAATTTTTTCATTGCCGGATTTTCAATAAATGGAGTGGTTGGGATTGATTTTGTTGGGTTCATTTGGTTATTGATTTTATAGTGCAAGTTAGCAACCAATAGTGCCTCAAACAATACCATTTTCGTGGTATATATGTTTACCGGAATATCTTATTCAAAGCATCGGTTCTCGATTGCACATGGAGCTTTTGATAGATATTTCTAATATGCGTACGAACGGTTTCCGGACTGATATTTAGATTGTCGGCAATTTCTTTATATCGATACCCGAGTGCGAGTCCGTTCACAATTTCTTTCTCCCGCTCCGATAAATCCTGATAATTGGGCTCCTGCTTTGGAGCCTGTGAGGTAAAAGCATTGAGTACCTTTCGTGCAATGCCTGGCGACATCGGCGAACCTCCTTGATGCAAATCCATGACTGCCTGTACAATTTGCGTTGCCGAACTTTTTTTAAGTAAATAACCTATAGCACCTGCTTGAAGTGATTTAAAAATCATTTCATCATCTTCGTAAACGGTAAGCATCATAAACTGAGTTTGAGGACACGATTGCTTGAGCTTTTTGATGGCTTCAATTCCATTCATTCCAGGCAAGTCGATATCCATGAGCACCACATCACATTCGTTCACAATTAAGTCTTTCAATGCATCCTCCGCATTCGAGTAAACCTGCTCGCACAATAGCTCATGGCTACTATTGATAATCATCTTCAATCCGCCACGGATATCATGATTGTCTTCTACGATGGATACTTTGATTGGTGTCATTCTGGACTGGTAAAATTAATAAAGTGGTTCGAATTTCATACTAACATGAAATACGTATTTTATAAGCTGTTTAATTCTAAGGTAGTAATACATCCATTCCCAATGGAGGATTGAATATGATAGATTCCATTTAAGTCGTTCATCCTCTTTTGCATATTATTTAATCCATTGCCGCGTTTGATCGCATCTTTTAATTCGAATCCTTTACCGTTATCTTCTATTGTTACCTTGATTTTTTTTGATGTTAAAGTCACCGTAATATTTACTAGTGTGGCACCCGAATGTTTTAAAATATTATGATAAGTTTCTTTGATGATGAGAAACAAATTTCGGCGTTCAAATTGAGATAGAATAATATGTGTAGCATGTTCCGGGAAATTCAAAACGCATTTTATGTTGCTGTCTTCAAAAAAGTCGAGTGTGAATTTACGTAGGTACCCAAGTATATTTTCAATATGGTCGTTCTCTGGATTCATGGCCCAAATAATCTGACTCATATTATCAATTAACTCATGCGTTGTGTTTGATATTTTCTCAATCTGTGCATTGGTATTCTCCGACTTATCCTTCGATTTAAGCAACTCCGTCATGATGGCAATTTTTGTTAAGCCACTTCCCAAATCGTCATGCATATCCTTAGATATACGACTGCGTTCTTGTTCTAAGGCTTTTTGTTTGTCGATGATAAGTTTCTGCTCTTGCAGTTTGCGGTGTACAATGAGACGGAAGACGCTGTAAACAGCAAGCCCCAAGAAGAAGACAAATATTAAAATTGCCCACCATGTTTGCCACCATGGCGATTGAATGGTGATGGTGCAGAGTAAAATGTCGGAGCTCCATACCCCATCATTATTTGAGGCTCTTACATAGAGTCGATATTGCCCTGGAGCTAATTTCGAATAACGTGCTGCATGTTTATTTCCTGCATATACCCAATCTTTATCATTTCCAGCCAGCTTGTATTGATATTCATTTTTTTCTGGTTGCGTAAACTCTAGCGCGGCAAAGTCAAATGCAAGTGTATTTGATGAAGGGCCTAATACAATGTCTTTTAGATAGGCAGGATTCCCATATTTTAACGCTTCTTCATCATTCACCATAAAACGTGTTAAAGCCACATTAGGTGTGTATTGATTATCTTGAATATGTAATGGGTTAAACACATTAAAACCATTGATTCCACCAAAATAAAACTCATTTGATCTACTCTTAAAGTAGGCTCCTGAATTAAATTCGTTTGATTGTAATCCATCATTTATGTCGTAGTTACGGCATCTGTCGGTACGTGGGTCATATATGCTGATTCCCTTATTACTACTCACCCATAAACGACCTAATGAATCACAGAGTAAGCCATAAAGATGGGTATTCGCCAATCCTTGTTTTTCGTTAAC
The DNA here is from genome assembly GCA_947492885.1 of Bacteroidota bacterium. Classification (GTDB taxonomy): domain Bacteria; phylum Bacteroidota; class Bacteroidia; order UKL13-3; family UKL13-3; genus CAINMV01. The sequence continues at coordinate 23,882 of CANLPK010000021.1, forward strand.
GAAAGTGTAATTTTCGCTTTTCAGGTCATAACGAATTAAGCCTTTATCGCTCCCCATCCATAACAAATTGTTTTTTGTGTCTTCATATAATGAACGAACATTGATGCCGTTAATGATAGTTGACTTTTTCACAAAAACATTATTGGTATAAGAATATATTTTAACAAAGGCACCTTCGGTTGATGCGGCGAAAATTTTGCCATCTTTAGTTTGATAAAGTCTGCCTATAAAATTACCTAAAGTAATAGGTATCGCTTTTATTTTTACAATTCGATGATTTTCGTAAACGGCTTCATATATTCCAAAAGCAGAAGAAACTAAGGTGGTATGTTCCTGTGTATTGAGAATATCTAGGATTTTATGGTCTCCTGGATTATTCACTCCTTCCCGGTCGGTGGGGATATAGGTTTTATGAAATGTTTTTTCATCAATATAATATAGGCCTTCGGCGGTACCAATAAGTAACTTTCCTTCTAAATCGCGGGCCATGCATGCAATGGTATTGGCTTTATTGGAGGCATCCTTTAATACATCCAATCGATGATTTTTGAAATCCAGAATATTTATTCCACCTTCATGTGTGCCTACCCAAATACGAAGTTCAGGATCTTCAAAGAAACATTTGATAAAGTTCGCACTCAGCTTCCAATCACTAGTTGTGCTTTGGTAGCATGCAAATTTCGCAGGTTTTAAATCGGATTTATTCAATCCAAATCCATCACTTGACACCCAAATGTTTTCCGAACGGTCGATGAAAATAGACATAATGATATCGGATGCTATGGAGGCCCCATCATTTTTGTTTTGTTGGTATTGATGAGAAGTACTGCTCAATTTATCATAGCATAAAAGCCCGAGGTTTAAGGTGCCAAGCCAAACCTTACCTTTTTGTGTTATCACTGTATTCCATTTCGCTTCAGGGAATTGTTGAATTAAATTGTTTGGAATGAGTACTAATTTTTTTGTGTCGAACGATATGACCAAAGGGTTTGACGTCATCCATAAAATACCTTCTTCATCAATGGATAGGCTTGCAAGCAAGGGGCTTTTATTTATTGAAATAAAATATTCGTTGAGGTAATTAGAGAAGTGATGATTGTAAATATTGTAGCGGGAAATACCATGCATATTATTATACCAGATATTACCGTCTTTGTCCATGACGGCTTGTCTAAACAAGCTTTCCCCATCTTCCATCTTAATCGATTCAATCTCATCGGTATTTATATGGTATTGATAAAAGGTTCTATTTCGATCCCAACACCAGAGGTCTCCATCATTATCTATGCCTAATACATCAATCCATCGGTCGAAGTAGGAAGTATCACCACCAGGATAAAATTCCATGAATTGATCTTTGAGATGATCATATTTATTCAATCCATGACGGCTACTAACCCAGAGGTCACCTTGGGCGTCTTCCACAATCTTTTCTCCAATATAATTGCTTAGTGTAGAGGTATTCCCTTGGTTGCGATAAGATTTAATTTGGTAGCCATCATATTTATTTAATCCATCGGCGGTGCCAAACCACATGAATCCTTTGGAGTCTTGAAATATTGTATTGACGGTACTTTGTGATAGTCCTTCCGATACACCCAAGTGAGAAAATGATAAAGTTTGAGCAGATGAATCATTCAAGATAAAAAACAAAAGCAAACCCCAGATTGGATATAATTTTATTGTTAAATTTTGAATGAAATGGTAGCGTATTTTCAAGGCGGCTATTAATTCTTGTTTGTGTATTGAAAGGTCAAATATAAGAATGGAAATGGGAAAAAATAGCAGGTACACAGATTACAAGGATTTGATAAGACACGGATTACACGGATTACACAGATGGGGCAGTTATGATATTACAGGGAGTTTTGCTGAATAGGCCTCCCGACTAAATACTAAATACTAAATACTAAATACTCTCAATTAATCAATCACCATTACCCAAACACCGGCCACTGCCAATTCCCCAACAACATTCCTATATTTGCCAAAGATATGCGCAGAATAATACTACCATTACTATTTTTATTTATCGCTGAGTTGCTTATGGCACAAACCTTTCAACAACGTTTTACCAACGTGGGACGAATTGGTTTGATGATGAGTAATGTAGGCACCCTTGGACGGCCCAATGTTCAAAACAATACCTCTGGGCCTCCATCCATGGAATATCCAATCAATAGCGGAGTGGAGCATTTATTCGAAAGTGGTTTGTGGATTGGAGCTCGTGTCAATGGTCAAACTTTGGTATCAACGGCGGCTACTGATAATCCTTCAGGTTACTCTACAGGTGGCTCAGGCTACGAATTTACCGCAGCTTCGCCCATCACCGAGAAATCAAAATTGCCTTCGAGTACGGTGTTTAGCGCCAACGCAATTTCTCATCAAGATTTCATCACTAACTTCACCGATAGAAATGTGGTAGTGCCCGGAACTACCATCCCCATTCAGGAGCATACCAATCCATTGGGAGCCGATGTACATCTGGAAACCTATACATGGAATTATAGTTTCGCCGATTATTTTGTGATATGTAATTATACCATCACAAACAATAGCACCAACCGTTGGGATAGCGTATGGCTGGGCAACTGGAGCGATTTGGTAGTGCGAAATGTGAATGTAACTCAGGAATCGGGTACAGCATTTTATAATAAAGGTGGAGGCGGATTTCTATCTAACTATAGTTCGCTCTATGCTTACCAGGTAACAGGCGATGATATTTTATTTACCCAAAGTTATGGCGCATTGCAGTTTCTAGGAATAAAATGGAGAGGGAAGTTCTTTCATCCGAACAACGATACCACCTTCTCGAATCAAGGACTGCCTTCCCCTAAAGTGAATGCTAATTTCTGGGATTATAAAAGTGCAACCTCTCAATTCCCTTATCCATCTGATGACCCAAGCCGCTACTATAAGATGGCGAATGGGCTGGATTTTGCAAGCAGTTTGGTAAGCAACGAATTAAAAAACCCTTCTAACAAAACTCAATTACTTAGTGCAGGCCCTGTGGTAAGCATCATGCCAGGGGAGAGTATCACTTATGTATGTGCATTTGTATGCGCAAAGCAAATTGGCGGGCCACTCGATAATGCCACTACACGCAAAGAATTGAATGATCATCTATCATGGGCAAAACGTACCTATTTAGGTGAAGATATAAACGAAAATGGTAAACTAGATGCTGGCGAAGATTTGAATGCAAATGGTTTATTAGATAATTATATTTTGCCTGAACCTCCCGCCACACCTAAGGTTAAGGTAATCACCAACGATCGTAGTGTGGATGTTTATTGGGATGGTGCTGCACAAGAAAGTGTGGATGCCATCAGCAAGAAAAAGGATTTTGAAGGATACCGTATTTACAGAACAAATACTGGCGATGATAAAAAGGGTAACCTAATTGAGAACTTGAAAGTTTTGGAACAATGGGATTCGAGCGGCAATCAAATTGGTTTTAATAATGGATTTGGTTCAGTTAAATTAGCGACGCCTATGCAGTTTGAAGGCGACACAACACATTACGATTATCATTATCATCTCGATCAAATGCTAAATGGATGGCAATACATGATTGTGGTGACATCATTTGATAAAGGTGATGATTTACTTGGAATTCCATCCCTCGAATCGTCGTTTACGGAGAATGCACAACAAATATTTCCGGGTACTGCGGCCAATGCTTTCGATAATACAGATGAAAAGGAAATTGGTGTTTATCCCAATCCTTATTCAATTAATGCGGCATGGGATGGAACCACCTCACGTACCCGCAAACTCTATTTCAATAACCTCCCTAGTCGCGCCGAGATTACGGTATATACTGCTGCAGGCGATATTGTAACAGTATTAAATCACGATGCTTCAAGTGGGGCAGTTGGCAACGATATTGGATGGTATAAGAATTTCAGTACCGATAAAAATTTAGTCTTCCCTGAAGGTGAGCATGCCTGGGATTTACTCAGTGAAAATAAAACAGGTATCACCCAAGGCTTGTATATGTTTGCAGTAAGGGATTTGAAAACAGGAGAAATTCGCAGAGGAACATTCGCAGTAGTGAAATAAATTATTTCGCAGGATTCGCTTTTTTCTTATGTGCTTCCCAATTCGCATACCAGGCATCCGATTCGAGGTCGTTTTCGTAGATATAGGCAGCAATAATTTTCAAATCTTCTTCCTTAAACATTTGCTTTGGCATCATGCCAAAATTGCGCACAGCGCCTGGCATAATCGACATGGAGTCGTTAGGATTCATGGCCCAAGAAATAATTTTATTTACAAAATCTTCTTTGCTTATAAGGCTGTCGTAGTAATGATTTCGAACCATAAACATAGGTGGTGCCAATCGCTTGTCGATATTCATATCAGGGTTATGACAACTGAAGCAAGTATTCTGCATCAAAGTCAATGCCTTCTCATCAGCATCGGCTTTAGTATGGTCGGATGGCTTGTATTTATTGGCGTTGGAGGAACAAGCGATAGCGAATACCACCCAACTCAACACTAGAAATATTTTAGATTTTTGCATGATAAGATTTTTTAGATTTTCAATGCAAAATTAGACCATGCCTGTTGATGATTGTGTAATAAAGCTTACATAATTCGGATGATTTTGGTCATGTAAGAAAGTTGCTAAACCCTAAATAAATAAGTTCTTACACCAACTTACTCAATGCCATCATAATACCCGCGTGCAAGCCTTCATGATAATTATTAAAGGCAATGGCATCACTCACAGAAGCCAAATTAAATCCAGTACTTGTTGTAAATTCTCTATAGGTAGTGAATGCGCCATTCATATAGTCTTTCTTGGTTTCATTCATCAATAGCGTTAAATGGCCTTTGATTAAATCGGCCATCTCTTGTGTATCGTCGCCAGTGGGTTTGGAGCCTGTTTTAAATCTGGCAAAAAGCTCATCAGAGATATTCATAGGCAAACCCGAAGCGCGGTAAACAAGCCCTTGTTGTACCGCCATGATATGCCCTAAATTCCAGATTAGATTATTATTAAAACCTTTCGGAATGGTATTGAGTTGTTCGAGGCTAAACTTGTCGAAATAGCCTAATAAAATATTTCTGTTAACGGTCCAGACTTTAAAAGAAGCTTCCATGATTGCATTTAATTTTTTTGCAAGATAAGGAATACATAGGTTTTTTAGAGGTGGTAAGCTACTATCAAATCGAATCTTTAAAGTGAAAAGTATTTCAAAATTTCATCTAGAATAAAACTTCTCAACTGCAAAGCAGTTGAACAACAATAGCCATAGGTGAAACCTATGGTTTGAGATTATTCCCCAGAAAGAACCCTGCAAGGGTTCAACATTTTAGTTCAACCCCGTTGGGGTTGTGGATACACCCCATCACATTCCATAGGTTTCACCTATGGCTATTATTGTTGAACTACTCCGTAGTAAATTCAATTCTCATTGGATTAGTTTCAACGACACATAAATTTTTTTGTTCAACTTTTCGCGTGCGGAGGGGTTGAGAATAGATTCCAATAATAACCTTTGATTTCACGTCTTAGTATTTTAATGTAATAATTCTCTAAATTCAATTTTCAATTTAATATTTCCGTTGCATCAAATATCCAATACTGATACTGATGATTGGAATGGAAATATATCCCAGTCCAATGGAAAGGAAATATTCTCCAAAACTTACCTTCATCATTGGTATTAGGATAATGGCATCGAAGAGAATATTGATAACAAACCAGGTTAGTCCAACCAGTATGCTTTGTAAGAAATAATCGTTATTCAGTTTCTTGAAATAGAGCACCAGGAGTATGCACCCGGAAAGCACACCACTCACAATCATTAAGGTTTTGAAATGGCTATAAGGTATTTGTAATTCTCCTTTGGAGTTATAGCAGAAAAATGAAATAGCAAACGGAATCAGCCAGGATAAAAATCCGAAGTAGAGATTCCTCAGAAATAATTTCTTGTTCATGGCGCAATAAATAAAGTACAAAGTTCAGTATTTATAACCCCGATTCACTCAAATGCAATCGAAAAATAAGATGATTTTAATCAATTACCCAGCCCCCCTTTTTATGAGATAAAATTTGATGCTGATTCACAAAATAGGGCGCATAAAAAAAGCGAAACATTACTGCTTCGCTTTTTAATTTTATAAGTGATTCCTTATTCAGGTTTCATTTCTTCAGCCAAACTTGCGTCGATCAAAATTCGTCCGCAGTTTTCGCAAACGATAATTTTCTTATGTGTTTTGATATCCAACTGACGTTGTGGAGGGATTTGTGCAAAGCATCCACTGCAGCTATTACGATCGATGGTAGCCACTGCAATACCGTTGCGGTAGTTATTACGAATACGGTTATATGCAATGTTTAAACGCTCAGCAACATGCTCGGCAGCCTTCTCACGCTTCTTGGTAATTTTATCTTCTTCAATTTGACTTTCCTCAAGAATATTTTTCAATTCTTTTTGTTTGATTTTCAAATCACCTTGACGATTAACGATTTCTTCACCGATAGATTCTAATGCCTTGGTTTTTTCAGTTTTTTCAAAACCAGCTTGCTTGATCTTCTTCTCGTTCGCCTGAATATCCAAACCTTCTACCTCAATTTCTTTGGTGATGGCTTCATACTCACGGTTGTTTTTCACTTTCATTTGCTGTTCTTCGTATTTCTTCAGCAATTTTTGTGATTCCTTGATACGGGTTCTGAAGTCGGCAATACGGTTGTCGAGGTCTTCAATGCTTACGGAAATGTTCTTTTGACGGGTTTCTAAACCGATGATTTCGTCTTCCAGATCTTTCACTTCCATGGGTAACTCTCCGCGAACGGCGCGTAGCTTATCAATTTGTGTGTCGATGAGCTGTACAGAGTAAAGTGCTTTTAATTTCTCTTCTACTGATATTTCTGCTGCTTTAGTAGCCATATGGTTATATAAAATATTGAATGGGATTAATATTATTCTCCGAAAAAAGGAGCGCAATATTAGTGAATTTTTGCGAGATTAAGGCTATGAGAAGCTCCATAGTGAATTTTTCGCTCTCGTAATGCCCAATATCCGCGTAAAGCAAGTGATTTTCAGCCTCCATCATCTCGTGGTATTTCACATCCGAGGTGATATAGGCATCGGCCCCCTGACGGATGGCTTCAGCCAGTAAAAAGTGCCCAACACCCCCGCAAACAGCCACTTTCCTTATTTTTCGGTCGGGGTTGGTATTCACAAAACGAATGGCATTGGTTTGCATCTGAATCTTTAAAAACTTCAGGAAATCGATCGCATCCATCTCTTTTTTTAATTCACCTATCATTCCCAAACCAATACGTGGATGGGCATTTTCAAGGGCATAGAGGTCGTAAGCCACCTCCTCGTAGGGGTGGGCTTCAAGCAAGGCATCCAATACTTCCTGCTGCCGATATACGGGATACACGGTCTCTAATCGAATCTCCGCCTCCCGATGAATTTCACCCTTGGCGCCCACAAAAGGCTTGCTCTTCTCATTCCCACGAAAAGTGCCCGTGCCTTTGGTTTCGAAGGTGCAGTTATCGTAGTTGCCAATAATACCAGCTCCAGCGGCGGTAATGGCACTGCTTACTTCTGTAATATGGCTCTTGGGAACGTAGGTCACCAATTTCTTTAGGTAGCCTGTCTCAGGCTTTAAAATGTGTGTGTTTTTAAGTTTTAGTCGTTCGGCAAATTTTTCATTCACCCCATTATAAACCTTATCCAGGTTGGTATGGCAGGCATAGATGGCAATTTTGTGCTGTATGGCTTTTATCACCACACGTTCGGTAGCATTTTTTCCTGTAAGGCTTTTCAGCTTTCCCCAAATGATGGGATGGTGGGCAACGACCAGATTGCATCCAGTGGCAATGGCCTCATCAATCACCGTTTCGGTACTATCGAGGCAGACGAGTATTTTGGTCACTTCCAGCGATGCATCACCTACCAGCAAACCACTATTGTCGTAGCTTTCCTGCACATAAGGCGGTGCAATAGTTGCGAGGTGCTTTATGATATCTTTTATTTGGGGCATGATTACCTATTTTTGCAAAAATACATTTCACTCTTGATAGTTTTCAAAATCTTAATGTTTCCGCTAACATTGCTTTATGCCTTGTTTATGCAGATTCGTAATAAATTTTTCGACTGGGATATTCTCCCCGAAACTTCCTTCGATATTCCAGTCATCAATGTGGGCAACCTCATGGTGGGCGGCACGGGCAAAACCCCGCATGTGGAGTATATCCTGCGATATTTGAGTCCGAACTACAAAACTGCCACCTTGAGCCGTGGCTATGGCCGTAAATCGCTTGGCTATATCCTTGCCGATGCCAATAGTACTGCCGAAGAAATTGGCGATGAACCTTTATTGTATGCCTCCAAATACCCCGAAACATTGGTGGTGGTATGCGAAAAACGATTGTATGCCATTCCTAATTTAATTGGTGATCATCCCGAAACGGACGTCATCATTATGGATGATGCCTACCAGCATCGCAGTGTGAAGCCCGGACTAAATATTTTATTGACGCGTTTCGACAAACCATTTTATGATGATTATGTGATGCCATCGGGTACTTTGAGGGAAGCGAGAAGTGGATATCAAAGAGCACGAATCATTATCGTTACCAATTGCCCTGCTGATTTATCGGCCGCAGCGAAACAAGAAATAATACAACGAATACAACCCTTAGAAAGTCAGGAAGTGTTTTTCAGTACCATGGAATATCAAATGCCTGTACATGCCTTTACT
>CANLPK010000022.1 GCA_947492885.1 Bacteroidota bacterium
ATAGACAAACCTAGACTTTTTTAGAATTTGAAGAACATAAAAAAAGCGTGCAAAACCTTGATTTTACACGCTTTTAGACTGTTTTAGACAATCTGTCTGCGGAGAGTGGGGGATTCGAACCCGCGGACCCGTGAAGGTCAACAGTTTTCAAGACTGCCGCAATCGACCACTCTGCCAACTCTCCGCCGCGAAAATACAAAAACACGTGGAATCTCAAAACTTTTCATGTAAAAAAAATTACTTAATGTATCTTTGTGTCCTTCACATGAAAAAAATCATAGCCCTGAAACTGTTACTATTGCTGCATTTCATTGCATTCTCAACACCGCGATTTTTATTGCCTGTAGTGAATGAAATTGGTAAGTGGGGATACATCGATTCGTCGGGAAGTCAAATAATTCCTTACCAATTCGACCTTGCGTATCAATTTACTGAAGAACGCGGGTTGGTTGCAGTAAGCGTAAATGGAGAATATAAGTACAGCTTTATCGATCCCAATGGCAACCTAATTGGTGACTGGAAATTCACCGAAGCACATCCTTTTAATAATGGTTATGCCCTCGTTCGTTTCTTTATTGATGCAATGAACCTCACTTGGGGATATATTGATAAGCAAGGGAATTTCTCTCCTCCTATTAGTTGTAGCGATGCCCGAAGTTTTAATGGAGGCTACGCCGCTGTTGAGAAACTCACAGGCTGGGGTTTCATCAATAAATCGTTTAAAGAAACAATCAAAGGTCAATATACAACCGTAGGGGTATTTAGCGAAGGGCTTTGTGCCGCCGCTGTTGGGCATGATAGTTTGCAACGCTGGTGCTTTGTAAATAGCCTTGGACAACAAATTACCACCTTCAAATATATACAGGCAGGTAAGTTTAGCGATCATTTGGCCTCTGCCGGTATTGAAATTGAAGAGAAATCGGGACGGAAAGTATTGAAACGAAAGGTATACGGCTATATTGGTGGCAATGGTGATTTTTTTATTCCTGCAAAGTTTGAAGAAGCATACGATTTTAACGAAGGATTGGCTCGTGTAAAACAAAATGGCATAGAGATGTTTGTCGACCTCAATGGAAATACTGTTATAACCCTTGATTCGGCAGTGCATGCAGCCTCCTTCCACTATGGGTTTGCAGCAGTAAGCACGCCCGATGGTAGGGCCTATTTTATTGATAAAAATGGGAATATTGCGTATGATTATAACTTTGTGAGCATCACCGATTTCTTTAATGGCTATTCCTTTTTCATAAAACGCAACGGTACACAAGGTTATCTCGACTATAACGGAAATGTCATCTGGAAAAATAAATAAACCACTCTCTATTGAAGACCATCAAAATAATCAAAGTGCTACTTCTCATGCTATTAGCTGGGTTGAGCACCACACAATGTAAATTCTTTCAAAAGAAAAATACCTATAGTAACCTTCCTGCAGATACTGCTCAATACCTAATGTGGTGTGATGAACTCGCAGAAGATAGCAATAATGCAGAAGTGCTCTTTCATCGCGGGGAATACCTTTTCAAGAAGAAGTTTTTTGTAAAAGCACTTGCTGATGCCAATCGTGCCACGATACTGGATACAACCAAAGCGCCATATTTCTTATTACTGGGAGATATTTGTTTCGCAGTGAATAAAACTAAGATTGCGGTGACGGCTTACCAACGTTGTAAAAGTATCGACCCCGAAAATTATCAAGCAACCATTAAACTTGGTGAGCTTTTCTATATCGTTAAAGAACATGCACAATCAATTCAACAATACGATCAAGCGTTGAAATTACAGCCCGACTGTGAAGCATGTTATTTTTATAAAGGATTGAATTTTCGTGAGATGACGAAATTACCTGAACATATGAATTTGGCAGTGCAAATGTTTCAGAAGACATTAAGTGTAAATCAGAATTATTTCGACGCCTATATTCAATTGGGGGAAATTTACGAATCGAAGAATCCTGTTTTTGCCCTCGAATATTATAATGGGGCATTGCGCATCCAGCCTAAAAGTGTGGAAGCATTGTATCATCGTGCTTACCATTTTCAAATGCGTCATAGCTATGACAGCGCGGGTGCCGATTATAAACAAATTTTAGATATCAACCCTAATTTCGTGAATGCCTATTTCAATGTAGCCTATATGAATATGGAGCAACGCCGCTGGAAAGCTGCCATTGAAGGATTTAAGTTGGTGGTGAAAATGGACAATATGAATGCAGGTGCTTGGTATAATTTGGGCGAATGTTATCGAAATACTGGAGAGAAAGTATTTGCAAAACAGGCCTATAGCGAATGTTTGATGGTTGATAAGGAATACCCATTGGCGAGCGAGCGACTCTTGCTGCTTAAATAATTCGTTATCGAATCAATCCGAAAAATTCTTTTAATTGCGGCTTAATAAACCGTTACCTCTTTGAAGATACTATTCACAGTTACCAATGATCTTACCTATGATCAGCGCATGCAACGTATATGCAACTCGCTGGCCAGCAATGGGTATGATATAGAATTGGTGGGGCGTTTACGTGGTTTTAGTAAACCCTTAGTAATTAATACGTATAAGCAAACGAGGCTACGCTGTTTTTTCAATAGAGGCAAATTGTTTTATGTTGAATACAATCTTCGATTGATTTTCTATTTGCTTTTTCATCGTGCCGATATCATCTGTAGCATCGATTTGGATACCATCTTGCCAGGGTATTATGTGAGCAAATTGAAAGGGATTCATTTTGTATATGATGCACACGAATATTTTACAGAAGTGCCTGAGGTGCTAAATCGTCCCAAGGTAAAGGCTTTCTGGGAACGATTAGAAGGCCATCTCCTGCCAAAAATAAAGCACGCCTATACAGTAAATAGCTCCATTGCCATGCTTTTTGAAGAGAAATACAAGACACCCTTTGAGGTAATTTATAATGCTCCAGCATATCAAGAACAAAAGCTAGAGAATCATTTTCAAGATCGAATTTTACTATACCAGGGTGCACTCAATGCCTCTCGGGGCCTGACTCAAATGATTCATGCTATGAAGGAAATTGATGCATTATTTTGGATTGTTGGAGAAGGGGATTTGTCGTTAGCATTGCGCGAGCTGGTTAAATCGTTAAATCTTGATCATAAAGTAATTTTTAAAGGCATGGTGTCGCCTGCTGAATTGCCTGTGATAACCAAGCAAGCGACCATTGGAATTAATGTTTCGGAGAATGCAGGACTGAGTTATTACTATTCGTTAAATAATAAATGTTTCGATTATATGCATGCTGGATTACCCTCAATTACCAATGATTTCCCTGAATACAGAGCCATCAACGAAAAATTCGGTATCAGCTTGCTCACCCAATGTGAAGAGAAATTACTGATAAATGACCTCAACAAAATCCTATCAGATAAAGAACTTTATGATAATTTGAAACAAAATTGCTTAATTGCGTCTGAATATTATTGTTGGCAGCGAGAAGAACGAAAATTGCTGAACTTTTATGCCAAATTTCGATAAGCAAATACATATCATTTCCTTTGATGTGCCGTTTCCCCCAAGTTATGGCGGTGTTATCGATGTATATTACAAAATTAAGGCCTTGCATGAGCAAGGAGTCAAGGTTCATTTGCATTGTTATAAATATGGTAGGGAAGAAGCGAAAGAACTTCATGAAATATGTGCCAGTGTAAATTATTATAAACGTGAACGTTTTAGTAATCCTTACCTGGGAAGTAAACCTTATATCGTTCGTACGCGCAATACCCGCCGGCTTTTGCATAACTTGATGCTCGACGATTATCCTATATTATTTGAAGGACTGCATTCATGCTGCCATTTAACCAACCCTGGAATTGCAAAGCGTTTCAAGATGGTGAGGATGCATAATATTGAACATCATTATTATACCAATTTGGCTAAGGTGGAACGCAACCCGGCAATTAAGTTTTTCTTCAAATTAGAAAGTAAACGACTCAATAATTTCGAATATACGTTGAAGCATGCAGATAGCATCTTAGCGATTTCTCCCAATGATAAAGCCTATTTGGAGGAACGTTTCGAGCGCGTAAGTTATTTGCCCGCATTCCATCCAAATACCACCGTAGAAACGCTTGCTGGCAAAGGGAAATTCCTGCTTTATCATGGCAATTTGGAGGTAGGCGAAAATGATGAAGCGGCCTTGTTTTTAGTGAATGAAGTGTTTAGCAAGTTGGAATTGCCATGCGTTATTGCAGGAAATAATCCATCCATGTTATTAAAACAGCTGGTGAAGAAGCAGGATAATATTCAGCTTGTTGAGAATACTACCATCGATTCAATTCATCATTTAATAAAAGAAGCGCAAATCAATGTATTGCCAACGTTTCAGGCAACAGGCATAAAGCTAAAACTAATCAATGCCTTGTTTTTAGGCCGACATTGTGTGGTGAATACTCCAATGATTGCCAATACTGGTTTACAGGATCTTTGTACTGTAACTAAAGATGCCACCCAAATGAGAGAGGCTTTATTAAGTTTATTCGACAAAGAAATTACCACCGAAGACATTCAACTTCGCAAAAACTTCTTCGCCAAAAATTTTAATAATGCGGAAAGTGCACAGCAAATTATTTCGCTGATTGAAAAAGCGAAACACTAGTTTCTAATTATTCCTTCCCTTTTTCGCCCGAGAACTGATCGTGTTCGTATTTGAACAATACATTAAATGTGGTGAGTGAACCATAGCAACGAGTAATATATTGTTGGATATTTACTTTTTCCTGATCGTCGAGGCTGGTATTAGAATTGATGCGTTGTTCGAGGGTGCGCATCCGATCGCGTATCATAACTATTTTGTGAAAGAGCTGTTCAATTGGAATCTCCTTCGATGCCAGATTGCTTTCTCCGGGCTTTAATATCATTTTGCCTCCAACCCATTTCTTTCCTAAATCAACGATCTCGGGATAATCACAATATTTTTTAAATATATGTGTCAGGGTTCTTTCAACATCGTAAAGGCTTACCATATCATTGTCGGGTTCAACGGCATCTAAAACTTCTATGTTTGAATCTTCCTTCTGAAATTCTTTGGTGCCAAAATCGATAAATGTGATGAGGTAAGTCAATGGTTTAATATTGATAACCACTCCAGCTCCGTAATTGCTGTGTTTTACTCTACTTCCAATTCCTAATGCTTCCATTTGATTGATATATTATTTAGTGTTTTGATTTATTGATTTATTTTTCTGGGATAAAATAATCCCCACCCCGATTCGCCTCGTCAATGGCTTCTTGCAATGAGGTGAGTTTGCCTGTAACGAGTACATGGTATTTTATGATTCGTGGCTCTAGGCGCGAATATTTAATTTGAATTTTATAATCATTATTCTTAAAAGGCATTTCACAAACAAAATTCAATTCCTTCATAAATGCATTATTGTATTCATCGAAGTACAGAACACTTACCCAAATGGTGTTTGAGCGCCTTTCATAGGCTATAATCCGACCTTCTGTATATTTTGGATATAATTGCAATTGTATTGATTTACGAGCCATTCCTAATAAGAAAAATGCAGGAATGGTAAGAAAAAGCACGATTAGAAACCAACGAAGGGAACGTGATTCGGGATTAAACGAAGGGTTGCCCAACCTCCAGCGGTTGTATAAAATATTGATATAGAAATAGCTTACTACCAAAAGAAACATAAAGGACAATACTACTTTAGCTACTTCATAACCTTCGTATGTTACAAACCAATTGTTATAAATTACAAGCAATGACCATAGTATCGCTAAAATATAAACGAGTTGTTTTAGCCAAAAAGGTGTATTCGACTCCTCTTCGGCTTCATTGGCATTGTTGGGGTAGGAATGGCTAGGGTTAGTGCTTCGGCGTGTGCCATATTTTCGAGGGTCGACCTGATGTCTTACCTGATTTCCCTTCAGCATTAAATTGTACCAATTGCGTTTAATTGGATCGCTCAGGACAGCATGGGCTTCATTAATTTTTTTGAAGTATTCTTCCGCGATACTGTTATTGGGATTCAGGTCGGGATGATACTGCTTGGCCAATGCTCTGTAAGCCGATTTAATTTCCTCGGTGTTGGCAGTTTCTTGAATTCGAAGTATGGTATAGTAATTAAGCAATGGAAGTATGCAAATAAACTAAATTATTTGCGGCCCATAAAGCATTCACTAAAACAAAGCATAATTTAATGTTGCTGTTAAAGAGTTATTCACTCTAATATAGCTTGTGCCATTACTGTTTTTTGTGAGATTAGTATAGTTACTTATGAAAAGTCCATCATTAATTGATAGTCTTAATTGCGGACTAAAATAGTAATACAAATTCAATCCGGAGTTGAAGCTCGTGTACATGCTCGATACCGTAATATTATTATTAATAAACTGATCTCCTTGAATTGAAATTCGATTGGTCCAAGTTAAATAAGTTCGCGTATTGGGATAATAACCTCTGTCATAAAATACGGATAATAGAATATTTGGATTTTTAGATTTATATGAGTTGGTTACAATTACAGAATCAATATTTGATGATCGGTCATTGCTGGTAAAACCATGATTAATACTTGCTTCAATGCCCTTATTTTCTTGCTGTTTTAAACTAATTGCACGATATTTTATAAACGAATAAAATATTCCAGGATTGAAATTATTAGTTTGTTGAGAGATGATACTTGTATCTGATTTGTTGTTTGCTGTTTGGGTAGAAGAATTCACTAAGAGCCCTAACTCACTAATACTTCCTGAAAATCTTGTAACGTTAATTGCAAAATAAATCTGGTCGTTGAGAATTGAAAATACCTTGGCATTGGTATCTTTCACCAATCCTTCCGATTTCAAATAATTGATCATGGCCTCTATCATTGCAATTTTATTGAGTCGGGAATCGAGGATACGGGTACGATTATAGTTCACAATGATTTGTGCGAAAGCATTGATTTGTTCCGTAGTAGCATCACTCAACAGTAATTGATTCAATTTGAGTTCATCGAAGAGTCGCACAACACTCACAATATCCGTGATATATTCGGCACGGCCTTTTCCTATAAATGCTTTGGCACTTGGAGAAAGCGAATTCGTATGTGATGTAAAGGTCGTTCTATCGGATAGGAAATTGGCATTGGCAATTAATTCGTACCCAATAAATTTAAGGTTATTTCGGTAGTTTCTTGTTTGGTAAGAGAAATTAAAGTTGCTCACTGAATTATAGCGTGTTTTCGATTTATAGAAATTCACCTCTGGAGATGCGAAAGCATTGAATATAACCGTTTGCTGCTTCTTCTCCGTGTTCAAATATGAAAAATAGTTCAGTCCCGCATTCAGATTATTGGTGTAGCCATAATTCTGATATCCATCCTTTTGAGTTGTATTCAGGTTGGCACGCAAATCCATGCCTCGATATTCCTGATAGCGGTAGTGAAACCCGTTAAAATTGTAAGGCGTTTGGGCATGCAAGGTATAACCGCCAAAAACAAGAGCTAAGGCAAGCAATATGAGTCGGGCTAAATTTTTCATGGTAAGTATCTTGTATTTATTGTGTTTATGCAATCTTAGCCATAAAACTTTAAATAATAAATCAATTGATGCTAAAATATGTGATAATTTCAATGCTAAAACTTATTCACTAATAACCCACAATTGAGCATTTAGACTATAAAATGACCGATTCCGTAATAATTACTTAGCATGAATATCGTACTTTCGTGACTCTAAAATTAGTAAATTATGTATAAGAAAATTTCACTTTCATTATCTCTTAGTTTAGCGTGTTTTTTGAGTCAAGCTCAAGTAAACCCCTATCCGTTAGTATCCATTGATACCTTAGGTTTTGTTAATGCAACCAAATTGGCTGCTAATAATACAACACCTGATTATATCAATCCAACCTTTAAGAATTCAGTGTATACTGAT
Source organism: Bacteroidota bacterium (assembly GCA_947492885.1). Taxonomy (GTDB): domain Bacteria; phylum Bacteroidota; class Bacteroidia; order UKL13-3; family UKL13-3; genus CAINMV01. The sequence goes on from CANLPK010000022.1 coordinate 7,888, forward strand.
ACTGTACAGGTAGAAGGATATGTTACATTCAATCCAATGACTTATGCATTAAGCACCTCTCGTTATGGATGTTTCCTGCAAAATTCACCAACAGCGATCCCTTGGGGTGGTATTCATGTATTATTGGATAAAGGTCTTTACCCTGGCGATTCGGTCGGTGGTTTGGATCAAATTGTAAAATACTTTTCTAATTTTAATTTTGGTTTGAAAGTTAAAGCTACTGGAAAATTGAGCGAGTTTAATGGAATGACTCAATTGGCATTATTAAAAATCGAATCAGAAATTACCAATTTAACACCTGCTAATATCCAACCTAAGAAATTGACTGTTGCTACCTTCGAAAAAAATATCGGAAGTGTTCAAACTTACCAACCAACTACAGGTGAGCAATGGGAAGGGCAATATATTGAATTGAATAATGTTACCGTGGTAGATCGCTCTGCTAATGGTTCACGTTGGAACTGGGCATTGCAAGATGCCAATGGTAACAAAATGAAAGTATATGATGTTTCTGGATATTTCAGAAATGATAATTTCGACCGTGACCCTGCAACTCCTGTAGGATTTACTCCTCCACCCGCTGGAACTACATTGACGTATGTTCGTGGTGTGGTAATGGAAGTAGTATCAGGTGGAGTTACAGGATATTATATCGCTCCATTGAAACCAGGTGATATTGGTGCTTCAACTTTTATTCCTCCAACTATTTCTAATCGTCGTCACGTTCCAGTTATAGCTACGAGCGCTAATACAGTAACTCTTAGCTGCAAAGCAATCGACGATTCAACAATTGCAAATGCAACCATGTACTATGCAGTAGGAGCAACCAACAATACCTACACTGCAGTGGCCATGACCGATTTAGGTGGTGGTATTTATTCTGCTACTGTTCCTGCACAAGCTAATGGTACTGTAGTGAAATACTGGTTCCGTGCTTGGGATAATGGTGGTCACAATTCGGTGGATACTGCTGCCAACGCCTTGGCATATATCGTTACCGATGGCGGTATTAACTCTATTGCCCAACTGCAATTTTCTCCATTCCCTGGTGGAAACTCAATATGGATGAATGATACACTGACTGGAATCAATGTGGGTGGTATTATTACTGCCTCTTTATTTGATATGTCGTTTGAAGCGGCCATTCAAAGCGGAACAGGACCGAACTCGGGTATTTTCTTTGGTGCTCAAGCTAATGACAGTGTAGCCACTTGGAAAAGAGGTGATAGTGTAATTATTAACTCATGTATCGTAAATGAAACATTCAATGTAACTACTTTGAACCGTATAGGATATTATAATGGTATAAAGAATTATACCATCGTTTCTTCAAATAATAATCTACCTGCCTTTGAAACGAATTTAACTATGGATTCTGTAATTGCTAAAAAACCAGCTTATACAGAGCCTTGGGAAGGCGTCTTGGTGCGTTATGACAACGTTTATTGTGTTCACAAAAATCCTGACAATACAAGTAATAATGGTGAATTCAGCATCTATAAAGATACATCAACAGTGAATGGATTGCGTTGTGATGACGATTCAAAAGATATTGGATCAACATACAATGTAGACTCTATGGTAGTGAAATTGAAGAAATATGACTTCATTCAAGGAGTGATGTATTTCAGTTTCAGTAACTGGAAATTGGAGCCTCGCGACCGCGCCGATATCGGTGGAAACGATCGTACACCTCCTTCACTTACCTTGAAAGGATTGGATACTGTAACGATTACTCGTGGGACTACCTATACAGATGCTGGTGCCATTGCTTACGATAATTTGGATGGAAATATCTCTGCCAATATTGTTGTAGCCAACCTTGTAAATGCGGCTGCCGTTGGAACCTACACTGTTTTGTTTAATGTGAAAGACAATGCAGGAAACGCTGCTCCTCAAGTACAACGTATCGTGAAAGTGGTTGCCGGTGCAGGTATCAATTCATACAATAATGGTATGGCTGCCCTCTATCCAAATCCAGTTACCAATGTATTGAACATTGTGATGAACTCAGAAAAAGAAGAAAATGCTACCATCACCATTACCGATTTAAATGGTAAACAAATTGCTTCAGAAGAAGTATTACTTATTAAAGGATCTAATAAGATTACTTATGCTACTCAAAACTTAGCCAAGGGAATGTACCTAGTAACAATAAAACGTTCAGAAGGAAACATCATAGAGCGGTTTGTAAAATAAAGAATCAACCTTCAAAATTTTAAAAGCCATATCTAAAAAAAGATATGGCTTTTTGTTTTTATTACCTTAAAATTGCGAATTATATCAAATCATGGAATTAGAAAATAATGTTTACAGTGTTCAAGGGGTGTCGCTCGAATCGTTGACACACGAGTATGGAAGTCCGCTATACGTGTACGATGGCGATAAAATCAAACATCAGTATCACAAGCTGAAGAATGCTTTTAAAGCAGTAGATGTGCATGTGAAGTATGCCTGTAAAGCCTTATCGAATGTAAATATTTTAATATTATTGAAAAACGAAGGGGCGGAATTAGACTGCGTTTCCATTGAGGAAGTGCAATTAGGACTTTATGCTGGATTCGCTGCGAATCAAATTTTATTTACGCCAAACTGTGTGAGCTTTGATGAAATAAAGCAAGCGGTAGCACACGGTGTGAAAATCAATATCGACAATATCTCCATCCTGGAACAATTTGGACATGAATATGGTAATACCGTGCCTTGTTGTATTCGAATCAATCCGCATATCATGGCAGGTGGGAATAAAAATATTTCTACCGGTCATATCGACTCAAAATTTGGAATTAGTATTTATCAGTTACGTCATGTGGTGCGTGTGGTAAAGACGAATAATATTCATATCAATGGCTTGCACATGCATACAGGAAGCGATATTTATGATGCAGAAGTTTTTCTACAGGGTGCCGAATTGTTATTCGACGCCGCCAAAGACTTTAAAGAATTAGAGTTCTTGGATTTTGGTAGCGGATTTAAAGTAGCATACAAGGAAGATGATATCACTACCGATATTGAAGATTTAGGACAAAAAATTTCTACTCGCTTCAATGAGTTCTGTGAAGAATATGGAAGAAAATTGCAGCTATGGTTTGAACCCGGAAAATTTATTGTGAGTGAATCTGGATACTTATTGGTGAGTGCTAATGTTATTAAACAAACTACGGCCACCGTTTTTGTGGGTGTGAATAGCGGACAGAATCATTTGATACGCCCCATGTTTTACGATGCTTACCATCATATCATCAATATTTCTAACCCCACAGGAACTACCCGTGTTTACACTATTGTAGGGTATATATGCGAAACCGATACCTTAGGATGGGATCGCAAATTGAATGAAGTAAGAGAAGGCGATATCTTAGCAATTAAAAATGCAGGTGCGTATGGCTATAGTATGAGTAGCAATTATAATAGCCGTTTCAGGCCTGCTGAGGTATTAATTGAAGGTGGGGAAGCACGATTGATTCGTCGCAGAGAAACCTTCGACGATATCATTAGAAATATGTTATAAGTTGAACGCAATTCACAAAAAGTATTTAAAAAAAGTAATTCAAAATCATGGCAGAAAAAAATAGCAATAAAGATTTCGATATCACCAAGCTTCCTACGGAGTATATGGGTAAGAAATTAAACAAGGAAAAAGGCAGGGAATTGTTGGTAGAACATATCAAGGATTTGGCCGAATTGCAAAACCGATTTTATGCCGACGGAAGAAGAGGGTTGCTCATTATCATTCAAGCATTAGATGCTGCGGGGAAAGATTCTACAGTACGTAAAGTGTTCTCTGGAATCAATCCGCAAGGAGTGGAGGTGAAGAGTTTCAAAGCCCCAACAAAAGAAGAATTAAGTCACGATTATTTATGGCGTTGCATCAAGGAAATACCTGAACAAGGGAAGTGGAAAGTGTTTAATCGCAGCTATTACGAAGAAGTATTGGCAGTGAAAGTGCATCCCGAATTTTTAGGCGCACAAAATTTACCACACGAAGCCACCACCGATAAAATTTGGAAACATCGTTATGAGGACATCAATAATTTCGAGAAATATTTAACTCGCAATGGGGTCATCATCATTAAATTTTTCTTGAATGTAAGTGCTAAAGAGCAAGCCAAACGCTTTATAGAACGCGCCGAAGAAGCAGAAAAAAATTGGAAGGTTGGAATATATGATTTAAAAGAACGTGACCTTCGTCCTCAATACATGAAAGCCATTAACGAAATGGTTCAAAATACCAATACCGAGAATGCACCATGGAATATTATTCCAGCGGATGATAAATGGTATACTCATTTATTAGTTGCCGAAAAGATTAAAGAGATACTCGGAAATTATGATATTATTTATCCGAAACCAGACAAAGATCAATTGGCTGCCATACAAGAAGTAAAAGTAAAATTGGAAGCGTTTGTGAAAGAATAAATCTAAGTTTAAGGTAGACATTGACTTTAAAGTATACTGTTTAATTCAATTCATCTTGAAACTCATTCGATTTTTAATTAATTCAAATATTTATGTTGCCTTGGGGGCGGTGTTCCTAACACTTGAAACCCAGGTGCAACTGGGTATGCATCCGCAGTTTCACCGCTATTTGTTTATCATTTTCTTTGCTACACTGGTCGATTATAATTTTCATCGCCTCACCACAGTGATCTTACATAAGGAGGCCCTGCTAACAGAAAAGCATCGCTGGGTGCGAGAGAACCTAAATTTATTTTATGCCTTGGTTATTGCTTCAGTCCTGGGGTTCTTTATTGCGCTCACACAGGCCAAAAGGGAAGTATTGATTACGTTTGCACCCATTGCCTTGATTACACTGTTTTATTCGGTGCCCTTTTTCAAGAGTCGGAAATTCATTTTTAGATTGCGTGATATCCCCGGTTTGAAAATATTTTTGATTTCCTTCGTTTGGTCGGCAGTCACCATCTTCTTGCCCATCATTCAAAGTGGATTAACAGTAGATAAACTCCATGTATTTTGGATGTTTATCGAACGATTTTTATTTACCATGGCCATCACCATACCCTTTGATATTCGCGACCGGGAAGTGGATTTTAAACAAGGATTATATACCCTGCCCATCTGGATTGGGATTGGTAAATCGATACTTCTAGCAGTATCCATGATTTGGTTTTTTATGGGAATTGTTATTTTGCATTACTGGGTTTTTAATCAGCTTTTTATGGTGCCAGCATTCATTCTCTCTGGATTGAGTACCATCTATTTTCTTAAAAACAAAAAGATACAACAGCTTACTTATTATCATTATGGAATCCTGGATGGAACCATTCTTTTTCAAGGATTGATGGTTTGTATCAGTTATTGGATTCATTAAAAAATTAGTTCCCCTCATTTACATTAGATATTTTGCATGCAATTCGGTGAATTATAGCGAGTCAATATGGAATTCTGCTATCTTCAGGCCAATTGGCTATTATACTCTTATATTGTGATATATTACCCACTAAAATCGCTTATTATTCGAATAAATCCCCTGTATAGAAAACATATTCAAATGAAAAAAAAACCTACCTTTGCGCTCGATTTATAAAAAGCATCATCTAATATGACTCAAGCCTCTGAAAACGCAACCAATAATGGTTCAAATATTTTCTCACAGCTAGCTACGTTTGATCACGAGCAAATGGTATTTTGTAATGACAATGCCACCGGATTACGCGCCATCATCTGTATACATAATACAGTGCTTGGGCCAGGTTTGGGAGGTACTCGTTTTTACAACTATGCCAGCGAACAAGATGCCATCATCGACGTACAACGTTTGGCCAGAGGAATGAGCTTCAAATCGTCGATTGCCGGTTTGAATTTAGGAGGTGCAAAAGCCGTTATCATGGGCGACCCAAGCAAATTGAAGTCGGAAGCTTTCTTCCGTAAATTTGGTCGTTTCATCGAAAACCTCAACGGAAAATATATCACTGCCGAAGATGTAGGTACTACTACCAAAGATATGGAGTACATTAAAATGGAAACAGACAATGTGGTGGGTTTACCTGAAATCAAAGGTGGAGGTGGCGACCCAAGTCCGGTAACCGCTTATGGTGTATATATGGGAATGAAAGCATCTGCTAAAGAAACTTGGGGCAGCGATTCATTATCAGGCAAGAGAGTAAGTGTTCAAGGTATTGGAAAAGTAGGAGAGCATTTGGTAGAACATCTTACCAAAGAAGGTGCTAAAGTATATATCTCCGACGTAAATCAAGAAGCCTTAGCCCGTGTTAGCAAAACATACAATGCTGAAGTCGTTGCCAAAGATGCAATCTATGGATTGGATGTAGATATTTTCGCTCCTTGTGCTATGGGAGCTATCTTGAATACCGAAAATATTCATCAATTGAAAGCGGCTATCATTTGTGGTGCTGCCAATAATCAATTGGCCGACGAAGTGTTACATGGCAAACTCATCAGCAATAATAATATCAATTATGCCCCCGATTTCTTAGTGAATTCAGGAGGTATTATCAATGTGTACAGTGAACTTACAGGTTACAATCGTCAGATAGCTTACGCACAAGCGGAGAATATTTACAATCAAACCTTAGAAATTTATAAGAAAGCCAAGGAAGATAAAATTACTACGCATCATGCAGCATTGCAAATTGCTGAAAAACGTATCCATGATTACGCGAAAGTAAAATCGACCTACTAATAATTTATAAGTGTCTGCATTGGGCAGGACATTTCGTGGTGAGTGAAGGATTTAAATAATTTAGTTTATTCAACGCTATTTGACACCGGCATCCTGTAATTTCATTTAATAAGGTATTTAATTTACAATAGTTCCCTATGCTTAATCGACGACTTCACAGGATGCTTGTGCTTCACCGCATCTACGCTGCTTTTCAAACCGAAAATTTCGAATTCACTTTTCACAAGAATCAGTTAAGTGATGAGATACTTCGTTTGGAGTCATCGTTTTATACCATGGCTGCGTTGCCACTCACTCTAAAACATTATGCTGAAGTAGAAATAACGAATGTTCAAAATCGTTATGTGCATGTTGTTGGTGAATTACCCTTGCAAAATATAGTAGAAAATCAAGCAATCATCGCTTTGGAAAATCATGAAGCATTTATGTTTCGTGTAAACAAAAACCGCTATGGCTGGACCAATTACCCAGATATCGCCAAAAGTATTTTCGAAAAATTAAAACAGAGTGAAGTATTTATGAATTATTGCAATACCCCTCGCAAAGGGTTTGGTGATGATAAACAATTCCTGATTCACTTGTTTACCGAAATTAAAAATGCGCCTCCTATTAATGTCGATGAACTCGATAATACCCCCGATAAGGAATGGATTGAGAATAATACCTTACGCAATTTCTACGACGACTTATTAGAAGAATTATTCCCTAACTGGTACGAGATTAAAGTACCCGTGAATGTTTCTGTTACCAAGGCTTTTCAGGCACTCAAAGAAACAGAAGGCGATTTCCTAAGCGTAATGAAGGATGATGATGAAGGTGAAATTGCTTTAAGCGAACGCATTCTGAAAGCAACGTTAACCAATAAAGAAGACCTGGGAAAAGCACTTGTTAGTACTTTAGAAAACTGGGATATCGAACGGGTTTCTGTAGTAGATCGTGCCTTGCTTTTTATGGCATCGGCCGAAATGCTTTATATGCCTGATATTCCGGCACGTGTTACCATCAACGAATATTTGGAACTCGCCAAAAACTATTCATCACCCGATAGTAAGAACTTCATTAATGGGGTTTTAGATAAGGTGTTGAAGGAAAGCGGTAAATAATTTCTTGAACTTTTCTTATTGATTTTATTATTTAATCAATCGTTCCATTTGCATTCCTCTCGATCCTTTGATTAAAATGGTTTTGTTTTGAAATGCTTGTTGATTAAAGAAGGACTGCAAATCTTCAAATGTTGTAAAAGCTTTTACACCATTCAATAATACGGAAGAGGCAAAATGATTCCCACATAAATACACGGTTTCAAAATCATTCTCATCAATATCGTTGATGATGATTTGATGCTGATCTTTCGACTCGTTTCCCAATTCAAACATATCGCCAAGGATGGCAATCTTCCCTTTCATTTTTAGTTCACGGAAGTTTTGTAAGGCGGCAAGCATGCTATCGGGGTTGGCATTATATGCATCAAGTAATACATTATTTGAGTTCCATGTAATCCACTGATGACGCATGTTTTGAGGCAAGTAGGTTGCTACTGCCTGTCCGGTTTTAATCGCATCAATTCCAAAATATTTTCCAGCAGCAATAGCAAAGAGCATATTGTTGAAATTATAGTTTCCACCAAGGTTGGCAGTGAAACTCGCACCTTGTACCTCGAATTCTATTTGAGGAGAAGCGGTGATTAATCGAGCTACTTGGTATTCGCTGGCATCGCCCGAAAAATAAACACATTGATTGCGTTGACTATAATTTACAGTGGCTTCTTCATGAATATTCACGAAAGCAGTGCCTTCATGTTTATAGAGATAATAGTAGAGTTCTGTTTTGCCTTTGGCCACACCCACTTCACCTCCAAAGCCTTCCAAATGTGCTTTTCCTATATTGGTGATGAACCCATAATTAGGTTGAGCTATTTCGCACAGTGTTTCAATTTCGTGACGATGGTTGGCACCCATTTCAATGATGGCATGGGTATGTTTTTTCTCCAGCCTTAAAAGCGTAAGTGGTAAACCAATATGGTTATTTAAATTGCCTTGGGTAGCCAATGTTTCAAACGAGGTGGAGAGCACCCGATGCAAGAGCTCTTTGCTGGTAGTTTTACCATTGCTTCCTGTGAGTGCAATTACGATAGGGTTTAACTGCTTCCGGTGATGGCTTGCTAAGTCTTGTAATGTAGTTAGTACATCATGAACCAATAACATGCGCTCATCAGAGCCTAATTGGGGTTCGTCGATAATGGCATAGGCAGCGCCATCTTTCAAGGCATCGCTGGCAAATTTATTGCCATTGAAATTTCCACCTTTCAGTGCAAAAAACAAATCCCCTTTCTGAATATTACGGGTATCGGTAGATACTCGAGGATATTGAAGAAAGATTTGATATAATTCTGGAATGGAAATCATCTTACGAAATAAAGCAAAAGAAATGTATTATTTAAAGAAGAAATGACAACCTTCATCATGATGAAAATTTGAATTAGGATTGCTTTATAGGAAATGATACTTTGGATGGCTTCATCCATTTATTGAAATTGCGTTGTGTATGTGTATCGGCTTGTGTATCCTGCATGAGATGATGATTCATGAAATAAGAACCCTTGTCATGAAGCGTATAATCGTAGGATTCATTATTTCTAATAATTGTGATGATAGGCTCGGATTGCTTGCCTAATAAGAGTAATAGCATTTCGAGGTTACTCACATGAACTGAATTGAGTTCAATAATTTGATCGCCAATGGCGACTCCATTTAGGTAAGCGTTACTATTGGGTGCCACTTGATAAATCACCACTTTCTCATTAATTTGTTGTGCTCTAATTCCAAATTCATTTTGAAGGATATCGGTTTCTGAAATTTGCATTTGGAGCCCTAATAACGCAAGTGCTTTATCGAGATGCTTTTCAATTAGCCCACGTCCATGAATTATTTCATCAAAATACCAATCGTAACGATGGCCTGTAATGCGCTCTATGGTCGCTTTCCAAAGGGCTTCATCATAACCTAAACCTCTTTTATATGCATCGGTATACAATTGTTTGAGCATATCGTCGAGGCAATATTCACCTTCGGTTTGTGAGATACAATGGGCATCCAAAATCAATGCCGCGAGTAATCCTTCTGTATAAATATTTACTTTCCTATCGGGGATGCCTGGGGCATAACCATCGAGCCAGGTATCGGTACTGCTATCGGCCAGGCTATGATTATAGCGCCCATAATTATTGAAATGTTTATTCAAATGCACATCCAGTTCGGCACATAATTGTTCGAATGAATATACCCCCGATCTCCACAAAATTAGATCGCCATAATATGTGGTTACCCCCTCGTAAACATAGCCCATATTGCTATAATTTTCTATATCGAATTGATAAGGAAGCATGCTCGAAGGGCGAATTCTTTTTACATTCCAAAGATGAAAAAGTTCATGAGAACACAATCCAACAAAGTCGGTATAAAGGGCGTCTTCCATGAGTTTGATGCCAGGCCCAAGGGCATTCACAGAGCTATTCAAATGCTCCACCCCATGATGAAAATTCACAGGCAGCATTTGCATCAAGAAATGATAATCCTTGCATTCGCAATCGCCAAACAATTTAATTTGTTCTAAGGTGAACTTTGTAAAATCGTCCACAATTTGTTTCTCATCAAGTACCACTTCACCCTGAAACCAAATATGGAAATTGGTGGTGTCGACGCGGTATTGAAGGTGCTTCATCGATGCTGAGGCAATCAATGGGCTATCGGCTAACGCATCATAATTATCGGCGAGGAGCGTATGTTTGGTGAGTTTGGGAAGTTGTGTGGCGACATGATAATTGCCAGGGATAACGAGACGAACTTGAATGGGTTCCTGGGTACGGCCTGCTGCAAACATGAAGCAATTCACCGGATTTAAGTACAATTGTGTTTCGTCGAGATAAGAGGAGCCTGCATTTAAAACGGCGGCATAATATCGGTATCTTATAATAACCTGTGACTCAGTTCCTGCTTCAATTTGCCAAGTGTCTTTGCCCGTTTTGAAACTTTTCAAAGGCTGTTGCATGGCATTGGTAACCTTTACCTGCTGCACATTCTGGGCGAAATTGCCAATTTCATATCGACCTGGTCTCCAACTCGGAAGATGAATATTTAGTAGCGCGTCTTTATTGTCTTCGATATACATTGTGAAGTCGATAAAGTGATGCTGCGGCAGGGTATAGGTTACGTCGAATTTTATCATGTTTCTACTGCAATCTTATTAAAAATAATTTATATATTTTTTTCTTTTTGCCGAATACTTAGGAGTCGAAAGGCATTATTAATACTATTTCCCGAAAATGCTCGTTGAGGGTTTGATTTCTATTACTTGGCTTCGCTTCAGCCAGCTAATGAAATCATATATTTTTCGGAAATAAATTCAAACGTTTGCTATCTTTGCGCTACGTATAATTATGGCATTTAAATTGGCATTACCTCCTTTCAATCCTCAAAAGTTTCTTAAGTTTTTTTGGTACTGCGTCATGGGTGGCATGGGCTTGTTTTTCCTGATGTTGCTAATGATTAGCTGGGGCTGGTTTGGAAAGCTCCCATCTACCAAAGAACTAGAGGATCCTACACCTTCTCTCGCATCAGAAGTATTTGCTGATGACTCTACCACGGTGCTTGGACGATTCTATATTGAAAATCGAAGTAACTCCAATCATCGAGAAATTAGCCAATACGTTTATGATGCCTTGATCGCCACCGAAGATGTGCGTTTCGAAGAGCATTCAGGAATCGATACCCGACGATTGATTTCGGCCTCATTAAAATTAGGAACCAATGGTGGTGCCAGTACCATCACACAGCAGCTTGCTAAAAATTTATTTAAAACGCGTAAGAACTCCAATATTTTCGCCACCATCTGGGCCAAACTAAAAGAGTGGGTACTTTGTATACGCTTGGAGCGATTATATACCAAGGAGGAAATCATTACAATGTACCTCAATACAGTGCAGTTTCAGGGCAATGCCTTTGGAATTAAAACGGCCTCTAAAGTTTTTTTTAACAAAACACCAGATAAACTCAACCTTCAAGAATCGGCCACCTTAGTGGGATTGCTCAAGGCGATTGGAAAATACAACCCCATTTCAAATCCAGAGAAATCGAAATACCGCAGAAACACCGTATTGGAGCAAATGACGAAGAACAATTATCTCAAAAAGGAAATCTGTGATTCGGTAAAGTTAATTCCCATTGAAACGCATTATAGTTCGGAGAGCCATACCCAAGGTTCCGCTACTTATTTCCGTGAATACCTGAGAGAGTATCTCAATAAATGGTGCGATGAAAATAACTATAATTTGTATCGTGATGGTTTGAAAATTTATACCACGATCAATGCTCATATGCAACAATATGCTGAGGAGGCAGTTGCTAAGCACATGAAGACCCTTCAAAAGGAATTTCATGGTATGTATAAGAAAAGCACGCCATGGAAGAAGAACTCCGAAAGCTTGAACAATGCCATGCAAAATACCGATAGGTATATTGAGATGAAGAAGAATAATGCTACGGATGATCAAATTTATGATGCCTTTTATTCTCCAGCAAAAATGAAAATATTTACCTGGGATGGAGATCGCGATACTACCATGACTCCCATGGATTCTATCAAGCATTACTTGTATTTTTTGAATTGTGGTTTCATGAGTATGAATCCCAAAAACGGATTTATTAAAGCATGGGTTGGGGGGGTTAACTATAAATTTTTCAAGGTAGATCACGTAAGCACCAAACGTCAACCTGGCTCTACTTTCAAGCCGTTTACTTATGCGTATGCCGTGGATAATGGAATTCCACCATGTACTTACTTCTCAAATACACCACCCGTATTTAAAGGGTATGAAAGCTGGCAACCAAAAAATGCCGATGGTAGCTATGGTGGCTCCCTCAGTATGCGCACCGGGATTGCATTATCAATTAACTGTATTGCGGCACAGGTATTATCACAATTCAACGAACAAGGCCCACAAGGTGTAATTGATTTATGCCGTAAAATGGGTATCACGAGCGACCTAAAACCATATCCTACTATTTGTTTGGGCGTGTTTGACGTTTCGGTGTATGAAATGGTTGGAGCTTATAGCACCTTCGCTAATGGCGGTGTATGGACTGAACCCATTTTCATCCAGAAAATTGTAGATAAGAACGGGAATTTACTGCAGGATTTTTCTCCAAGAACCACCGAAGCCATGGGAGCCGATAAGGCCTATGTAATGCTCGATATGATGAAAGGATGTGTGAATTTTGGTACAGGGGTAGAGGTAAGAACTCGTTTTGGATTGAATACACCCATTGCTGCAAAAACAGGAACAACAAGCAATTATGCCGATGGATGGTTTATTGGTATCACTCCCGATTTAGTGAGTGGGGGATGGGTTGGTAACGACGATCGTACCATTCACTTCCCCGATATTTATCACGGCTGCGGTGGACATATGAGCTTGCCAATTTGGGCTTACTATATGCAAAAAGTATATGCCGATAGATCCTTGAATATTAGTCAGGGTGATTTCGAATATCCTAAAACAGAAATAAAAGTTGATATGAATTGCTCTAATAACGACGATGCGGAAACGTATAAAGATTTCCTCATTGGATATTAGATTATTTATTTTCAAATCATCGAATTATATCACCAACTCACTTCATTTTTAGGAATCAGTATATGAGTAAGAAAATTGTTTTAGTAGGCTCGGCCTATCCACTCCGAGGTGGACTCGCAACCTATAACGAACGTCTGATTCGTGAATTTAATACGGAAGGAAATGATGCCTCCATCATCACCTTTTCTTTGCAATATCCAGAGTTTTTATTTCCAGGAAAAACACAGTTAAGCACCGACCCCCAACCGGATGATTTAAATATTGAGGTGGCCGTGAATAGCATTAACCCACTCAATTGGATTCGTGTAGGTAAGAAGATTAAGAAGCTCAACCCCGATATTTTAATTTTCAAATACTGGACCCCTTTTATGGCGCCGTGTTTTGGAACCATCATTCGTTATGCACGTACCCCAAAACTAAAAGTAATCACCATCTGCGATAATATCATCCCGCATGAAAAGCATTTTTTTGATGATACTTTGAATAAGTATTTTTTAAATTCTGTGGATGGATTTATTTGCATGAGTGAAAGTGTTCAACACGATTTATTGCAATATTTACCCAAGGCAAAAAACATTTTAACTCCGCATCCTGTTTATGATAATTTCGGAAATGCATTGGCAAAAAATATTGCACGTGAGAAATTCAATGTAGATGAAGACGAAAAAATAGTTTTGTTCTTCGGGTTCATCCGGCAATACAAAGGACTCGATATTTTACTTCATGCCATGGCCGACCCGCGTGTTCGTGAATTGAATATCAAAGCCATCATCGGTGGTGAATACTATGAAGACGCTGCCCCTTATTTAGAATTGATAAAATCCTTAGGAATAGAAAAGAATCTCATCATCAAAACAGATTTTATTCCCAATGAGGAAGTGAAATATTATTTTGGTGCCGCCGATATTGTTGTTCAACCATACAAGAGTGCAACACAAAGTGGCATCTCGCAAATATGTTATCATTTCGAAAAGCCCATGATTGTAACCCGTGTGGGAGGATTGCCCGAAATTGTACCACATTTAAAATGCGGCTATGTATGTGAGGTAAACGCTACCTCCGTTGCCGATGCCATCATCGATTTTTATGCCCATGACCTACGACCTGAATTCGCCGCCCATCTCATCGAAGAAAAGAAGAAGTATCAATGGGATCAAATGACGGCTTCGATTATGGAGTTGATTGAGATGTAAGTCTTAAGTACTAAGTACAAAGTATTAAGTATTAAGTACAGAGTACAAAGTACTATGACCAAATAAAGGGATGAACTACTAAATACTAAATACAGAATACTAACTAACTACTGAATACTAAATACTAATTACTGAATACTAACTACTAATCACCACCACCAACGCCCCATTGTACAATATCACCACCACCCCCGATTTCGAAGTGCTTTTTCAGGCCTATCAATCGCCATTGCAAAAAATGGAACGAGCCGGACAAATGCTTTTCTTAACAGGAAAAGCAGGTACGGGAAAGTCAACGGTACTAAAGCTTTATACGATGTTACATCCATCAGATACCATTGTACTTGCGCCTACAGGAATCGCGGCAATCAATTGTGGAGGAGTAACAATTCATTCGTTTTTCGGTTTGCCATTTCGCCCCGTCATCATTGCCGATGAAGAAATAAAAAAGTATGGAAAGAGTCATCCGAAAAATAAACTCATCAATAATGCGACTACTTTTATTATCGATGAAATTTCGATGGTAAGGGCTGATGTGCTTGATGCCATCGACTATTCGTTGCGTATCAATACAGGGAATTTGAATATCCCCTTCGGAGGCAAGCGCATGATTTTTATTGGTGATATGTTTCAGTTGGAACCCGTGGTGCAAAACAATATCGTGGAAAAGCTCATGTTTAGTGAGTTTTACGCTTCTCCATATTTTTTTAGTGCCAAGGTATTCGAGAATATTCAATTAGAAATGATTGAGCTTAGCAAGGTGTATCGCCAGCAAGACTCCTATTTCATTGGCATTTTGGATAATATTCGGGAACGGGAAGTGGAGGAAGAGGATATGTTTAATTTGAACCAGCAGCAATTGCCCGCCGAAGCCGAACTCGATCCGTACACGATTACCCTTACCACCACCAATGCCACTGCGCAACTCATCAACGACAAACAATTATTGAATCTCGACCCACCCGAATTTTTGTATAAGGCCATTGTGAGTGGCGAAATAAATAAGAACCATGTAAGTGGAGATGAAAATTTACGATTGAGATTGGGAGCACAGGTTGTTTTTTTAAAGAACGATGTAAACAAGCGCTGGGTGAATGGTACCATTGGAAAAGTAACTTATTGCGATGCCACACAAATACGCGTTGCATTTGAAGATGGGAGTGAGCACGAAGTATTGCCAGCCGATTGGGAGAATAATTTATATCGATGGGACGAAGCTAAAAAGAGAGTAGCCACCGAAACCATTGGCACGTTCAAACAATTCCCTATTAAACCCGCATGGGCCATTACCATTCATAAAAGCCAAGGCCTTACCTTCGATCGTTTACGAATTGATTTAGGGAAGGGAACCTTTGCGCATGGTCAATTATATGTAGCCTTAAGTCGTGCACGTACCCTTGAAGGCATCAAGCTCAATCGAGCCATTCGCTATAACGATATCATCGTTGACGAACGCATCATCGACTTCATGATTGAGATGCGAAGAAATAAAGTGTAATACTCAATTAAAATCCGTGGTACCAAGAAAGTGACGGCAAGGGAAAAGAGAAACTATCATCGATGGTTTGAACATTTACTCCAGCCATATTAATTTGTATTGCATTATTATTGGTTGCTTGAAAACGCATTCCAGGCATAATGAACAAGAGAGAAACAGGCTTATTTACACGAACAACTTCTAAACGGCTAATTTGAGGAATAACAGGATTCTTTGAGTAATCAGCTTCTTGAATAATAGTATAGGTGTTCTCGTTAGCTTCTGTACTAAACAAACCTAACATCGAATCAAAAACAAAACTAGCTTTTGCCCCCACCTTTACAATTCCCGCAATTGAAAACATGGGCCCTTTACTCATTGGTTTAGGTACCGATTCATAATTTGGATAATTGTTTTGAATGGTGTATACGCCTACGGGGATCTGTTCTCTGGTTCCACCTGTTTGAAGGTAGGCATAACCAGCAGCTAATGTAACATTGCTTGAACGGGTGCCATAAGTAATGTTCCCAAAATGTAGTCCACCAAATCCTCTGAAACTATTGAGATAACCGGTAGTACCTAAAAGCGTTCCCACTGAAAAATTGAGTTTTTCATTCTCTGTCTTGAAAGAATATTTCGCTGCCAAAATAAGTGGGCTTGCAATCCAGGTCGACATAAAGCCTAAGGAGAACTGATCAGATAATGCGAAATGTACTTCAGGACCATATAAGTTGACCATCGCATAATTCTCACCTTTTTTAATGGGTAGTGCATTGGTGGTAAAGGTATAGCGGGTACTAAACGGGCCAGCCTGTAAGTATTTTCCTGCTACAACATTATCTTTGTCTTCGATTAATTTAATGCTTTTAATATCCGATTTTCGAATAAAAATTTTACCTAAATTTTCTGTTAATAGTAGTAACTCTCTTCCATCATCACTTAGTATTTTACCGATGAGTTCAGTTCCATCATTTTTAACAACCAAATAGGTTTTTGTAGAATCCATAGTTCCAGTTTGAGCCTTTGCATGCAGATTAAAAAACAGCATGATGACAAACAACAAAAAGCAGGGGAGTAGATTTTTTTTCATTTTTAGGGTAAAGGTTAAACGGATTATAAAGTATATGTTTGGTTGGCAAGATAAAGAAACCTAGCTATAAATAAAACTTTCATTCCAAAGCCAGCGATTTAACTATTTCGATTTCCTCACCAAAAACACCCCTGCTAAGATTAATGCTAAACAAAGTAATGATTCTTTGGGAATGGTTTCACCAATGACCAAGGCGATTAAAATGGTAACGAAGGGCATGATATATGTAACCATGGAAGCGAAACTTGCGCTACTAATTTTTACCAATTGGTAAAACATCACATTAGATAAGGCGGTGTTTAAAACGCCTAAGGCCACTGCAAACCATACATGCCGTTCATTCCATTGAATCAAAGATAGGGAAGCGGTGCCTGCACTATTATCCATTCCAATGACAAGCAATAAAATATAAACTACCGCGATTCCAAGGGTTGACACGGTACCGATATATAATGATGGAACTTCTTTTAAGTAGGTATCCACAATATTGATATTCAAGCCATACATCATGGTGGCGACTACAATGAACAAACTAAGTTCTACATTATGTAAATTGATATTCCCTTTGGAAAGGAACAGAATGATGACTCCTGCGAAGCCAACCAATACACCAAGTGTTTTTTGAATGGTACTATTTTTATGAAAGAAGAGCACGCCAATCACCAAAACCCATAAAGGAGTGAGTGCATTCAAAATTCCCCCCAGATTTGTATCCAATCCTTTCAAAGCCAGACAAAACAAAACGGCCGGGATACCATTTCCTAAAAATCCGGAGAGGAGCAGCAATCCAATCTTATTTTTCGGAACCTTCCGTAAATGCCAGATGCTCCAGGGAAGGAGGGCTACCCCCGCGAAGGCGATACGCATGGCGGCCATTTGAAGGGGCGAATACACTTCCATACCTGCCTTCATAAAGAAGTAGCTGCATCCCCATAAAATGGTGAGAAACACAAAAAGAATCCAAACCCAGGCTTTGCTTGCGTACATAAATTAACGTTGAATTTTAGGAGATGCTAATCAAACCCTGATGTGCAGGCATTCGTAGCGTGGGGCTCCAATGATGAAGGGCGAAGATACAATGCCCAAGTAATTGGTCTGATGTAAAGTAATACACAGGAATAATGGGGGTAATGTTTTGGAATGGAATAAATTGGGCTAAAACCCTCTATATCAAGGCAAAGGCATGATTTTGTACATCAAAATCTTTCTTTTCGGGGGCTTTGGAATTTAGATTTTAATAACCTATATTTGCACGCTTTTAAAAGCAGTAGTGTGCCGTTTCAGGTACCTTCTAATTCTTTAAATTACCTACAGGGATTCATAAAATATGTCAAGTAAAAAAGATTTTAAAATCAAATCAAACTTCTCACGTTTGCGTATTGGCTTAGCCTCACCAGAGATGATCTTAAATCGTTCGAGTGGAGAAGTAACAAAACCCGAAACCATTAACTACCGCTCGTTTAAGCCCGAAATGGGAGGCTTATTCTGCGAGCGTATTTTTGGTCCGGTTAAAGATTTTGAATGTCATTGCGGTAAATACAAACGCATTCGTTACAAAGGAATTGTGTGCGACCGTTGTGGTGTGGAAGTGACCGAGAAAAAGGTTCGTCGCGACCGTATGGGACATATCAATTTGGTGGTTCCAGTAGCTCATATCTGGTATTTCCGTTCGTTGCCAAATAAAATTGGTTACTTATTAGGAATTCCTACCAAGAAAATGGATATGATTGTTTACTACGAGCGTTATGTAGTTATTCAAAATGGCGTCAAAGTGAATGATGGTGTAAACTATCTTGATCTTTTGACAGAAGAAGAATACTTGGATATCCTTGATGGTTTACCAAAAGAAAACCAGATGTTGGATAATTCACATCCTGATAAATTCATCGCCAAAATGGGTGCTGAGGCATTACAGGATTTATTAGTTCGTTCTAACTTAGATGATTTATCATTTAACTTACGTCATCAAGCCGCTAACGAAACATCTCAACAACGTAAACAAGAAGCATTAAAACGCTTAAAAATTATAGAAGCATTCCGTAGTGCTAATTTAAATGGCTACGAGAACAGACCGGAATGGATGATTTTAAAAATGATTCCAGTGATTCCACCAGAATTACGTCCGTTGGTTCCATTAGAAGGTGGTCGTTTTGCTACTTCCGATTTGAATGACTTATATCGTCGTGTAATTATTCGTAACAATCGTTTGAAGCGTTTGATGGAAATCAAAGCTCCAGATGTAATCTTACGTAATGAGAAACGTATGTTACAAGAAGCGGTTGACTCTTTATTAGATAATACCCGTCGTGTAAGTGCTGTTAAAACTGAAGGTAACCGTCCGTTGAAATCTTTGAGTGATATGCTTAAAGGTAAACAAGGTCGTTTCCGTCAGAACTTGTTAGGTAAGCGTGTGGATTATTCAGGTCGTTCGGTAATTGTTGTAGGACCTTACTTAAAATTACATGAGTGCGGTATTCCTAAAACAATGGCTGCCGAGCTTTACAAACCATTTATCATCCGTCGTTTGATTGAACGTGGAATTGTTAAAACGGTGAAGTCTGCTAAGAAAGTGGTAGATCGTAAAGATCCTATCATCTATGAAATATTAGAAAACATCATTAAAGGACATCCCGTGATGTTGAATCGTGCACCTACACTCCACCGTTTGGGTATTCAGGCATTTCAGCCTAAGCACATCGAAGGAAAGGCGATTCAATTACACCCTTTAACATGTACAGGATTTAATGCGGATTTTGACGGTGACCAGATGGCGGTGCATTTGCCTTTAGGTAATGCAGCAATTTTGGAAGCCCAACTCCTCATGTTAGCCTCACATAATATCTTAAACCCTGCCAATGGTGCGCCAATCATGGTTCCATCTCAGGACATGGTTTTAGGACTCTATTATATTACTAAGATTCGTAAATCTACACCAGATGATAAAATCATGGGTGAAGGTCGCGCATTCTATGGTACAGAAGAAGTAATTATTGCATTCAATGAAGGTAAGGTAAGCTTGAATGCGGAAATCCGTATCAAAGGTAACTTACGTCAGAAAGATGGTAGCATGATTTACGGATGGATTACTACCTCTGTAGGACGTGTATTGTTTAATCGTTCGGTTCCAGAGAAAGTAGGATTCATCAATGAATTATTGACAAAGAAATCTTTACGTGAAATTATTGGTGATGTCATCAAAATTTGCGGATTAGATAAAACTGCTCAATTCTTGGATGCGATTAAAGAATTAGGATATCACTATGCATTTAAAGGAGGATTATCTTTTAACGTAGCAAACGTGGCAATTCCTGATGAGAAGAAATCATTGTTATTACAAGCAACTGCTGAAATTGACACTATCGGTGAAGAATATTCGATGGGTTCAATTACCAATAAAGAGCGTTATCAAAAGGTAATCGACGTTTGGACACGTATTAATAATCGTGTATCAGAAGCGGTTTATACTAAATTGAAAAACGACGATAAAGGTTTCAATCCAGTGTTTATGATGTTGGATAGTGGTGCTCGTGGTAGTAAAGAACAAATTCGTCAGTTGGCCGGTATGCGTGGTTTGATGGCTAAGCCTCAAAAGAGTTCAGCCAATGCTCAAAGTGGAGAGGATATGATTGAGAACCCGATTACTTCTAGTTTAAAAGAAGGTTTGACGGTATTGGAATACTTTATCTCTACGCACGGTGCTCGTAAGGGTTTGGCGGATACGGCTTTGAAGACTGCGGATGCGGGTTACTTAACACGTCGTTTGCATGATGTGGCTCAAGATGTAATTGTTACCGATGTAGATTGCGGTACTTTACGTGGTGTGCCAGTTTCAGCATTGAAAGAAGATGAAAACATTGTAGAAAAATTATACGATCGTATTTTAGGTCGTGTATCGCTACATGATATTTTTGCTCCAGTAAGCAACGAATTGTTGGTTTCTGCGGGTGATGAAATTACAGAACAAGTAGCGAATGCTATTGAAGCTGGAGGTATTGAATCGGTAGAAATTCGTTCGGTACTTACTTGCGAAGCAAAATCAGGTATCTGTTCTAAGTGTTACGGAAGAAACTTGGCTTCGGGCCGTATGGTTCAAAAAGGAGAGGCTGTAGGTGTTATCGCCGCACAGTCTATTGGTGAGCCAGGAACACAGTTAACACTCCGTACCTTCCATACAGGGGGTGCTGCGAATTTAATTGCATCTGAAAATATGCAATTAGCCAAATTTGCGGGTGTAATTGAGTTGGATGATATGAAGGTGGTGAAGATGAAAAAAGGAAACGATACCAGCGAAATCGTATTGGGTCGTACTGGTGAAATTCGTATCATCGACAAGAACAGTAGTAATATCATGCAAGCTGTAAATGCTCCGTATGGTTCGGTATTATTGGTGAAGACAGGTCAGAAGGTTGAAAAATTGGATAGCTTGTTCTCTTGGGATCCGTTCAACTCCCTTATCATTACTGAGTTTGACGGACGTGTTAAATTTGAAAATTTCGCAGAGAATATCAACTATCGTACTGAAACGGATGAGAATACTGGTTTCAGCGAAATGGTTATCTCGGAAACTAAAGATAAAACTCGTGTACCTTCTATCAAGATCATGAATAAGAAGGAAGAGTTAATCAAGGAATACAATATCCCTGTAGGTGCGCACGTTGCAGTATCCGATGGTGTGATGGTTTCGGGTGGTGAAACGTTGGTTAAGATCCCACGTTCAGCTGGTAAAAACCGAGATATCACGGGTGGTTTGCCTCGTGTGACTGAGTTATTCGAAGCACGTAACCCTTCAAATCCTGCGGTAGTAAGTGAAATAGATGGTATTGTAACCCACGGAGGTATCAAGCGTGGTAACAAGGAAATCATGGTAGTGAGCAAGGATGGTGAAAAACAAACCAAGTATTTGGTGCCTTTAGCAAAACATATCCTAGTACAAGATAACGACTATATCAAAGCAGGTGAGCCATTATGCGATGGAGCAATCACCCCACAAGATATTCTTCGTATCCAAGGCCCATTGGCTGTGCAACGTTATATTACCAACGGTATTCAAGAGGTTTATCGTTTGCAAAATGTAACGATCAATGATAAGCATATTGAAATCATTGTAAGTCAGATGATGCAAAAGATGACTATCGAAGATCCAGGAGATACACAGTTCTTGCAAAATGATGCGGTGGATCGTTTGTTACTTATGGAACAAAACGACTGGATTTACGATAAAAAAGTTGTTACTGATAACGGTGATAGTGCCAATTTCAAAGTAGGACAAATTGTAAGTGCCCGTAAACTACGTGATGAAAATTCAGTATTGAAACGCTCTGATAAAAAATTAGTAGAAAGCAGAGATGCACATCCTGCAACAGCGTCTCCATTATTACAAGGTATTACTCGTGCAAGTTTGGGAACACAAAGCTGGATGAGTGCTGCATCATTCCAAGAAACTACTAAAGTATTGAATGAAGCTGCTATCTATGGTAAGATTGATCATATGTTGGGATTGAAAGAAAACGTTATCGTTGGACATTTGATTCCTGCTGGAACAGGCTTACGCGAATACGAAAGATTGGTAGTAGGAAGTAAAGATGAATTCGAATTGTTGATGTCATCAAAAGACGAAGACGACGAATAGTTTATTCCTCAATAACCTAAATAATCAAGGCCGGATTCACTATCCGGCCTTTTTTTTATCTAAAAATTCAAGTAAAATTTTGCTTAATAATTAAAATTTCAGATTCAGTAAGTTCTAATATTGCCACCATTCGTGAATTCAAAAGCACCATTCGTAGATTTCTGCTTTAATTATATAAATGAGTATTATACTTTTACATTAAACTAAAAATATGAATTAAAAGGAAGCTATTAAAAAGCATAAAAAAAGCTCCCTTAATGAAAGGCTAACTGTGAATTAAGAAACAAACAACCAACTAATGAATAAATAGAGCCACTCAGGAATGAGTGGCTTTTTTTGTTTTAGGAAAGAGCTTTATTATTGTACCCCTAGCTTTTTCAGGGTCTCTTCTTTCAATTCACGCGATACCCCAACTTCATCGTTATTATCCATGATGATATACCCACCATCCCCTTTATTAAATTCTTTTACTTTGTGAATATTGATAAGATAGGAGCGATGCGGACGATAAAAATTTGGGTTATTTGATAATAGATCCTCGAAGTCTTTTAGCTTTTTGCTGATAAGTAGTTTCTCGTTTTCCAGCACAAAATTTGTGTAGGAGCCATCGGCTTTCAAATAAACGATATCATCTACTTTTATAAAACGAAGTCCTGAGGCAACAGGTAAAGCTAATTTCTTTATTCCATCCTGACCCAAATTTTGCTTTAAAGTATCGATGCGTTCTTCTTGTTGAGCTATTGGCCCATTCTTAAACTTCTCTATAGCATTCTTTAGCTGTTCAATTTGAATGGGCTTGAGCAAATAATCAATCGCCGAAACCTGAAACGCTTGTAAGGCGTATTCACTGTATGCTGTTGTAAAAATGATATTGAAATTAATATTTCCAAAAAAGTCAAGCAATTGAAATCCGTTATATCCGGGCATTTCAATATCAAGGAAAACCAGTTGAGGCTGGTGTTTTCTGATGGCAAGCACCCCTTCTGGAACATCATCGGCTTGTGCCAGGATTTTCACTTCAGGAAAGTTTTCTTGCAAAATATTTTGAAGCACATTACGTGCTTTAAATTCATCATCGATTATGATTGCGGTGATTTCCATCGATGGGAAAATTAAGAATAAAAATTTACAATAACACTTATATGCTCTTTCAAACGTTCCTACGGAACGTCAATCGGGGTGGGTGGCTTTGATGTCCCCCTGAATTGACGTGCCGTAGGAACGTTTGAAAGCCAAGCACTGAAGAAAACAAAATCGTGAAATCATATGAGAATATTGTATACAAAAAATCGTCAATTCAAAATCCTCGCAGTTGGTGTTTCGTGATTGCCTTAGCGTGCGCCTCACCAACGGCCAGATTAACGAAATGTCATAACGCCCAGTTGTAGGTGACCTGCCGCTTTTGCTTACGCACAACACGCAACAACGGCGGGCAAGGGTTTTGGTTTTGGAAGAAATAGAATGTTAAAAGAAATTGATATGAAAATAATTTACAACGATATTTCAATTTCAACCTTGGTGCCTAATGAATTGCCAATATCGTCTTTCTTGTCGGTATAATTTACAGAGATGGCTTTGTCGTTGCTGCTATTAAGGAGCTCCAGTCGCTTTTGGGTGGCACTACTTGCAAAGGAACGATGGCGCTGTGGCTTGAAACGTTTCATGTCCTGACTTTTCTCTCGGCCGATTCCATTATCATCAATACTACAAAAAAGACTATGGTTACTTGCATTGTAAGTGAATTGAACCAATAAAACGCGATGGCTTTTTTTATGCAATAAACCGTGTTTTAATGCATTCTCTATAAATGG
>CANLPK010000023.1 GCA_947492885.1 Bacteroidota bacterium
ATCAACTCTCGATAAAGTATTACATTTTCCTAAAACAGTAATAGCAATTTCTTTGGTTTTGTTTTCTGCATCTATCATTGTCTTATCTGGAATGGGTGGCGAGTTTATACCTGCTTTGGAAGAAGGTGACTTTGCAGTGGAGACCAGGGTACTTACAGGAAGTAATTTAACTACCACGATCGCATCAACGCAACAAGCAGCACATATCCTTAAAACCCAATTCCCCGAAGTAAAACAAGTGGTGACAAAAATTGGAAGTGGAGAAATCCCCACCGACCCAATGCCCATGGAAGCTGCCGATATGATGGTCATCTTAAAAGATAAAAAAGAATGGACATCAGCCAAAACATTTGCCGAGTTATCCGAAAAAATGTCGAAAGCAGTTTCGGCTGTTCCAGGTGTTACCACCAGCTTTCAATACCCTGTACAAATGCGTTTCAACGAATTAATGACAGGCGCTAAGCAGGATGTAGTATGTAAAATATTTGGAGAGAATATGGATACCCTTGCCTTTTATGCAACGCAATTAGGCAGACTTTCGGAAACAGTTGAAGGCACCCGAAACCTATACGTAGAGCCTGTGAGCGGCATGCCTCAACTTATCATCGAATACAATAGAGCGGCTTTATCACAATATGGATTGGATGTGAATACGATCAATCGCATTGTAAATACAGGGCTCGCAGGGCAATCCACTGGATTTGTATTTGAAGGTGAGAAACGATTTGAGATGGTAGTGCGTATCGCCGGTGAACAACGTGAAAATTTAGAAGATGTGAAAAATCTTCTGATACCTACAGCAAGTGGTGCTCAAATTCCCTTATATCAATTGGCGAATGTTGGAATTAAAGAAGGCCCTAATCAAATACAACGGGAAGATGCCAAACGACGCATCGTTGTTGGCTTTAATGTGCGTGGAAGAGATGTACAATCCATCGTAGAAGATTTACAGGAAAAAGTAAAAACAAACTTGAAATTACCCGCAGGTTATTATATCACTTATGGTGGGGCATTCGAAAACTTGAATGCAGCAAAATCCCGATTAGCAATTGCTGTTCCTATTTCATTACTCCTCATTTTCTTATTACTTTATTTCTCATTCAATTCAATGAAACAAGGTTTATTAATTTATTCTGCGATTCCACTTTCGGCAGTTGGTGGAATATTTGCACTCGCATTGCGTGATATGCCTTTCAGCATTTCCGCTGGTGTAGGTTTCATAGCACTCTTTGGGGTATCGGTACTAAATGGTATCGTACTCATCGCCGAATTCAATCGATTGCATAATGAAGGTTGGCACGATACACGTAAAATTGTATTGATGGGAACAAAAATAAAATTACGCCCTGTGCTTATGACAGCCTTTGTTGCTTCCCTAGGTTTCTTGCCCATGGCCATAAGTGATGGAGCCGGTGCTGAGGTACAACGACCTTTAGCTACGGTAGTTATTGGAGGGTTGTTATTTGCTACATTACTCACCCTCTATGTACTTCCAGTTTTATTCATCTTATTCGAAAAAGATTTCAATAAGAAAATCCCTCATAAAGCAATTGCATCCTTAATACTTATTTTCGGAATTACATCAGTAGGCATGTCGCAAACTCCAATTAAGATAGATGCAGCAATTGATACAGCGCTGAAAAATAATCTTACAATTAGGAACGAGCGTCTAAAAGCAAATTATCAACAACAACTAATTCGAACTGGTGCAAATATCCCCATGCTCAATATCAGCGCTGGTTACGGGCAGATGAATAGTGCATTCAACGATCGGCATCTTGGCATTTCACAATCTATTCAATTCCCAACAGTATATCAGCGGCAATCAAAATTGCTAAAGGAAGAATGGATTAAATCCGTTTTGGAAGTATCTGTTCAAGAGGCCGAGCTAAAGAAAAAAGTGCGACTCGTTTATTTCCAATGGACACTCTTGTGCCAACAAGAAAACCTGCTTTTGAAAAATGATAGTACCTACGCCATGTTTCTTGAAAAAGCGAAATTGCGATTGAAGATTGGAGAAGCTAATATCTTAGAAGAAACAACAGCACAATCACAAAGGGGGAGCATTACACTTCAACTACAACAATTAAAACAAGAGAAAGAATTACTGTTGTTGCAGTTTCAGTATCTTTTAAATAATTCCAATTTCATTCCTGAAGAGAAGAATTACAATTTGCTATTCGATAGTATTGGTACCGCAAGCCTTTTGCAACAACACCCTATGGCAAAAGCTGCCTTGCAACAACAACAAATAGCGGAAGCGAATATGAAATTGGAGAAATCGAAACTCCTCCCCGACCTAAGCTTGGGCCTAAATACCATGACCATGAATGGCACTGGTGCCGATAATAAGTTATATGATAATACGACACAGTTCAAATCGGTACAAGCTGGAATAGGCATTCCGCTTTTTTATGGCTCGCAAAAAGCCCGTATCAAATCGAGTGCAACACAGATATTTATCGCCGAGAATGAAACAAAATTAACGATGCAAAACTTGAAGTTAAATTATGTATCGTTAATTAAAACATATGAAACACAATTCGCAGCCATTAAATATTATCAAAATGAAGCATTACCCAATGCAATAAAAATAAACGAAACTGCTATTCAACAGTTTCAAAATGGAGAACTTAATTATCTCGAATGGGTTATGCTAACCAATCAAGCCATTAGTATCCAATCAGGGTACCTTAGCGCATTAATGAACTTAAACGAAACATCAATTCAACTTTATTATCTCTCTAACAAATAACTAATCATGCAACCAAAATATATTTATATCCTTCTGTTGATCATTCTTTCTTCATGTGGAAGTAAAACTTCAACTACTGCAGAACAAGTACCCACGGAAACCGAATCGCTTGTAGTGCTAAACGATGCCCAACTGGCCAATGCGAAAATTGAAACAGGTCAATTAGATCGTCGTTCGATTTCAACAACATTAACCTTACATGGAAAAATTGATGTTCCACCACAAAACATGGTATCTGTAAGCATGCCTTTAGGAGGCTTTCTTAAATCAACCCAGCTCCTTCCTGGTATGCCAGTTCGTAAAGGTGAAGTAATCGCTGTAATGGAAGATCAGCAATACATTGCACTGCAACAAGAATACCTGATGTCGAAATCAAAAAATATTTATGCCAAGGCCGAGTATCAGCGCCAACAAACACTCAACCAAAGTAAAGCAAGCAGCGACAAAGTTTATCAGCAAAGTGAAATGGATTATCAAAATGCAAGCATTACCGAAAATGCATTGGCCGAAAAATTGCGCTTAGTAGGAATTAAGCCAGAGTTATTAACCGCTAATAATCTTTCTCGTACCATTCCAATCCTCGCTCCTATTACAGGTTATGTTTCAAAAGTAAATGTGAATATTGGTAAATATGTGAACCCTTCAGATATTCTATTTGAATTGATTAACCCCGAAGACATACATCTTAATTTACAAGTATTCGAAAAAGATTTGGCACTACTGGCAGTGGGTCAAAAACTTAATGCGTTTAATAATACCTATCCCGATAAAAAACACCCATGCGAAATAATTCTAATCAGCCAGGATTTATCGGCAGATAGAAGTGCGGAGGTGCATTGCCACTTTGAAGATTATGACCGTTTGTTACTGCCAGGAATGTATATGAATGCAGAGGTTCAAGTGAAAACAAATAACTCATTAGGCATCGCAGAAGAAGCCATTGTAAATTATTTGGGAAAGGATTATGTATTCGTGGCCATTGATAATCATCAATTTGAAATGATTGAAATAACAAGAGGGAATACTGAAAACGGATTTAGTGAAATCACATCAAAGAATACTGCAGAATTGGAAACTAAAAAAATTGTAACCAAGGGGGCATATTCATTATTGATGCAATTAAAAAACAAATCAGAATAACCTTTAATTTTTATTTCCACAATAGCCATTCTAGTTAAAGTCATTGAACTACGGAATTGTATATTAATATAATTGCTTTTAGCCCCATTTAAATGAGTCATAATAAAATGATATTTGGGGTTAAAAGCATTTTACATATTTAACATTCGAGTGAATATATTTT
The DNA here is from genome assembly GCA_947492885.1 of Bacteroidota bacterium. Taxonomy (GTDB): domain Bacteria; phylum Bacteroidota; class Bacteroidia; order UKL13-3; family UKL13-3; genus CAINMV01. The sequence goes on from CANLPK010000023.1 coordinate 4,059, forward strand.
CTTAAATTTACTCTCCATTTAAATTCACAGCCCATTAAATACGCTATTGTAGATATTGAAACTACAGGAGGTCATGCATCACAAAATTGCATTATCGAAATCGCTATCATCATTACTGATGGCATAGAAATCCTACATCGTTTCGAGTCGTTAGTGAATCCGGGTAAGCCCATTCCACGATTCATTTCCGGACTCACAGGCATTAGCAATGAAATGGTAAAAGATGCACCTAATTTTGGTGCGCTTGCTGGTACTGTTTATTCATTTCTAAAAGATTGCATTTTCGTTGCCCATAATGTAAATTTCGATTATTCCTTCGTTCGCAAAGAATTAGAGAATCATGGCTTAATCCTAAACACAAATAAGCTTTGTTCGTTACGTATGAGTCGTCGAATATTTCCAGGCTACAAACATTATTCACTTGGTAATATTTGCAGTCAGTTAAGCATTGACGTGAGCGACCGCCATCGAGCCATGGGCGATGCCTATGCTACTGTAGAGTTGTTTTTACGTTTACTTAAGAACGATACACAGAATGAAATTCCAAAATCATTAAAGAAAAACAGCTTCGACCAAACACTCCCACCTAATTTACCAAAAGAGCAATTTGAGAATCTACCAAAAGAAGCTGGAGTATATTATTTCAGAGATGAACATCAAAAAGTAATTTATGTTGGGAAGGCTATTAATATCAGAAGGCGAGTCAATTCACACTTTACTGGCAATGTTCAAACACCGCAACGCCAGCATTTTTTACGCGAGATTCACAGTATTACCTATGAATTAACAGGTAGTGAACTCATTGCCTTACTGCACGAAAGTTCTGAAATAAGAAGGTTATGGCCTAAGTATAATCGAGCCCAAAAGAAGGCTGAAAAAAGTTTTGGAATTTTCAGCTATACCGGTCAAGATGGCTACGAACGATTGGCAATTGATGCATTAAGTAAATCGAATAGTAGTCCACTAATACGATATAATACATTTGCTGAAGCACACGAAAATCTGATGAGTTTAATTTTGCAGCATTCTTTATGCTTCACTAAAACATCGATACAAACTACCACCGAATCAATACAATCATGTGATCCCAAATGTGGTTGTAAGAAAAGTGCGAAATTGTATAATAAACGAATTCTCAAAGCCAAGAAAAATTTGGACGAGCAGCAGCAGAGTTTCCTAATCAAAGCACCGGGAAGGGCAAAGACTGAACAAGCCTATATCTTAGTTCGCAAAGGACAATATTGCGGGTACGGTTTTACTCAAGAAACTTCTCCCAATATTCAAAATATTTTTAAAATCATACAGCCTGCTAAGCATAACCATTCAGCTATAACAGCGATTCAAACTTTTACTGAAAAATGTGTGAATGACTATCAAATAGAAGCGATAGAAGTGTAAAATGAATTCACAATTTACAACAAAACAAAAAGTTAAATATCTATACCTTTACCGTTAATTATTATTCATCATGCTACCAATCAACAAAAAACAACATTGGGAAAATGTGTACACCACAAAGCAATCTAATGAAGTTAGTTGGACACAAGAAATTCCAAAAACCTCGTTAGACTTTATTCATGAATTTAATTTACCCAAAAGTGCAAGTATCATTGATATTGGTGGAGGAGATGGAAAATTGGTAGACTATTTATTAGCTGAAGGGTTTCAAAATATTACTGTTTTGGATATTTCGGAAACAGCCATCAACAAAGCAAAATTACGACTAGGAGCTAAAGCTCAACAAGTTAATTGGATAGTTAGTGATATCACCGAATTCGCACCTCAAGCCACTTATGATTGCTGGCATGATCGAGCTACTTTTCATTTTCTAACAGAGCAGCACGAAATAAATAAATATTTAGATATAGCTCGAAATGCAGTTCAAGGTTACCTTACAATAGGCACCTTTTCTGACAAAGGTCCCGAAAAATGCAGTATGCTCAATGTCCACAAATACTCCAAAGAGTCGTTGCAGAAGGAGCTTTCAAATGGGTTTGAAAAAATAAGATGTATTGAAGAAGATCATTCAACACCATTTAATACCAAACAAAACTTTGTATTTTGTAGCTTCAAAAAAAGCATAAACTAATTAAATCATTAAAAAGGAATAACATCATTTTAAGTTTTGATTGTTCCTCTTGCTTCAACTAAAAGCAGAAAGCCGCCCCCATTGCTGGAGACGGCTTTCAAAAAAAGCATGATCAGATTTATTCTTTCACGATGCGTTGTTGTACAGAACCGTTGTTAGTAACCAACTGAATCATATAAACACCGCTAGCAAATCCATCTAAATTAATTGATTTGCTATAGTTAGCATCGGCATTGATTTGTAATATTGTATAAACCAATTTACCATTCATATCAAAGATATTTAAGGTAACGTTTTGTGATTTTCCTAATGAAGCAGCAATGGTTATTACATTGGTAGCAGGATTTGGATAAACCATCAAGTTAGTAATATTGGCATTGTTCTTAATACCTACGTTAGCAATAACTCCCGTTGATGAGGTAGTACATCCTTGAGCATTAGTAACAACCAAAGTGTATGTTCCTGGAGCAATAGCAGTAAGTGTTTGAGAGGTTGCACCCGACACTGCTGCACCATTATTAAACCATTGGTAGCTCGTTGCAGTAGCAGTAGTAGATAAGTTATTACCCACTTTATAAACTACTGGAATCGCTGGAGCAGCATTAACAACTACAGAAGTATTTCCTGAACCAACACATGATCCATTGCTTTGTGATACATTGATTGAAGCATTTCCAACTGTAGTCCAGTTAACAGTAATACTGTTGGTTCCTGAACCGCTTACAATATTTCCTCCAGTTACAGCCCAGTTATAAGCAGCACCTGAAATAGCAACAATTGAATAGGTTTGGTTAGTATTCTGACAAACAGTGGCTGGGCCAGTGATCGAAGGAGTAGGTTGTAAATTAATAGTAATATTCATCGTGCGATTGCTAGTACAGCCTAAGCTACTTGTTACTGTAACATTCACTGTTCCTGCACCTGCAGACCCCCAATTTACATTAACACTGTTTCCATTAGCAGCTCCGCTAATGGCTCCACCTGTAACCGTCCATGCATATGAAGCACCACCTTGTGATACAACATTATAGCTTGAACTATTATTAGCACATACTTGAGCCGAACCACTAATTACACTCGATGGAAGTGAGTTAACAGTTACTGCCAATTGAGAACTTGACGAACATCCTGAAACATTAGTTCCAATTGCTGTTATCGATCCATTGCTTGCACCCCATGTTACCGTGGCGGTAGTAGCAGTTGTTGATGTAATAGCACCACCAGTAACGGTGAAGGTAAAGCTCGTTGCTCCAACACCTGTATAAACTTGTGATGAATTTTGACATGCCACATTATTACCAGTGATTGAAACCGATGGTGTAACATTTACACTTAATACTTTGGTTGCTGTACCTGTGCAAGTGCTACCGTTAACATTCGCTGTTACAGATACCGTAACTGAAGTTGCTCCTGTATTTGGTGTTACATTGATAACACTTCCATTTCCACCTGCAGTGTAAGTACCATTAATAACAGTCCATATATAGTTATGGTTAGCATTAAAGGTTGCAGAGAACGTAGTTGCTGTTCCAGTGCAAATTGCATTTGGACCAGTAATCACAGGTGATGGTGTTGCATTGATTGCAACTGGCAAAGTTGAATTTGCAGAACATATTCCATTTGAAGAAACCAAGGTAATCGTTCCTGTTCCTGCAGCTCCCCATACAACGTTTACTGAAGACCCGTTGGCAGCGCCACTAATTGTGCCACCAGTAACCGACCATGAATAAGTTGTTGCAGCGGATGCAGTATATGTAAATGTTGTACTGCTACAAGCATTGGCCGAACCAGTAATGGTTGAAGTAGGAGTAGCTAAAACAACACCAATTAATGAACCACTCGTAACTGAACAACCAGTTGAAATAATTGTTTCATTTACATTAACTGTAGTCCCACCGGTAGTCGACCAGAATACAGTGATTGAATTGGTACCTTGACCAGAGATTATATTTCCACCACCAGTAATATTCCAAACATAAGCACGGCCTGCTGTTCCAGGAGTAGTATAGGTAGCATTGGTTCCTGTACAAGTAGTATTCGTACCCGTTACAACTGGTGTAGGTAATGCATTTACGTTTACTGATAATGTATAAGTGTAGTTACAAGCACCATTGGTATAATTGGCGGTGAGTGTTTGAATTCCAGTGGTAGTCCAAGTAATATTGGCAGTAGTGCCCGTGCTTGCTGTGATCGTACCTCCTGTAACCGACCATGATAATGCGGTTGCAGTGCTATTTAAAGAATATGCTTGATTGCTATTAATACAAGCTTGTAATGAACCCGTGATAGTTCCAGCGATTGGACCAGTAACATTAATACTTTGAGATGTTGAGAATGAACATCCGTTCGCAAATTTCTCAACTAAAGTAAGTGATGCTGTTGTCGAATTATTCCAAACGATGATAACACTATTACCTGCCTGACTTATAATCGTTCCGTTGGTAGGAACCCAAGTATATGATGCGCTAGTTCCTGTTGAAGCAACATACGTATAAGGAGCAGAGGTACAAACTGTGGTTGGGCCTGTAAATACGGCGGTAGGATTTGCAGTTACACCCACATTGAATGTTGGTGTTGTTCCTATACATCCTAAACTAGAGGTTAAGGTACAAGATAATGTTCCTGCTCCTGCTGCTCCCCAAGTTACCCCAACAGTGGAAGTTCCTTGACCTGATGAAATAACACCACCACCTGTTACTGTCCAGTTGTATGATGCAATTGTTCCTGTGATATTTCCTAATGAATAGGAGTTAAATGAGTTGGCACATGCAGAAGATGGACCAGCAATAATAGCTGATGGAGCGGCATTTATTGTAATATTGATTGGTGTAGATGAAGGTGCACAGTTCGAACTGTCAATAATTCTAACCGATGCTCCAGTTGAAGCAGCACCCCAAATTACTGTTACTGAAGTACCCGATGCCAATCCTGAAATAGCACCACCTACAACGACCCATTTATATTGGTATCCTGTAATTGGTGTAACCGAATAGGTATAGGTAGATCCTGAACAAACAGTAGTAGGCAATGCCAAGGTTGTAGCAGTGTAAGGTGGAGGTGTACTAGCACAACCCAATCCAACCAAAACACTATCCGCTCTAGAACAACCCGTGGCGGTAATCGTTTCAACCAATTTGATTCTTCCTGTTGAACCATTAACCGTTCCCCAAAACACACTAACCGAGTTAGTTGTTCCTCCAGCTGTGATTGTACCATTGGTAATCGACCAAAGATACGTAACACCCGCCACCGAAGGTACCGTATAGGTTGCAGCAGCATTCGTATTTGAGAAACTCGTGTAAGGAGGGCCAGTTACTGCGTTAGGAGAACCAGTGAAACCAAATGTTGGCAATGGATTAACTACAATAGTTGCAGTAAATGATGGTCCAGCACAACCACTGATTAAAGTATTAATAGTGAATGTCACTGTAATTGGAGCAGTTGTATTGTTTACTATGGTGCCTGAAATATTGCCAGTTCCAGAAGCCGCGATACCTGTAACAGTTGCGGTATTGTTCCTAGTCCAATTGAAAACAGTTGGAGTTCCAGAAAATACAATTGGAGTAATTGGCGAATTTGAACATACTGATTGAGAAGTTGGTGTTGCAACAGCCGTCACGCTTAAAGAGATTTCATCAGCTCCCATATCAGGAGTCGATGTTCTTGCATCCCCATCAAAGTCGGTAGTAACAGCGGCTATCGTTGCACCTGTACCATTTAAACACCAGTTAACAGTTGAAGCAACAAGATGTAAATTAGTATTAGAAACAAATATTGGAGTAACTACTTTTGAATTTGCATTTCCTAAAAATCCTGTAAAAATATCAGCAAGTGTAGGTCGATCGGTAGAATTGATAAATCCAAGAACACCATTTGAAGAGGCTACACTATAATCATTATAATTCAAGTTCGAATACATTAATGAAGAGGTAGTCGAATTGTATATAGCATACGATTTATCAGCACCAGATGTTGAGTTGTCATACGTGTTAGAGAAGATATTATTTCTAACATCAAGGAATGCACCACTACTTGCACAGAAGAATGCAGCGGATCCTCCAGCTGTACTTGTTAAGCCTGTATGTGCACCAAAAAGGTTAACAGTATTATGATAGATATTGATATTACTTCCTGTTCCCTCAACATCTAATCCTATTGGCCAAAAAGATGCAGATGCATCTTGATAACAATAAACATCAGATATCATATTATTAGAAACAGTGATATTACTAATCGCAGTTAACAATGGATTGATAATCATTCCTCTTGCTCCGTATCCAGAAGTGGTAGTACTAACAATTGTAGTAACGGTATTCTTATTAATTAAAGCGTTCGTTACTCTACTTCCTAAAAACAATCCAGTAATAGAAGATGTTCCTGATGCAGAAGCTGAAGAGTAGATATTATTAATATTATTTGAAGCAACAGTTACACCTGTAATATTACTTGCTAAGGTGATACCTGCAGCCAATGAAGCTGTAGCAACTACATTTTGAACTGTATTCGAATTGATATTAAGGTTCACTGCATTTTGAATTGAGATTCCAGCAAATCCAATATTTGAAGATCCTGATGTAACGGGTCCAATAACATTATTATTGATATTCCAGTTATCCATTCCTCCAACATTTACTGCTGCAATTCCACTTCCACGAATTCCATAATAAGCAGTAACGATACTATCATTTTGAATCGTGATATTATCGATATCCGGTCCGCCTGTTGTACTAGGTGAAGCTCCGTCAACACAGGCGACAATTCCAAATGATGTAGCTAAGGTATTGCTACTACCTACAATTTTGGTGTTTTGAATAGTAACATTATTTGTTCCTGGACCAACAATAGCGGTACTTGCAAGCCAAATTGCTCCTGAAGCAGCAGCAGTATTGGCATTGGCAATCGTTAAACTAGTAGTGCTATTTTTAACCCCGTCAATAATAATAAAATTTGCATTGAGCATTTTTATTACTGCGGCGGCAGCCGATGAACCAGTGATACTAACATTTACACCAGCGGCTGGTTTAATTGTTAATGTATTCGTGCTACTTGCATATGGATTGGCAGCAATAGTGATAGGAAAAGTTTCAGAAGCACTATAAGATGCATCCATTAATTGAAATACCACTGCGCCAGTTAAACAAGCTGTATTATATGCAGCAACAGCTGCGGTTAAAGTTGTATAAGTTTGGCCTGCCCCAACGTTATAGGTTCCAACCAATGAGGTACCATTAATTGTATAGGCGAATGGAGTAGTGGGTGCAGTTCCAATAGTATTAACATTGGTTGCAATAGCACCTCCTGCGTTCGAAGCAATATTTGGTGTTGAAACAATATCTTGAGCGATGATATAATAAGATACAATATCCGTAGGAGTTAATCCACTCATATCAGCTGCAACAATGGTAAAGCTCCATACACCATTTGTTCCTGTACCCGATGTTAATGTTCCCGGTTGAGAAAAATAACTTCCAGTATTCTTTTTATAATAAATACGTGGCACCACTGTTCCAGTAGTAGGAACTCCAGTAGCATCCTTAATGGCTATTCCTGAAATGGTACGATCGCCAGTACCACATGTTCCAATTACTGGAGCAATTGCAATGACTGGAGCGGCAATATCACTTAATACGAAGTTACCTCCATCAGCACCAATGTCAACTTGTGTAAATGAACTGCGAGTTTGTGCATCAAAGTCATTAAAAATATGCGGAATATTTAACCCTGCTTGCTCTACTGGTGTTGCTGCGGTTGCATTGATATGTAAATTAACTGTTGTTAATGTACCAGTAGTATTAATAAATTGAGGGTTACCAGTAATTGAGTTCCAATCCTGATTGGTAGCTACTTGCCATGTAGGAATTGTATTATAATCCAATCCTGCAATGGTACCCAATACACCTCCGGTACCTCCTGCTGCTAATAAATTATAGTTGCTATTTACCGCAGTAGTTGCATTTAAATATTCTGCATAATGTTTACCCGTCCCGCTAATATTTGAGCGATCGTTAATGAAAATATTATTCATCACGCTATCTAATGTACCAGCACCAACTCTTGCAAAAGCATAAGTATTCACAGCGCCACTGGCAACATTGGTACCACCGATATAAACTGAGTTATGGTATACACCAACATTTGCCGATGATCCTTTGTAAATACCATAAATTGTAGGTGATGTTGTGATCGAAGCGCCATTGGAGTCGATACCCAATCTAATCATATTATTAGTGATAATTCCATGACCCGTATTGAAACATAAGATACCTGCTTGTACTGAAGTATTTGAAAGGGTGGTAAGACTATGAATAAAATTACCCGATAGAATTGAAGTCCCTGAAGTTGATACCGCTGGAGGTGACGTTAGTAAAACCATCCCTACTACGGCTACACTCGTGGTAGTATTGAATGCAACTAAGTTGTATACTTTGTTTCCAGAGATAATATTTCCACCTGGGCCAGCAAGTAAATTCTCTGTAATACCTGCAATTAATGGAGCATTACCAAAAGCGATATTCGTTCCGTTAGACGTTAAATTATAAACAGTATTATTGATAATAGTGTAAGTTCCATTCGTAGACGACTGGCAATTAATACCAGTTAATGAACCGGTAGCACCTGTATTACTATAAAATAAGTTACGTACCGTATTTCCTGAGACTGTTTGATTAATCGTATTTGCTAAAATAATGATTCCTGAGAAAAGGTTGTTCGTACTTTGTCGGATACTGTTAGCAGCGGTACCCCCAACTAAATTATTCGTTACCGAAATCTCACATCCTGCTACAGCAGGAGAATATACAACACGGAATGAAACGGTTCCTGTACTTGAATTGGAAACGGTAATTCCTCCTATATTATTATTATTGATGTTTATTTTACTAACGGTTGCTCCTGTTCCTGCACCTATTACATAAAAGAATGGTGAAGTAGAAGTAGACGAAGCAGTAAAAGTGATATCATTAATAGCGGATTGCGATCCAATAGTATTATTACTGATATTGACATTTCCATTCAAATGTGAAATGATTGAATGTGCTGTAGATGTACTGGCAGAGGTTACTGTAATATTTTTAATGGTATTGCCAGTAATATTTGAGAAACCACCAATGGCCGAACTAAATCGAATTAATCGAGGTGTTGGTGTTCCAGTAGTTCCACCTGTCCAAGTAAGAGGTGTTCCTCCACATGATGCTGCCGACCCACCGATAAAGTTATTGGTGATATTAAAATTAATACCAAAAGTGGTAGAGGCTACAAAAATCATCCCTTGATCCGTTGCCGAGGTCATCGTGAACGTACGGGTTGCTGTTTGATAAAAGCTATTGGCATTGATTGTCCAATCAGATGCCCCAGTTACAATATTAATTGCCGCACCCGAAGAAGTGGAAGAAGCATTAAACCAATCGTGTAATGTTGAGTTAGATACCGTATTAAAATTATTACAAGCTAAATAATCTGTATTAGTTCCTGCTACATAAATTAAGTTGAGAGGATTAGTAGCACCATCTTTAATATCACAATTATCGATTAAGTTATTACTATTACCATTTACAAATCCCGAAGCAGTGCTAAATAAAATGACACCACTTGTAGTACCTGTATTTACTCCAAAAACAGAACAATATTTTATCGTATTAAAAGTTGCACTATTAATGAATTGTATTGAATAACCAGTAGTTACTGAATTGCTTATTGATAATTGAGATGTTGTACCTGAACCTCCTGGGCGGCCATCAAATATTACATAATCACCTCCATCAAAATTAACTGTACCTGCAGCATTTGAAGAAGTAATCGACAAGCCAGTTGCGCCAGTCACAGGTCTAATAGTAACTGTTTGAGTTGCACTATAACAAGCATTTGCTGCAATTGTTAAAGGAAATGTTTCAACTGAACTTATATAGGTTGATTGCAATTCGAAAATTACCGGCCCAGCAATACCTGTTGAGGTAGCCACCAATGCTGCGGTAATACTTGAATACGTTCCGGTAGGTCCAACAGAATAGGTTCCGGATAAACCAGTACAATTTAAAGTAGTCTTGTTCCCAGATAATGGGGTGGTAGTTAAATAAAATGGCCCAGCATTACATACGCCACGATTAAATGAATAAACATAAAAATCATACGATGTAGAGGGATTTAATCCAATAGCACTGAATGAAGCTGCCGATCCATTAGAAACAACAGTTCCTAATCCTAATAAGTTTCCTGCATTATATGACACTCCGTTTGTTGGAGCAGTGGTTGCACTTCCTGCAGGGCATCTAACTACTAAATAAGCATCTGTACTAACAGCAGTAAAGCTACCATTAATTTGTGTGGTAGAAGCTGCTGTTAAGGTCAATCCAGTGGCTTGCGCTGTTGGAGTTGATGTAGGTGCTGAATAAGATACTAAAGAGATATCGTCAATTGATCCAGGAAATTGGCTTCCTCCTGATCCATCATTGCTCCACATAAATACCAAACGACGGCTAGTTCCGGCATAAGAAGCAGGTAAACAAATTGATTGTGTTTTATAAGTGCCTTGTAAATTTAAATTTGGAGGGGTGGTATGCACCACTGCTCCAGAATAGGCGGTAGGGATATTTAACCAGCTTTGAAATCCTCCAGTTGGCGAATTGTATACAGGAGTTACCGAAGTAGGAACTGAATATACTGTTACATAATCATAACTACTCTCACCGGATCCTCTCCATTTGAATGAAAGTTCAATGGTTGTTTGACCTGAAGGAAAAGTAATATCTCTATAAAAATGAACTGTTGATGCACTTGTATTTAAATAATTATACGTTGCTCCGGCTACATCATTAGAAATATAGGCCGAATTGGATCCACTAGTGGAAGTTAGTGACCCTACAAACCATTGATTTGTTGCACCATTCACCGACGTCCAGCCATTGGCCGCAAAGGTCGATCCATTCTCAAAACCACCATCCCCACTGGGATTTATGAGTACTGTTTGGGCACCTAACTGGAGCGATGCAAACAATATAAGTAAGAAGGATACTAGATTTTTTTTGATTGAGTTTTGTTTAAGGGTAGGAAATTTGTAAAGTGTAATCATATTGTACAATATTTGAAAAATTGAATATTACCAGAGATGCAACGTTAAAAATAAATTTCGACTAAAAAAAGTTTATCCCTAAAAATAAATTAAGATTATACAGAAATGACAGAGGTTTTAAAATTCAAGCTATGGCGGTATTTGAAGATTATTTTTCGTATCTGTTAAAACCTTTGAAATAAAATACTTTTACTAATTCTAACGACTATCTCATAAACAAAAAAAGCCGCTTCCTAAATAGGAAGCGGCTTTTTTTAAGATAGTTGTATAATTACTCTTTCACAATTCTTTGTTGAACAGAACCGTTATCAGTAACTAATTGAACCATATAAACGCCACTGGCAAATGATTCAATATTAACATTCTTGCTGAAGTTAATATCTGCATTAGCAACAGTAGAAGTATAAACTAATTTACCATTGATATCATAAATATTGATAGCAACATATTGAGATTTAGCTAAGGTAGCAGCGATGGTAATCATACCACTGGTTGGATTAGGATAAACCTGAACATGAGTCAATGATTGAGCAGCTTTAATACCTACGTTAGCAATAACTGTTGTAGATGAAGTACTACATCCAGCTGCATTGGTTACTACTAAAGTATAATTCCCTGCGATGGTAGCATTATACGTATTGGTTGTTGCTCCCGAAACAGATGCTCCATTATTAAACCATTGGTAGCTAGTCGCAGTTGCAGTAGTTGATAATACATTTCCTACTTTGTATACTGTTGGAATTGCAGGTGATGCATTCACTGTTACAATAGTGCTTCCAGAACCAATACAAATTCCAGTGCTTTGAGATACAGCGATCAATCCTGTTCCAACATTTTTCCAAAGTACAGTAACGCTATTGGTTCCTGAACCTGAAACAATATTTCCTCCGTTTACCGACCAGTTATATGATGATCCCGCAATTGAAGTAATGGTATAAGTTTGTGTAGCATTTTCACATACTGTAGCTGCACCAATTAATACTGGAGCAGGTTGTACATTTACAGTTGTATTTAAAGTACGAGTACTTACACATCCTGCACCGCTTGTAACAGTTACATTAACAGTTCCAGCACCTGGAGCTCCCCAATTTACATTGATGCTGCTTCCAGTTGCACTACCATTGATAGTTCCTCCAGTTACAGTCCAAGCGTAAGTTGCTCCCGATTGTGAAGTTACACTATAAGAACTTCCATTATTAGCACATACTTGAGCCGATCCAGCAATATCGCTGCTAGGTAAAGGATTCACAGTAACAGCCAAACTTCCAGATGATGAACAACCAGCAGCACTAGTTCCTGTTGCTCTAACAGTACCATTACCACTATTTGGTCCCCATACAATGGTTGCAGTAGTTGCTGTGGATGATGTTATTACACCACCTGTTACACTGAATGTATATGTTGAAGCACCAACACCTGTATAAACTTGAGTTGAATTCTGACATACACTTGTATTACCAGTAATCGTTACTGTTGGAGTAACACTTACAGTAACTGCCTTTGAACCTGATCCATTACATGTTGTTCCATTTAATGAGGCCAATACAGCTACAGTAACATTGGTAGCTCCAGTATTTGGAGTTACGTTAATGGTATTATTATTTCCTGCGAAAGTATAAGTACCATTAGTAATTGTCCAAGTATAAGTATAGCTAGAATTAAATCCAGTTGAGTAAACATTCGCAGAACCACTACAAATTGCACTTGGACCAGTAATAACTGGAGCAGGTGTTGTATTGATGATGGTAGCAACATTTGAAGTGCTATTGCAAATTCCATTTGCAGTAACTACACTCACCGAACCAGCAGGTCCAGCGCCCCAAACTACCGATACAGTAGAAGCAGTAGCCGATCCACTAATAGTACCACCAGTTACTGTCCAAGCATACGTTGTAGCTGCTGGAGCTGAATAACTGAATGTTCCACCACTACATACATTGGTTGCTCCTGTGATAGTAGATGTCGGAGCCGTTGTTACTGATACACTGTAAGCACTGCTATTAGCAGCACATCCTGTAGCAACTATCGTCTCGTTTACAAATACACTGTTAGCACCAGCAGTATTCCATTGTACAGAAATGGTATTGCTACCTTGTCCTGCCACAATAGTTCCACCTCCCGAAACTGTCCAAGCATAATTTCTACCTGGATTGAATGCGGTGGTATAGTTAATAGTTGTACCAGTACATACGGTATTGGTTCCAGTAACAGCTGGTGTAGGTAAAGGATTTACATTAACTGAATAAGAAGTATTGTAAGTACATGAACCACTTCCATAAGTTACAGTAACAGTAGCTGTTCCTGCAGTTGTCCAAAGAATTGTAGCTGTGGTTGCAGTAGCGCCTGTAATAGTACCATTGGTTACTGATACGTTGGTAACAGTTGCTCCAGTTAATGAATATGTAGCCGATTGGTTAACACATACTTGTAACGGACCAGAAGTAGTTAAAGTAACTAATTGGCTAACAGTAATGCTCTGTGTAGTTGAGAATGCACAGCCAGTTGAGAAACGCTCATTTAAAGTAAGTGAAGCTGTGCTCACATTACTCCATACAATTGTTACGGTATTTGCTGTTTGAGCAGTAATTGAACCTCCTGTTGGAGTCCAAGTATAATTGCTACCCGTAGTTGTTGCTGTATAAGTATAAGGTGTTCCTACACATACACTAGTAGTTCCTGTAAAGGTTGCAGTTGGCAACGCACTAACATTAACATTTAAAGTTGGTGTTAATCCATTACATCCAGTTGACGTTAATAAATCGCAAGCGATTGTTTTAGCTCCAGTTGAAGTCCAGTTTACAGTGATCCCTGCAGTGTTTTGTCCACTTACAATGGTACCACCTACTACTGTCCAATTGTATCCGCTAAGTGTTGGTCCTGAAACATTACTCAATGAATAATATACATTAGCGTTTAAACAAGCTGCGTTAGGCCCGCCAATAATTGCTGTTGGAATACCTGTACAATTCTTAATATCAACTTCATCAATTCCAATATCAGAGAATCCATAATCAGAAGTTGCTTCGAAACGTACAATAGCAGTTGAAGAAGTGCTAATACCTAAATTAAAGGCTTGCTTGGTCCATGAAGCAGCAATACCTAATGTAGCACCATATTGAATAAATGATAATCCTCCATCAGTTGATACAAAAACTTTCAAGTTGTCAGATCCTGTAGTATTAATATACCAGAATGATAATGATTTAGTTCCAACTACATTGAAGTTCAAATAGTAATTCAATCTTCCACTAGTACCAAATGATGCATCGTAAGTGTGGAAACGAGCAGAGTGTGCTGAACTATTTGCACCGGCAGGTGTATAACCCGCAAAAGTTGATGACCAAGCAGCCGATGTACCATCATCTTCTCTTCTCCATGATTGATTTCCTGTGCTAGGGCTGTTTATAAAATAAGCAGCAGGCACATCACGTGTATTACAGAAATTAACCCAAGTAGCATCGAAATTTTGTGTTACAGGTAAGGTTTGATATGTAGGTCCAGCATAGGTTACCAAAGTAGCAGCACTGGTTGAAGTAATAGCGCTATTTGCACAAGTTACTTTAGCACGATAATACATATTGCTAGTTAACGATGGTGAGATATATGAACTTCCTGTGTTTGCTCCAGTGGCTGGAGTAAAGGTGATATTATTGGTTGATTGTTCCCATGCATAGCTAATGCCCGATGCGATGGTACTTCCAGTTAAACCTAAAGTGGCAACATAGTTAGTACAACTAGTTACTGTTGTGGTTCCTGTTACAGTTCCTGCAGCAGGTGTTCCCGAACAAGCTAATGTACAATTAATTTCATCTAAGCCGATATCTGAATTACCAAAATCACCAACGGCAACAAAGGCAATGATAGCGGTAGAAGAAGTAGATGTTAAAGCAATGGTTTTCTTACTCCAAGCAACATTAACTCCATAATTATTCAAAAACGTGAAGGTTGCACCACCATCAGTTGATAGATAAACTGATAAATTATCTGTTCCATCAGCATTTGTATAATAGAAAGATAATTCTTTATTACCTGTAACACTCATATTAATTGGCACATATAAAACCGAATTAACTCCATATGACCAATAAGCATGAAAACGAGCCGAACGTGAAGTACCATTGGCACCTGCTACGCTATACATCCCTCCTGTTGCTCCACTCCAGCTGGCTGTTGAGCCATTATTATCTTGTCTCCAAGCATCATTCCCTGTAGTTGGAATAATGAATGCATTGGCATCTGGCTTATCCGCCGTGGCACAAAAGCTTGACCAAGCATTCTCAAAATTTTGAACGTATGGCAAGGATGCATAGTTTGGTGTTGAATAGGTAACTAAAATACTACTTGTATTGCTCGTTACTGATGAGTTTGTACAAGTTACTTTACAACGGAAATAAGTGTTCGCAGTATAACCCGATGCGCTATAGGATGCACCTGTTGCTGTTCCTGTTGCAGTAGTCCAAGTAGCATTATCTGGAGATTTTTCCCATAAGTAAGTAATCCCAGTTCCTCCTGTATTTCCCGTTAAAGTTAAGGTACTTACAAAATTAGTACAGTAATTGAAAGTAGTTGGTGAGGCAGAAACAGTTCCTGCAGTAGGGGTTCCAGAACAAGCCGACGAAGGTGTCCAAGTATAAATTTGGCCAGATGCTGGATATACCGTTGTACTCCAAGCCATCACATCTGAATTGGCTGTTCCTGCAGAAGATGCCGACCAACTAGTAGTGGTGGTTCTATTTTTGAAGTTGGTACTTGCCGAACCTACCAATCCCACCTGTGGAGAATATGAAGTCGCTCTTGCTGAAGCACCGTAAATAAATTTAATCACATTGGTTCCTTCATATAATTGAACTTGCACATCAATATAGTTTGTTGAACTTGAATATGTAATATTATAAGTCGGATACTGGATTGTCAATACACGATTCGGAGTTGAACCGGTCAAAGCATAAGTCACCGCACCTCCAGTTCTTGCATCACGCCCCATAAAAGCAATGGAGTTAGTTGAACCAGATATTGGACCATAAGCATATGGATCGGCAGTAGCCCCTAAAGTAATGAAACCATTACTACAAGCAGAAAATTGCGTGTAAGTGGTACCGTCATATACAAAGTTAAATCCAATATTGGTTAAAGATGAAAAGTCGTCATCCAATCCTGCTCCCAATACCGTGGTACCAGAAATGGCAGAGTAAGTACCACTTGAAGCAGAAAAAGAGTAGTTGCTTAACTGAGCATTTGAATTAAGAGAACCTAAAACAAATAACAATAGTAGTAACATTCCAACAAAACTACTTTTGCCATTGGCAAGAAGATTAGTTTTTAGGCAACTGGCACTTCTCTCAGAAGTTGCCGAAGCAATAGATTTTGTGTTTTTGAATACAGGCGATTCAGCAACAACGTTAATGCGTAAATTTTGAAGCATAGATTGATAAATTAATAATTCAATAAAAGGTTAATAAACTTTCTTTTCGTGTTTCGCAAGTTTAAAATATATTTTGGATTACCAAAATTTATCTTGAAATATTTTTAATTGTGACTAATAAAGTGGATGGCGCAAGTCTTACAATTAGCGTGTTTTCTGAAAAAAACGGGCACAAAAAAAATCCGATGGTCAAACCATCGGATTTAGTGCTCGGGACGGGGGTCGAACCCGTACAGCCGTGAAGCCACAGGATTTTAAGTCCTGCGTGTCTACCAATTCCACCACCCAAGCAACACAGAAAAAAAAATTAGTAGCTAAAGCTACTAATTTCCTCTGAGCGAGAGACGAGGCTCGAACCCGCGACCTTAACCTTGGCAAGGTTACGCTCTACCAACTGAGCTACTCTCGCATTATGCGGCAAATATACATCTTCCACTTTTTTTATGCAAACTATTTTTAATAATTATTTTATTATTTGTTTCAACTCTTGTAATTTCAATAATGCCTCTATCGGTGAAAGGGTATTGATCTCTAGCTTCTGTAAGGTTTCTTTCAACTTAGTTAATTCGGGTGAAGCACTATCAAACATATTTAATTGATACATCGTTTTGGGCAATTTCTTCAAAAATTCCTTGCCAGAAATCTCTGCACGCTGCGATTCGAGATGCTGTAGTATCTCCTCACTGCGATCTAAAATTGTTTTTGGCATCCCCGCCATCTTCGCTACATGTATACCAAAGCTATGCTCACTCCCTCCTCTTACCAATACCCTTAAGAACAAAACTTTGGTGCTCGTCTCCTTTACTTTTACATGATAATTTTTAATGCTTTCAAAATCGGCTTCCAACTCATTCAGCTCATGATAGTGTGTTGCAAAAATTGTTCTTGGATGATATGGATGCTTCGCTAAAAACTCTGTTATACTCCATGCCAGCGATACCCCATCATAAGTGCTTGTGCCTCTTCCTATCTCATCCAATAAAATCAAACTCCGGCTCGATAAATTATTGATGATAGAAGCCGTCTCCATCATCTCTACCATAAAAGTACTTTCACCAAACGATAAATTATCGGAAGCTCCTACCCTAGTGAATATCTTATCTACCAAGCCTATCTTAGCTTCCGAGGCGGCCACAAAGCAACCCATTTGCGCCATCAAAGCCGCCAAGGCAGTTTGTCTTAACACGGCACTCTTACCACTCATATTCGGCCCAGTCAAAATAATAATTTGTTGGTCCTCATTATTCAACATCACATCATTCGGAATATATCGCTCCCCTGCCGGCAAGCGCATCTCAATAACTGGATGACGGAGCTGTTTCAAATCCAAAATAAAATCCTCTGATATTTCTGGTCTTACATAATGATTCTCTTTTGCAATTTTCGCGAAACTGAGTAAACAATCTAAGCGAGCGAGTATATTGGCATTTTGTTGTATGGGTACAATATACTCAGCCAAACCTGCCACCAATGCGGTATACAACTGTTGCTCTAAAGCCAATATCTTTTCTTCAGCACCCAATACTTTCTCCTCATAAATTTTCAACTCTTCAGTAATATATCGTTCTGCATTGGTTAGTGTTTGCTTTCGAATCCAATTTTCAGGTACCCTGCTTTTATGCGCATTGGTAACTTCGATATAGTACCCAAACACACTGTTATAAGCTATTTTAAGGGACGTGATTCCTGTTTTTAATATTTCTTCTTGTTGTAATTTTAAAATAAACTCCTTCCCGTTATTCAACACTTCTCTTAAATCATCGAGTGTGGAATTTATTCCCGGTTTAATGATTCCTCCCTTGCTTATGAGCATAGGAGCATCATCAAACAAGGTGCTTTCAATTTTCTGATGTATTAATTTACACTCATTGAGTTGTTCCCCAATTTTTTGAAATGCAAAATCGTTCGACTCCGAACAAATTTGTTTTATGGGCGCCATAAATTTCAAAGAGCGCTTCAACTGCGAAAGCTCTCTCGGATTAATACGCAACAAAGCACCTTTAGAAATGAGTCGTTCTAGATCGCCAATCTGTTTTAATGAATCTTCAATATCCTCTAAAAATTTAGGGGTATTAACGGCATAGGTCACCGCATCCAATCGCTCATCAATTTGTATCTTATTTTTTAATGGCAACATCATCCAGCGTTTGAGCATACGCCCTCCCATCGGTGTGATTGTCTTGTCGAGTATCTGAATGAGTGCTGTTCCATTGCTATCGGGCGTTTGAAGCAACTCTAAATTTCTAATCGTGAATCTGTCAAGCCATACATATTGATCTTCTTCAATCCTCGAAATTTTAGAAATATGGCTTATATTACTATGATGGTTATTCTCTAAATATTGAAGCGCCGCACCCGCCGCAATGATAGCTTGCTGGTAAGAATCAATTCCAAACCCTTTCAAATTTACGGTACCAAAATGATTGGTGAGTTTTTCAAAGGTATAGTCATAACTGTATACCCAATCTTCTACACCATATAAATAAAAATCGGTTCCGAAATTATTTTCGAAGCTAGCCAAGCTCTTCTTCGCTACAATAACCTCTGCCGGCTTAAAACCTTGTAACAATTTCTCAATTACATCCTTACCTCCTTCTGCTCCTAAAAATTCGCCCGTAGAAATATCCAATAATGCCAATCCGAAAACATCATTATTACATACAACGGATGCTAAATAGTTATTGGTATTGTGCTGCAATACATGATCATTAAAAGTAACACCAGGTGTGATTAGCTCTGTAACGCCACGCTTCACTATCTTCTTTGTAAGTTTTGGATCTTCCAATTGCTCACAAATAGCAACCCGCTGTCCAGCCCTGATAAGCTTTGGCAAATAGCTATCTAAAGAGTGATAAGGAAATCCAGCCAAATCCATATGAGAAGCCGAACCATTGGCCCGCTTCGTGAGTATAATTCCTAAAATTTTGGAAGCAGCAACTGCATCTTCGTTGAATGTTTCATAAAAATCGCCGATACGAAACAATACCAAGCAACCAGGATATTTGGCCTTGATTTGATTGTATTGTTGCATCAACGGGGTCTCTTCAGCTTTTTTATTCATAAAACACGGTACTCTGAGTATTTTTAAACAATTTTGTAAAATTATATCTAACCTTTCAACCGTAACAAACATTTTTTCACCAAATGAATTTTGAGAAGATAAGCATGGAGAATCTTGGGCGTATCGACGCCGAGACTTTCAAAGAAGCAGAGAAAATGCCTGTAATACTTATTCTAGATAATATTAGAAGCGCTCATAATATTGGCTCAATATTCCGCACTTCCGATGCCTTTCGAATTACGGCAATTTACCTCACCGGAATATGCGCCGTACCACCACATAAGGAGCTTATGAAAACAGCCTTGGGTGCCACCGATACGGTAAATTGGAAATATTTTGACAATACAGATGACGCCATTCAAGAAGCGAAATCAAATGGCTATTATGCAGTGGC
Organism: Bacteroidota bacterium; assembly: GCA_947492885.1. GTDB lineage: Bacteria > Bacteroidota > Bacteroidia > UKL13-3 > UKL13-3 > CAINMV01. The sequence goes on from CANLPK010000023.1 coordinate 24,089, forward strand.
CGTTGAGCAAGTAACGCACAGCATCTATTTGCAAGACTTTAAGCCTGCAACAAAAACTGCCTTCATTTTTGGCAACGAAGTAAATGGGGTAAGCGAAGAGGCCTTGGCCGTATGCGATGCAAGCCTCGAAATTCCTCAGTTTGGAACCAAGCATTCCTTTAATGTATCAATAACAACCGGTATCATTCTCTGGGATACCTTCTTAAAATTAAAAACCCTTTGACCAAAAGATCAAAGGGTTCTTAAATATTATATACGTGGTTTAATTATTTCACCCACTGATTTGCAGTTCCAGATACAAAGAAGTTTACACGACGATTGTATGGATCAAAAGCCGGACCTTGTCCAGGTACCATTGGCAAATGCTCACCATTGTTTTTTACATTCAAACGGTTTCTGTCAACTCCGAATTTCTTAACCAATACTTCAACTACAGCATCAGCACGGTTAGTACCCAATTTGTCATTGTGTGCATCATCCATTCTGTAATCGGCATTTCCCACTACATCTAATTTGAGATTTGGACTTTGACGCAAGATTTCAGCTACTGCTAACAACTCAGAATAATACTCTGGCTTAACATACCATTTATCAGTATCAAAGAAAATAGTTGGTAAATATCCAACACCTGAATTTCCTGTAACAACACGTTTCCCAGTTACTGGATCGATATAATCAGCAGTAGGAATTGATTTACCTTGGAAGTTTACTAAGTTTGTTTTAGGTGTGTTAGTTTCTAAATCACGTGTATTTGGAACGCCATCACCATCATCATCCTTCATTTTTCCTGAAGCATCTACTGGTTGTCCTTTATCAGAGAAAGGTTCAGCATCCTTGAAATCAGGAATACCATCACCATCTGTATCTTGTGACTCACCAGCTCCAGTTACTTTAGCACCTTCTGGTGTTTCTGGTTCTTTATCTAAATAATCAGCAACACCATCTTTATCTGCATCACCAGTTAATAATTTTACTTTGTTTTTTACATCAGCAACATCATCATAAATAGTTGCTAATGGATTAATCCAATCGTAATGTTTGTCTTTTTTAGAACCTAGTTTATAATAAACACCTACAGTAGTTTGAGAGAATTTATCAAAGTTACGGTTTCTAGCAATTTCATAATTAGCAAAATCCAATGAATCAGAACGGGTATAACGAATACCCGTTTCAAATCCTAAATCAATACTATTAGTCAAATTGTACATCATACCCAATCCAATAGGAACGGTAGCATAATGTGATTTGGTTTTAGTTGACCAGAATGGATCAGTTGCTAAATCGATATTAGCGTTAGAAGGAACAACACTGGTAAGGTTACCTGAAAACTTATTGAAAATTGTTCCAACACCTGTAAATAAATACAAGTTCAAGGTTCTGCTTTGACGCAAGAATGAAACATTTCCTAAGTTAACATATAATTGTGCTTCTAATGATTTGGCTTTATTCGTAATATCATAAGTAAAACCACCATATTGGATGCCTCCATTATCCAAAACAAATGAACCTGCATAAGCAGATGCACGTAAGGAGATAATATGTGAGAATGCATACTTAACAACCAATCCTCCATTTAAGCTGTACTTAGAATCACTGAAATGACCACCGTAAGGGCGATTTTTTCCTTGGCTAAGATCACCATGAAAACCCATCAAACCTGTTTGTAGTCCGATAGTCCAGCGTTTCGTATCCCAGTTTTCGGCATTCTTCCCGTTAACCCATACAGACCCTGAAGAAGGTTTCGGACCAGGTCCTGCGATTGCATTAATACTTAATAGACTAGTAAGAAGTACTAGATAATATTTTTTTAACATATAGAGATTGTAGTATTGTACTTGTTGCAATAATAAAGATAATAAATCTAAATAAAAATTAATTTTTTAACATTTTTAAGGCATAATCCAATGGATTAGCCACTTCAATCAATTCATCAAGTGCCATAGGGTTTATAGCATATCCATCAAAATAGCTGATATAGCGCTCTTGAAAATGCGACTGAGGAAATAAGGTGCTCTTAATTCTTTGAATGCTTTTCACCTCTAAATCGAATTTTTGCTTCACCGCCTTTGAGAACTTCGCCTGAATCTTTTGAAATCCTTCTGTCATCGCCTTTTGATCAATAGCCATTTGCACATTGATTTGTTTATCAATACCAGCAGCTCGGGTTTGGAGCTTCTCAAACAAGTTTTCTAAAATATGTTTCTCCTCCTCGAAATCCAGTTCTTCTGAGTGGTTTAGTTTTAAATAGTTCGCAACCAATTCATCTGCATTTTTTGTAAAGAACTCCACCCATGTAATACCCAATCCCGTTGCTTTTTCGGCCAATGCCGCATTCAACAATAGAAATGAATTCCTTACCAACAACACCGGAAAATCGATTTGATGATAATCAAATACGCCTTTCAATTGAAGCCAATAGGCAACCTCCGCTGGTCCACCAATATAAGCGATATTGGGTAATATGCATTCTTGGTATAGCGGTCGAAGCACTACGTTCGGGCTAAATCGTTCGGGTGCTGATTCTATTTCTTTTAGTAAGTTTTCAGGGGTGAATATTGTTTTATTCAATAGTAATTGAAAACCATTTTCGAAATTATCAATTCGATTACGAAGCCCCTCCGAATCAATATAAAATAAATTCACCTCGCGAGCTTGAATTTGCCCAGAATACCCCTTAGAGTCCAGTTTATCCGTTGTTTCCTGAACCCAATGATGGGCTGATATATCCTTGATTTCTTTAGTTAGATGTGGTATAAAGAGTTGTTTTAATGTGCTTTCATTCCCATCAATAATAACCAGTCCAAACTTACCGAATAGGATATTAAGTATTTTTCGGGTGGCCCCTGCCATGGTGGGTTCCTGCGCATACGCCTTTTCAAATACATCGAGTAATGAATTGGCATTGATATCTTCTCTAAAATATTCCTTCATGGCTTTGGCCCAAGCTGCAATTGGCAATGGGTTGATTGTGCCAACAGGGACTTTTCCTGCTTTCTCAAAATCTGATTCCCATTTCCAGCTTTTCCCATAAAAGAATACTTGGCTGATCTCTTCAAAATCATGATCCTCGGAAGCCATCCAAAAAACAGGCAGATGATGCGCTCCTGTATTGGCTGCATTTAATTGCTTGCTCAAATTAATGACTGATGCAATTTTATAAATGAAATAGGCTGGCCCTCCATAAGCACAAAGCTGATGCCCCGTGGTAATGGTAAAAGTATTGGGCTGTTTTAATTGGGCGATATTATTCGATACAGCAGCACTTAATTCCAATCCTTGATATTGACTTTGAAGTGCATTATGTAAAACAATTCTAGAATTTGCAGCAAACTTTCTTTTTCGAGAAGCTTCAATCAGGCCCGCTAGCGTCGGTGGATATTGATAAAACTCGGAAAGCTTGGCATTACCCGATAAGTAATCTTTCACCAATTGACTATGAAAAGGAAGCTGTGAATAAGGTATCGAATCGATAAGGTTCATGAATTGGATTTTGTCGAAGTTTAATGATTTGCAAATTAACGCAATTGAAATGGGATAAATTACTTCCAGCCATGTTCTCCTATGAGGGGAACAAAGGCGAATCCATCATATGATTTCGTTTCATTCTCGGTTTCTGATATTCGAATTATTTGCAACATATGCTGCTCCTTCGCATCTCCCACAGGAATTACCATGATGCCGCCCACCTTCAATTGCATCAGTAACATTTCAGGTACCACGGGAGCACCTGCCGTTACTATAATCTTATCAAATGGGGCTAATTTTTCCAAACCCTTGGTGCCATCTCCACATATTAATTGGGCATGCAACTTCATTTGGTGCAACATCTCCTTGGCTTGCTGATGCAATAAGCGATGCCGCTCAATACTATACACAGAAGCTCCCAACATACACAATACAGCAGTTTGATATCCACTGCCAGTGCCAATTTCAAGCACCTTATCGCCTTTGCGCAATTGCAATAGCTGACTCTGAAAAGCAACAGTGAAAGGCTGTGAAATGGTTTGTCCCTCCCCTATCGAAAATGCTTTATCATCATAGGCGTTTTCGCTAAACGCACTATCTAAAAAACAATGCCTTGGAATTTTCTCCATGGCCGTCAATACGCTATTATCAGTGATCCCCTTTTGACGCAATAAAGCAATCAAATTTTTCCGTTTCCCCTGATGCAAAAATGAATCTTCTAACACGGTGTCAAATTAACAGGTTCGATGATGCTTGAATGCGCCTCAATTACCTCAATAAATGTTGAAAAGAAAAAAAGTGTACAATAATCGATGGTTTGATATTGTTTCTTTTACTAGAACAAACAAAGTTATAACCTAGTAAACCGTGAATAATTAGGAAGCTAACGAACCCAATTATACGCGTCTTTTGTACACAAATGACGAAACTAAAAATTGCCTTATTTATCGATCATACCACCAGCAAGCATTTCGTTGAAACATTGCTGGCCATTGACTCGATTCATATTATCGGTTATGGTGGTATGGAGCGAGACTTAATTGATCTTAAATATTGGGATGAAGCAGGTGCCCTCATTGAAGCAAGTGATGCTGTGGTGATGTCGGTAATTCCTACCCAACAATTTGAACTTGCTAAATTCTGTTTAAAAAACCTCAAGCATTTATACATCGAAAAACCCTATACCTCCAATATTGATGAGGCCGAATCCTTGCTATCCATGCAACGTGAGGCGGCAGTATTGGTGCAGCTAGGCGCCGGACTTCGTTTAAATGCCGCATATATGGCAGCCAACCTTGCGCAATTCAAGCCACAGTATATTGAAGCTACACATCTTAAGATGAATTCAGGACACCAATCGGTGGTGCTCGATTTATTAATACAAGATATCGACCTGGTATTGCAGTTAACCAAAAGTGAGGTAAGGCGTATCAGTGCCAATGCCGTATGCATCGCCAATGACACCCCCGATTTGGTAAACGTTAGAATTGAATTTGGTAATGGAAGTGTGGCAAACCTTACCGCCAACCGATTGGCCGATAAAAATGAACACCATCTTGGAGCTTTTCAAAAGAATGCTTTTTCTACCATCGATTTTTTAGCCCCCGACGTTTCTTCAATTCCCGAAAGTGCCTATAAAATCGCCTTGCCTTCTAAGCCTGAACCAAGTGTTGATTTACTCACTGAGAGCGAGATTGCTATTCATCGCCAAAATTTAGTTTCTTTTTTTAAGAGTATAGAAACCAATCAAACTCCCATTGTTACTTTACAAGATGGTTATCGTGCTTTGAAATTGGCTTACCAAATTATTGATCAAATTGAAGAAAGAGGATTGGAAAATTAGAATTATTATCTCCTTATTATTTTTCTATACCGATCCATGTTTCATGCCCAATTGCTTTTTATTTTCACTTAATTTGAACCATGATTTCAGCTTCTAATCTTTCTAAGAATTATGGAACCTTACAAGTTCTGAAAGGTGTTTCCCTTGAAATTGCTACTGGCGAACTGGTGGCTATCGTAGGTTCATCGGGAGCTGGAAAGTCAACATTACTGCACCTTTTGGGCACCCTCGACACACCTGATACTGGCAACCTATCCATCGATGGGGTGGCCTTATCCGACTTGAAAGGGAAACACCTCTCGTCTTTTAGAAATAATAAAATCGGATTTATTTTTCAGTTTCATTATTTACTTCCCGAGTTTACTGCTCTCGAAAATATTTGTATCCCTGCCTATATAAAAGGCACCCCAAAGAAAGAAGCCGAAGCTCATGCCAAAGAACTGATGGAATTATTGCATATCTCCGACCGAGCACAGCATAAACCCGCAGAAATGAGTGGTGGAGAGCAACAGCGAGTGGCGGTGGCAAGGGCACTGATAAATAACCCCGCCGTAGTTTTCGCCGATGAGCCAAGCGGAAATTTAGATAGTAAAAATGCAGAAGAACTGCACCAGCTATTCTTCGACCTGCGCGCACGTTATAATCACACTTTTGTAATCGTAACCCATAATGCAACCCTTGCTCAACAAGCCGATCGTATAATTACTTTGAATGATGGACGCGTTGTTGAATGAGAAAACAGAAATAAAACGGTTCAATATCCGGGTGTATGGATTGGTAGTGAACCTCCATAATGAAGTGTTGCTATCTAAAGAAACTTATCAAGGACATCATTTCACAAAATTCCCAGGTGGCGGATTAGAATATGGAGAAGGAATCATTGATTGTCTTCACCGTGAATTCAAAGAAGAACTCAAGGTGCCTATCGAAGTATTAGGTCATTTTTACACCACCGACTTTTTTCAGCCCAGTGCCTTCCTGCCCTCCGATCAAATCATCTCAATTTATTACCGAGTGAAATTACTTGGGGAGATAACACTTGGAAAGACCAATTTCGACAATCATAGCCATGATTTTTTCTGGTTGCCAGCAGCACAACTCAATATAAGCCACGTTAACTTGCCAATAGATAAAATCGTTATTAAATTATTTCAGAAATTCTTACAAGATGCTTAGTTTTTGGGAAAAAGAAAGCTTTATACAGTATGATTATATAGTAATTGGTAGCGGCATCGTTGGCTTGTCGGCAGCCATCAGCATCAAAGAGAAGTACCCACACAAATCGGTGATGGTGCTCGAGCGTGGACTCCTCCCCGCTGGCGCCAGTACCCGCAATGCTGGCTTTACCACCTTTGGCGGGGTGAGTGAATTATTGCACGACTTAAAAACCATGAAACCCCAAGCGGTTTTTAATTTGGTGGCACAACGTTGGGAAGGCTTACGGTTATTACGCGAACGTTTGGGCGATAGCACCATCGATTATAAAAATCATGGAGGCTATGAATTTATTTTCAATAATGAAAATATAAGCGTGAATGAGGTGGAACAAATCAATGAATTTCTATTACCACTTTTCGACAAAGAAGTTTTTCGAATTGATAACAGTGCAATTAAGAAATTTGGTTTCAATGTCAATTTTATCAAACATTGCTTATACACCCCTTTCGAAGGGCAGATACATACGGGCAAGATGATGAAAGCATTGCATGGCCTGGCATTGAAGCATCAAATAGAAATAAAAACTGGAGCCGATGTCTTAGATATTCAATCAGCTCCAAAGCATGTTGAAGTGGTGGTTCAAAATAGTATTTATCAAAATACGCTCAACTTCAGATCCGAGCAATGCATTGTATGTACAAATGCCTTTACTGGCCATTTCTTCCCAGAGATGGATATTGTACCAGGGCGTGGGCAAGTACTCATTACCGCACCCATTCCCGATTTGCCATTCAAAGGAATCTTTCATTTCGATGCAGGGTATTATTATTTCCGCAATATTGACAACCGAATTTTATTTGGTGGTGGACGTAACCTCGATTTTGAAACCGAACGCACCACACAATTTGCACTCAATAATCAAATTCAAAAGAAGCTCGATTACTATTTAAAGAACTTAATTATCCCTAATTTTAAATATACCGTGGAGCAGCGCTGGAGTGGAATCATGGCCTTTGGCAACGAAAAAACTCCCATTGTGAAACGCGTTGATTCACGCATTATTACTGGGGTGCGCATGAATGGTATTGGGGTCGCACTAGGCACCAAGGTTGGGATTCAACTCGCAGAAATGCTTTAGTTGCTGGTATTATAAACCTGATTATAAATCGTTTCAAGATAACGAGCTTCTTCTTTATTGAAGTCGTTTAATTCATTGGCATCCCCGTTTCTTAATCGAGCCCATAATCTATTAGCATCCCAAAAGCGCAGATCGCGTTTTGTGGCACTTGTATAAACGCCAGAAGTATAAATGGGATTTATTTCAACATCCTTAACCCGCGTTCCATTCGACGATTTGGCAATCTCA
>CANLPK010000024.1 GCA_947492885.1 Bacteroidota bacterium
TTACCGTTTTAAAAATTATGGATTAGCATTCAGAGGAATTACTGGGCTCACCGATATCACCATCAATACCCCGTCGAAATACCGCCTCAGTAATTTTTCATTGAATCTTACCTACTGGATTCCTTTTAAGAAAAAATAGTTTAAAGGTGCAAATCAGGCGTTGCTGGCAAACTTTTTCAAAGTTCAAATTAGAATTAGAATCAAAACTCTCATTTACCCAAACTTTGGAAAAGTTCATCCATCCTAGGCCACACCTATTATTTTAGATTTTTCCCGTAACTTCGTAGCAATGTTTATACGAAGAAGTTTCGCGGTATTTCTGGTTTTTATTTCCCTGTTTGCTCAAGCACAAAATAAAAAGCCAACCCCACATTTCGGGAGCGCTCCCTTAAGTAGTAGTTGCGTTGTTCGCAACCTGCCAGCCGATCAGCCCGATACCAATTTCATTATGCACCCTGAGCCTGAAGAACCTGGTGAACGAGATCCTCGCTTTTTTTTGCATAAACACAAACTACCCAATAATTCCTTTCCTAACTTTTATGAAGATCAAGGAAGAACAATATTAAATAAAACCAATAGCGGTAATTTAACCATTGGTGCAACAGGAACTTTCGGTGTGTACACGCAAGGCACACCACCCGATAATGCGATGGCCATCTCCAATGCTGGAAAAACGGTTGCCTCTATCAATGTACGCATTGGGTTTTATGATAGCACAGGGGCAACATTACAATCTGAAAGAAATATTTCCACTTTTATTGGAGATAATCAAATTACACAAAGCAGTTTGTTCGACCCAAGAGTACTATACGACCCAAAATCAGATCGGTTCATATATTTTGTATTGAGCGGAAGTACCGATGTCACATCAAAAATAATTATTGGGTTTTCGCAAACCAATGACCCCATTGGTGCTTGGAAATTTTATAAAATAAATGGAAATGTAGATGGTTCATCCAACTGGTTCGATTATCCCAATGTTGGTATCACCGACAATGAACTCATCATCACAGGAAATCTATTCTCAAGTACGAATAATAATTTTTATCAGTCGGTAATTTTACAAATAAATAAAGCGGAAGGCTATAGTGGAGCAGCCAATCTAAATTACCGTTACTGGGATAATATTCAGGATGGCAATAATATTAACGCCTTTACTATGGTGCCTGCGGGCAATTCGGGAAATGAAAATTATGGTCCGAAATTTTATTTGGTAAGTAATACCGCTCCAAGCAGCAATATCATTACCATCTACGAAATTACGGATACCTGGAATTCTCCAAGTGCACAAATCAATATTAAAACTGCCACTGTCGATTTTTATAGCACTCCTACGAATGATGCGCAACAAAAGGGAACCACACGCCGTTTAGATATTAAGAAAAATAGAATTCGTAATGCTTACTACAATAACGGCATTGTGCATTATACCTATATCACTCCTACTAATAGCTTTGGTGCGGTATCAGCTATTGCCTATGGGCGATTTGATGTGGCCACCGAAACCAATAAACTCATCTATATTGGTGAAACAGGCTTTAACTATGCTTTTCCAGCCATTACTCATTTTAGTAATCTCGAGAAAAAGAATGCCACCCTACTCACTTATTTGGCTTCGAATACAACCATCTATCCAGAAATTAGAGCGGTTTATATTGATGAAAACATGGTGCCATCACCGTCTATCCTGGTGAAGGCGGGAAATGGGTATGTGAATTATGGATTCGGTGGAAACAGCGAACGCTGGGGCGATTATACTGGCATCTCACGCAGATACAATAGTGCAAAACCAGAAGTTTGGGTATTTGGTTGCTTTGGAGAAACTACCCACTATTGGGGAAATTTCATCGCACAAATTACTGCGAGTCCGGATATCCCGCCGGTATTGGTTTCTACCGATTCGGTATATTTCAGTCCCAATCCTACATTGCGCTATCTTGATATGAATATATCCACCAAAGACAGTGCAATATTCAATTTGAAAATATACTCACTTAAAGGCCAGTTGGTGCGTGAAGAGCAGATCGATATCCCTTCAGGAATACATACCAAAACTTTTGATTTAATGGGTTTATCGCCAGAAGAATATATTTTGAAACTATCAAAAAATGGGGTGGAATTCAAGCCATCCAAACTTTTATTATTGGGTAAATAATGCGAATTCGTGTACTCCTCATACTCCTAATAGCAACGCTTGGCACCCAAGCACAGCTTATGGATTGGGGTACTCCGCAAAAATTAGCATCACGCAATTTCTTCTGTAAATTCATTGGCTTCAATCATGATAGCTATTATTATTTACGTTGTAAAAAATCTGATTTTAAGTCGGAAGTAAGTATAGAAAAATATTCTCGTAACCTCAGTTTGGTTTGGACCAAACCCATTAATACCGGGCGTTATGGAGAAACACTCGAAGAGGTATTGTTGATGCAGAACCGACTTATTGTATTGCTTACCTCCGATAATTACAATAATGGCAATACTGAATTAAACGCCTTGGAACTGAGTTTCGACGGGGTTCTTGGTACCGTTTCGGTGCCTGTATTTCAAATTCGAACTGCAAGTTTTTATGATACCGAACCCGACCATCGCTTTATCATACGAATGAATACCAATGCCGATGCTTTTGCCGTTTGTTGTGTTACACAATCGGACCGTAAGATTGCAGGGGTTAATTATAATTTAATCGACGCATCCCTTACTATCATTGGCTCGGGAGGCTATTCATACAATGCTCGTTCGGAACAGTTTTTCATCAATGATATCGCTATAAACAATTCCGATATTTATTGCTTGGTAAGCTATCATGAGTCTGGAAAAAGAAATCAAGAAGATATCTATTTGCATGATGTCATCGGATTATTTTCAACAACAAAAACATCCTCGAAAATACCGGTTGTATTAGAAGGAAAGATTCAAAGCGATTTGGGAATCTATATTGATACCGCACATCAAAATATTCAACTCACTGGTTTTTATTCTGAGAAAAAATCTACTTCTGCGGCAGGAGTGGCGTTGTATACCTTACCCCTATCGCATCCAGAAGATATCTCTGCTTCCTTTACGCCCTTTCCAAAAGAACTCATCGCCCGAATTCTTGGAGAACGCGCCAGTGAACGCATTCGCGAGGTAGAGGATTTTGTGGTGAACCGCATTGTGCCTCGTAGCGATGGCGGACTCTTGCTTATCGCTGAATGTTTTTACATTGAGAAACAGGCGTATAACTCCTATTCGAGTGGCATACAAGGCGTGGCACCACAGCCTACCACGGTGTTTCGTAATATTTATAATTATGATGAGATTTTGGTTTTCAGCATAGAGCCCAATGCCAGTATCGATTGGTGGCAGGTCATCACTAAGAATCAAAACAGTGTGAATGATGAAGGATATAATTTGTCGATTGCTTCCCTCGTGAAGAAGGATAAAGTATATATATTCTACAATTTAAATTACCATAATAGCAACGAAATATTGGAGTATAGTATTAGTAGCAATGGCAAGATGAAGAATAAAATATTGTTTAAGTCGACCAATTACTATGTCGATTTTGCACCACGCCAATGCCATCAAATTGCCACTGGCAGCATGCTGATACCATTGATAAAAGACCGAAAATTTAATCTTTTAAAACTCACTTATTAACCCTTGATCAAACTTTTTACCCTTCGTCAGCCCGTAGTTTATTTGCTCTTAGTGGTGATGATTTTTGTATTTAGGTTGCCTGGATTTTGGGACAAGAGCCTCCTACCAGTTGAGATGAGTAACTATACTTTTTTCGGTGGTTTCTTTTCCTTTCTTAACCAAACAACATTAAGTAGTTACCTCATTGGTTGTGCCATCGTAATAATACAAACCTTACATCTAAATTACATTTTCCAAAAACACGGGGTACATTATAAAAGCACCTTCCTTCCTGCTTTATTTTATGTGCTTTATACTTCCTTATTTAATGAAATGGATGGAAGTGTTTTGCCTGCATTAATTGCACAAACTCCCCTAATGCTTGCACTAGAAATTTATTTCGACCTATACAAAGCACCCGATGTAAAAGATAAAATATTTAAGGCCATGCTAGCTCTTGGTATTGGCGTTTTGATTTATACGCCATTAGCATATCTTATAGTGGTTTTTTGGATTTGTATTTTCTTTTTTAAAATTCCATCGGTGCGCGACTTTATCATTGCCACGGCAGGTGCCATCATACCATTCTACTTTGCCTTTGTATACTATTATTTCATTGGCAATTACCTGTTCTTCGAAAGTAAAATTAGTTTGCTTTGGCAGTATAAAATATATTATGCCTTGGAGCAAACCACCGCCCAACGCATTTTATTAATAGCGCTGGGATTGATCATATTAATGGCTTCTGTTAAACTATATACCAACTATTTTAAGAACATCATCAAAACACGAATCGTTCAACAAATGCTTTTCGTATTGAGTTTTATTACTTTGCTATTATTGATTTTCCTATTACAATTTCAGTTTCAACATTTACTAATCTTTAGTCTACCTTTTTGCTATATCCTTTCATATTTTTTCATGGGTAAATGGCGATTCTATTTGGATGAGTTTTTAGCACTTGGATTATTTATTTTTATCGTCACTTTGAAATTTTCTTCCTTATGAGTACAATCAATTCTGTTGCAGTAATCGGGTCGGGCACCATGGGTGCGGGCATTGCACAAGTATGCGCACAAGCAGGCTTGCAAGTGTTTCTATATGATATTAGCACACCTGCCTTAGAGAAAGCGCGTATCGGTATCGAAAAAAATTATCAGGTGGCTGTCGAAAAAGGGAAACTCAACGCTCCCGATAAATTAGCTGCCGAACAACGCATTCGATATACCAATGAATTTACTGAGTTAAAAGCCGATTTATGCATCGAGGCCATCTTAGAAAAACTGGAAGTGAAAAGAGATTTATTTCTAAAACTCGCTGCACAAAATTCAGCACAATGTATTTTGGCAAGCAATACCTCTTCCATTCCTATCACTCAAATCGCCGCTGGTATTGAATTCCCAGAGCGGGTGGTAGGAATTCATTTTTTCAACCCTGCGCATTTGATGAAGCTTGTTGAAATAATTGCTGGCGCAGAAACGAGTACGGAGGTGATGAACACCGCCGAAGCCTTTGTTTTAAAACTTGGTAAAACACCCGTTACAGCCAAGGATGCTCCTGGGTTTATTGTAAACAGGGTGGCCCGCCACTACTATGTTGAGGCATTGAAAATTATGGAAGAAAACGTCACTTCATTCGAAAATATTGATCGGCTCATGGAATCGAGCGGATTTAAAATGGGCCCTTTCCGATTGATGGATTTGATTGGGGTTGATACCAATTACTCCGTAACATCAAGTATTTACGAGCAGTTTGCCTATGATTCGAAATTCAGGCCAAGCCGCATACAAAAACAAAAAGTAGATGCCGGACATTGGGGTAAAAAACGAGGCAAGGGGTTTTATAATTACAACTAGTTAAAATATTACATTCGATTGTAACGAACAATTCTATCTTCGTATAAAAAATCAACACATGAAACTACTTAAATTTTTTATTTTGCTATGCATTAGTGCTAATCTCCAGGCACAAGGCTCCTTAGATACCGGACTCATCGCCATGTATCATTTAAATGGTAACCCCAACGATGCCAGTCTCACGGGAGCACACGGTATTGTTGAAGCAGCCAGCCTTACCACCGATAAAAATAATGTCACCAACAAAGCGTATCAGTTTCAAGCAGGTGCCAATACAAGAATAAAAATTCCTTATACCGCAAAATTAAATATCTCTTCCACCAAATTATTTTCAACTTCTTTTTGGGTGTATTATACTGGATTTAATAAAACGGCAGCAAGTGAGTTGGTCTATTTTGGAAGTTTATATGCCAGCAACTATTCTGTAGCATTATTGAATAATACTACTGCCGATTCAGGAAAATTGAATGTTACCAATTACGTTCAATCAAATACCCCCGCTACTTTACTAGATCAAAAATCGAATACCCGTTTGCTAAAAAATACCTGGTATCATGTGGCACTAACCATGGATGCCACCGTAGGCGCGGCTTCCACAAAGCTTTATATCAATGGGGTTTTAGAAGTCCAAAGCAATAATGCCCTGGTGATTCCAACTTCAACCAGTCAGTCTACCAACTTAAATAATTCTATTTTCAATATAGGTAACCATGCCGATATCGACTGGGGCCTGACAGGCAAAGTGGATGAGGTGCGATTGTATAACCGGATTTTAACTCCACAAGAAGTGCAGTTACTTTACTCCATTTATAGTGGCATTCACAAAAATGAAACTGTGCAACTTATGGATTTCTATCCCAATCCTGTGACCAATGAATTGAATTTAAATACAGCCTTTGACTCAGAATATAACTACACCATTTTTGATGCCACAGGAAAAGCCCTCTTGCAAAACCAAGCCAGGGGACCTATACAGCTTTCCACTGCAGCGTTTAAACCAGGAATATTTTTTATTGAAATGAGTTATCAGGGTCAAAGGATTCGTGAAAAATTCATTAAAGTAAATCCGTAATAGCAAACAGAAATCGCCTGTCGGATGATTCAATTGTTTTTGCGGTAAACAGGGGTAAATGCCTTATTTTTGCCCAACACAACCCCATTGTACCGAAAGGCCATTCATTCAATGCTCAAGCAAAAAATTGTTTCTTTTACGCCCGTTTTTATACGCGACTTGTATTTCAAGTACTATAAAAACAATGAGCTTACCAATCGTTTTGCAAAAATACTGAGCCTCGATATTCTCGTTAAAGGTGGAATGTTTTTTCTATATCCCATTTATATCCGTCTCATGTCGGTGGAAGAATATGGGGTGTATGGTTATCTCTTCAATATCATTTCAGTCTTCGCACTGTCATTGAATTTTGGAATGTATATCGCTCAGGCAAAGCAATATCACGATGTAGATATTAAGGACCGGGGAGAGTATTTGTTTAATATCAATCTATTCCTCTCTATCGCGCTCGGCATCTCCCTCCTGCTCATATTTAGCACCCGCGCCGATTTTCAAATAATCAATTTTTTATTCGATAAACCCATCGATTATTCAAGCTATCGCAACTGGGTGATACTCGGTATTGTAAATAGTATTTATGGACTCATGGCATATAACTATTTCATGACGAGTGCTCAGATAAAATACTATCAAATACAAAATGTACTGAAATTGATTTTTGTGAATGCCTTGGTCATCTATATGATGAAGGCCGACTTTGGAGATAATATTTTGGTGAGAATTAAATACACCTCCTTAATGGAAACCGCCATCCTCCTGCCGTTTCTATACATTTATTTACGTCATATCCGATTCACCCTCAATATCAATCATATCAAGAGTGCCTTATTCATTGGTTTGCCCGCTATGCTCAGCAGCATCATTGGAGTATTCTACTCACTCGCCGACAGAAAAATATTAGAGCAATATCGCTCGCATGAGGTACTTGGAATTTATACTTTGGGGGTAGTGCTTTCTGGAATTATCTATATGATTTTTTCGGCATTTCAAAATTCACTCCTGCCTTTTTTCTTTAGAGAGAAAGATAAAAAAGAGAACTATTCACGGACTACGAGGGCAGTAAAAAAAATCACCTATCTCCTCTTAGCAGCTTCGGCAATGATGTATTTAATAACCATCGTACTCATTTACTTCAAGGTGCTAAAACCCGAGTACAGTGCGGTATTACCCGTGATGCCTGTGATGTTGTTAACTCAGATTGTACAAGCCATTTCCTCCTTGTATGCCAATTATTACGTGTACTTCAATAAGAACTATTATTCCATCTTCATTTCCATTTTTTCGGCCATCGCCAATATTGTATTGTGTTTGTTACTTATCCCTGCTTTGGGTATGGGAGGGGCTGTATGGTCAACGTTTATTATCACTTCAATAATGTGTTTTGTTAATTATAGATTTGCCTATAAAAATTGTGTAGTACTATGAGAAGATTGCTTTATGCTATAAAAATGATTCTGAAACAATTTATCAGAATCGATATCCTCGGAATATTTAAAAACTCGTCGTGGTATATTGGCGATTACTTTAAATTAAAGAAAGAGAAGAACGATAATTTCGAACTCTCTACCCAAGGGTTATTTCCTTGTATCAACGATAAAACCAGCGACAATCCGATGGATTACGTGTACTTCTATCAGAATGCATGGGCAGCAGGAAAAGTATTTCAATACAAACCTTCAGAGCATTTTGATATTGGAAGTCAGGTGGGTTTTGTGGGCATCCTTTCTCAATTTGTAAAAACCACGTTCCTTGATATCCGCAGTATTGATGTGGATTTGCCAGGATTACATTTTAAGAGTTCGGATATTTTGAAGATGCCTTTCCCAGATAATTCATTAGAGTCGGTATCATCTATTTGTGTTATCGAACATATTGGTTTGGGGCGCTATGGCGATGCCATCAATGGATGGGGAAGTGAGCAAGCCATCTCCGAAATCATTCGTGTAACCAAGCCAGGAGGACATATTGTAATCAGTGTGCCTGTTGACAAGGTGAATAAAATATATTTTAATGCGCACCGGGCATTCACTCCCGAGTACCTTATAAAATTATTCGAAGGGTGTAATTTGGTGGAGTCGAAATACATTTATGGAAGCAAACTTTTAGATACGTACGATCCTGACAAAGGATTTGGTACTGGACTTTATTATTTCACTAAAAAATGATTGGTATTGAAATTTTAGGTCGTTTGGGAAACCAAATGTTTCAATATGCTTTTGCGAGGATTTGGAGCAAAAAACTCCATACCGATTACTTTCTATTAGAAACCAATAAGCTTTATATTCAAAAATATTTCGAGATTGATTTCAATCATTTTCAAAATACCAAATATTCGTATTGGTTTCGATTAACACATTTCTTCAATAAACAAATACTTACTGAAAACCAGCAAGAACCTGCCTCCAAGGAGATGGCACGTTTCAATTCTGATACAACCATCTACAAAGGATTTTACCAATCGGCCAGTTATTTTAATGGACATAAAGAGGAACTAAAAAACTATTTCAAGATTCGTGACATTTTTCGTGTTAATTTTAAAAAAGATATTGCCCAAACTGATAAACCCATCCTGGCGGTACATATCAGACTTACCGATTATAAAACTTTTGGTGATCGCGACCTAACGTTACCGATACAATATTATCGCCATTGCCTGGAACAAATACCCAATCTCAATGACTATGAAATTTGGGTAGTGAGCGATGCGATACCTGAGGCCAAAATATTTTTCAAGGAATATCCTCAGTTTCAATTTGCGGAGGGCACCAACCTGATTACCGATTTTCAAATCATGCAGCAGGCCGATGCCTTGATTATTGCCAATAGCAGTTTCTCCTGGTGGGCAGCCTATTTGAATGAGAGCAAGCTCATCTTTGCACCACAATATTGGCTGGGTTTCTTAGACGGGGTAGAACATCCATCGGGAATTTCCGACAACTTGGATTGGCATTGGGTAAAAGCCTGATTTTAAAATAAATTGTATTTTCGTGAAGTCAAGCATGAGTAAAGCTCCCATACTTTTTTTAATATTCAATAGGCCCAATCAAACCATGGAGGTACTTGATGCCATACGAAAGTATGCACCCGAACGAATCTATATTGCTGCCGATGGTGCCAGGGCTAACAAGCCAGGGGAGCAAGAGGTATGTGCGCAGTTAAGGGCTAAGGTATTGGAAAGTATCGATTGGAAATGCGAAGTAAAAACGCGTTTCCAACCCAGTAATATAGGCTGTAAGCTCGCAGTAAGCGGGGCTATAGATTGGTTTTTTGAGCAGGAAGAAATGGGAATTATTTTGGAAGATGACTGTTTGCCAAATACATCTTTCTTTCGTTTCTGCGAGGAGCTTTTGGAATATTATAAGGAAGATGAGCGCATCATGCAGATAAGTGGGAACAATTTCCAGTTTGGAAAGAAATGGGGCGATGCATCCTATTATTTCTCCAAATACAATCATATTTGGGGATGGGCCAGCTGGAGAAGAGCCTGGAAATTAAACTCTTTAGATAAGAGTCAGTTTGATGCGTTTGTAAAAAGCAATCAAATCAATTATCTTTTCCAAAATTCGAGCGAGCGCAAATTCTGGATGAGCCATTTAAAGAATGTATATCAAAATAATGTAGATACCTGGGATGCCCAATGGACCTTGAGTATGTGGATGCAAAACGGTCTTTGCATCCTCCCCAACGTAAACCTGGTATCCAATATCGGCTTTGGTGAAGATGCATTGCATACTAAGGATGGGGGGCATAAATCATCCAAAATTCCAACTGAAGAAATGGAAAGAAGCCTGAAGCATCTCAACAATGTTGTTTGCAATTTTATGGCGGATATAGAAACCTATGAAAGTTCATTTAAATCACTTTCAGAAACCAACGTGTTTAAAAAAATACTAATGTCATTAAATAGTTAGTATAAATATAAACGCACTAAGAAATACAAAGCAGTTAATGCTGCTCCAAATTCAACTAAAAGAATGCTTAGTAAAATATTAAAATTCATAAAAAATTACCTCAATAAATCTTCTCAGAAAAGACTTATTCAAAACGGTAACTTAACCGTAGGTAATAATTCGGATCTTAATGGACTAAAGCTCGAAATAAAATTAGGAAGAAAAGATGTTCAAAATATAAAAATAGGTGATGGTTGTATGATTTTCGGTAACTTCTATATAGAAAGAGCTGAGGCCAAAATCACTGTTGGGAATGACACTTTTTTAGGCGGTAGTTCATTTATCGCTGCCGAAGCGATTGAGATAGGAAATAATGTGATGTTCTCCTGGGGGTGCACTGTGATTGATACAAATGCTCATTCACTCAATCATAATTTAAGAAGGAACGATGTACAACAATGGAAGGCTAGTATTGATAATGGAACACCTGGTTCATTGAAAAATTGGGAAGATATTGAATCCAAAAAAATAACCATTAGGGATAATGCCTGGATTGGTTTTAATTCCATAATTTTGAAAGGCGTCACCATTGGAGAAGGAGCAGTAGTTGCAGCAGGAAGTGTTGTAACAAAGGATGTGGAGGATTTCACTCTGGTTGGCGGTAATCCTGCGAAGCAAATAAAAAAACTAACTAACTAATTATAAATATGAAATCACTTTACACTTTAATCATTCTTGTATCTTTTACAGTCAATTCCATTGCTCAATTACCGGGCAATTTAAAAGCATATTATTCCTTGAACAATACTTGGAATGACTCTGCTGGATTAAGCACTCCTGCGGTAAACTATGGCGCTACCAGAAGCCCAGATAGAAATGGCATCACCGATTATGCTGTTGGATTTAATGGCACTGGAACTTACATAAATATGGGTACCGATTTAAGTTTCGGTACAACAAGTATTGCCTTCTGGGTAAAACCAGGGAATTTGAGTCAAGTTGAAGTGATAATGTCAAATTTGTTCAATATGAATCAAAGTACCACAACACAATATGAGGTACGAATAAATGCAAACTACAGAATTGATTTCTTCATAGGCAATGTAAATTCAGGGAGTTTTCAATCCTATGTTTCTGTAAATCCAGTTTCAAAAGTAAAATGGACGCACGTAGTTGTTGAAATTGAAAATAATTGTACTGGTTATAAATTATACCTTAACGGAACCCTCGATTCTCAGGTTGGTATTAGCAATATAACTTATACAAAGTGTACCAACCCCTTTGTATTAGGTGCTCGTTCCACCCCTCATTCTGAAAATCCTTATTCTGGAAGTTTAGATGAAATTATGATTTTCAATAAGGCACTAACTGCCACAGAAGTACAACAAGTATATTCTCTAACCAATGGAATTAATAAAAACATACAATGCCCTGAGGTGAGTATTTTCCCAAATCCAACGAAGTCTGAAATACAAATTAGTTCAGAAGCTCAAATTCTTTCAATAAAAATCATTGATTTAAATGGACGGGAAGTTCAAACTGAAACAAATTTTGCCGGAGATAAAAACACACATACTCTTAATTTAGCCGAAATAAATCAAGGGGTATATTACATGATAGTAGAGACTAAATCAGGAATTAAAACCGAAAAAATAATAAAACTATAAACCATTGACCTGGGAAGAAATAATCATCGACATACGCAAGAAACCTGAATATTCTCAATTGGTTAAGGACTCCTATTTTGGCGAGGATTTAATAGATTGTGTTGAGAGATATAGAGTTTCAGGAGAGTTTATTGAAATTCTTAATTTAATTAAATCAAGAAGCAATTCTGATATTCTCTCAATTCTTGATTTAGGTGCAGGTAATGGTATAACAAGTATTTCTTTTGCCTTAAGTGGTTATAATGTAGTAGCGTTGGAACCTGACCCAAGTAATACAGTAGGTGCTGGTGCAATTGAAATTCTAAAGAAACATTACTCCCTGGATAATGTTGAAATTATAAAATGCTATGCTGAAGATTTACCATACGATCCAGAAACATTTGATGTTGTTTTCGCCAGACAATCAATGCATCATGCATATAAATTAAAAGATTTTGTAAAACAAGCTTCAAGGGTTCTTAAAAAATCAGGCATGTATTTTTCAATTCGTGACCATGTTATAAACAACGAAATTCAAAAAGAAATATTTCTAGAATCACATCCCTTACATAAATTTTATGGGGGAGAGAATGCATATTCTCTAGAGGAGTATAAAGATGCTATTACAAACGCTGATTTAACCATCATTTTATCTTTAGGTCCATTTGACAATGTCATAAATTATTATCCTGAAACACTTTTTACAATAAAAGAGAAATTTGAAAAGAAATACCTTTTCTCACTTAAAGTACCCAACTTGTTTTTTAAGTTGTTTTTATTTTTTAGACGGTTATTAACTAATAATTATTCAAATTCAGCTGGCAGATTGTATTCATTTGTTGCAATAAAAAATAAATGAACCTATAAATTACTATAATGAAAAATCTCCTACTTATCGGCTCAGAAGGCTTTATTGGAAAGCATCTTCGAAAATGTTTTGAAGACTCTAATTATAATGTGATTTGTTGTGATGTAATTTCTATTCAAAGGGGAAACTATTTTCAATTAGTTAATACTTATAGTGATTTGAGAATGGTTTTAGAACAAAATAAATTTGAGTTTTGTATTAATTCGGCTGGTTCAGCTAATGTACAATTTTCATATTCTAATCACTTCAATGATTTCTCATTAAATACACAACTTGTATTTACAATTCTTTCAGCAATAAAGGATTCTTCCAATAATTGCAAATTCATAAATTTTTCGAGTGCCGCGATTTACGGTAATCCTATATCATTGCCTATAAATGAATCACAGCAAGCCATTCCTTTATCGCCTTATGGTTGGCATAAACTTTACAGTGAACAAATTTGTAAAGAATTTTTTATTTTCTTTAAAGTTCCAACTATTTCATTGCGAGTTTTCTCAGCATATGGGCCAGGGTTGAAAAAACAATTGTTTTGGGACTTATATCAAAAAGCAAATCAATCGAATTTCATAGAGTTATTTGGCACAGGCAATGAATCTCGTGATTTCATATATATTGATGATATTGTTAATGCAGTGGAATGCGTAATTAATCGAGCAGAATTCAATGGTGAATGTATTAATGTAGCCGCTGGAATTGAGGCCCCCATTTCCGAAGTTGCCAACATGTTTTTGGGCTACTTTAATGATAAAAAAACACTTAAATTTAATGGCGAAGTAAAGGTGGGAGATCCTATGAATTGGAAAGCCGATATTTCGAGATTGAAAGAATTGGGTTTTGAACAAAAGACTAGCCTGAGCCAAGGAATAGAAAATTATTATAATTGGATTTTAAAGAATCAAGAACATGGTTCGTAAACGGATTGCACTAGTATTTATAGGGAATTACAAATCATGGAGTGGAGGAATTATATATATCCTAAACTTGATACAAACCTTCAACGAATTTGAGTTTGAAAGTAAGCCTGAAATATTGGTTATTCATAGTCAGGATTCTCCAATTGAAGATATCATTAAGATAAATTATCCATTCATAGAATTTCAACTCTACAATCCGAATAAAATACATTTGCTTTTCAATGCAGTTTCTAGAAGAATTTTGGGGCGGAATTTGATAAAATCAAAAATTTTGGGACAAATCCCAGCTTCCATTTATCCATATAACGCCCATTTGGCATTTGAAGACATCCCTAAAAAAATATATTGGATTCCTGATTTTCAATACCTCCATTTACCTCAAATGTTTAGTAGCAAAGAGCTCAATAGTACATTCAAGAGGCATCTTTATATCAGTACGTTGAGCGATACGGTAGTATTTAGTAGTAACGATGCTAAGAATGATTATGTGACTAATTTCCCTGATTTCAAAAATAAACTTGAGTTGCTAAAATTCGCACAAAAATTACCCGAATTTAATCAATTAGATATTATTACAATTAAAGAGAAGTACAAAGTAGACCGGCCATATTTTTTTGTTCCTAATCAATTTTGGAAACATAAAAATCATATTACTGTATTAAAAGCAATTAAGCAGGCTAGAAAGAATTATAAAGATTTATTGGTTGTATTTACTGGAAATGAAAATGATCATAGAAATTTGTTGCATATAGTGACACTGCGAAATTATATAATTGAGAATGAGCTAGAAACGAATTTGCGATTTTTGGGGTTTATTGACAGATTAGAACAATTGGTACTGATGAACAATTCAATTGCAATTATTCAGCCCTCACTTTTTGAAGGATGGAGCACGGTTGTTGAAGATGCCAAAGCGCTTAATAAGCATATTATTCTGAGTGATCTTCCTATTCACAAGGAACAAATAAATTTGAATTGCACATTCTTTGAATCTAATAATGTTTCTGAATTATCTGAGAAATTAATAACATTCGCCAATACGAAAACGCAGGTAATTTCTTATGATTACAACAAAAATATTTTAGACTTTAAAATACGTTTACAAGAGATTTTATTAAATAACTAGTTAATATTTATCCTACCGTCAAGCATTCAAATACCAAGGGGTGTGATTTATCTATTGCACTTTTTGCACCTTTTTTACTACAGTGCCATTTAAAGTTGTCAATCTAATAAAATAATTTCCTGGGGCTAAAGAATTTAATTCTATTTCAGTAGATTTTATGAATGAATTCTTAAGTAAAATATTCCCATAAAGGTCCATTAACTCAATGGTATTCTGTTTTTCATCATCTGATGCAATTTCAATTTTATTAGTAAATGGATTGGGGGAATACCTTAAAATCTATAGAGGTGTTACGATTTAAAATTGCAGAATAATGGTTATATAAATAATCGATTTCCGAGGGGTTTAAAATTCGCTTGTAAAGTCTAACTTCATCTATAATTCCAATAAAGCCCCAATTGTTTGTGTCGTGGTTTCCAATGGTTAACATTGGCTGAGATGTAAATGTAGAAGAAGTAGGAATCACTTGCTGCACTGAACTAATTCCTACTAAGGAATTATTTAAATAGAGCCTTGAATCTCCAGAATTAGCATCTGCGGTTACAATTATTAGATACCATTTGTTTAAAGCAATTTTTGTACTTGAATAGATACTTACAATCGTAGCCGAACTATAGTTATAAAATTCAATTCTTGCAGAATCTGCCGTTGCTAAATTTCCAGTATAAGTAATTTCGTATGCCTTTCCATAAATAGACCCGAAATTAATAATCCTGCCATTAACTAAATTTGAAGAGGTAGGATAAATCCACACAGCAGCACTAAATTGTTTTGTTCCGGATATATCTAAACTTGAATTGTAAGAAACAGGAAGCCGGTCAGAAGTTTTCGAAAAATTGTATGCATTATTTGTAAGTTGGTTTCTATCTTGAGTTAAGGTTGGGCCAACAACATTTGCATTATTATTATTACCCGAAACGTCCATGGCATTGGTTTTAAATGGATAATAAGCCATTAAACCATTGTTTAAATCAACTTGAAATGTTCCGAAAATTGTAATCAAAGAGAATAGAAGTAAGTATAGATTTTTCATTTTAAAAATTATTTATACAAATATAATTTTTTTCTCTATAAACAAAACTTGGTTAAAATAGTGCTATAAGCCCAATTATTTTTTAGAGGCAAACCTTTATATTTGCTGAAATGGCTTGATAGTCTTAACAAGACTTCAAAACTAAAGATTATCTAATAAAACTTAAATATCATGAAACGAAATTTGATTATAGGATTTTTAAATCTCTGTTCACTTAAAATTTTTGTCAATTTTGTGCTTCGTGCAATGCAACTACATAATCTAAATTGTGTAATAAATTTGTGCATTTACTATTAATCCTTGATCCGGAAATTATTAATTTCATGAAAAACAGTCCCATGTATTTTTATTATTTCAATATGAAAAAAGTTCTATTGCTAATAATATTCCTCCTTACATTTAATAAAATTCAAAGTCAGGATAAATACATATTGAAGGAAATTAGCACAAACTATAAATTTCAAGAGGATTATGTTCGGAAATTCTATACTGATGCTGGGGGGATGATTTGGATGAGGACTGCTAGTAGGTTACTTCGCTTTGATGGAACAACAATCAAATACTTTGATGACATTATTCCTCCAAATTTCAAATTACAAGACGTTTATTTTATTGGAAATAAAATTCTATTGAATTATAACAACGACTCCCTTAAGCTTTTTGATTTAAATAACCTTTCTCTTAAAGATATACCTCTACCATTTAATAATATACAGATTAATCAGATTGCCTTTGTAAATCAAAATCGAATTATATTCTTAAGTAAATCTCAAAAAAAGGCTTTTGAATGTTCCCTTATTGGTGATATACTTAAGATTAATAAAGAATTGAATAATTTAGAAACTGATAAGGTTATTCCACTAAATGATAGTTTGTTTTTATTATATCACAATGTAGATATATATAGCTACAATGTTAATTCAAAAGAAAAAAGGCTAATAATTCCTCAAGAAAATATCAGTTCATACTTCGTAGATGATTCTACAATTTCAATGGCAATGACTGGTCATTTTCGTCGTTTTAATTTCATAAATAACAGATTTACAATTGATATCCAAAAAACAGAAGAGGAATCTTATAATTTATCATATATACAGAAAAGACTTTGGCTATTTTCAACAGAGGGTATATATAATTATGACTATAATAAAATATTATTAAAAAAATGTCAATTTGTTGTCTCAAAATCAGAGGAAGAAATCATCAATAATTCATTTGATATTAGTTATCAAATTAATGGGGATTTTTATTTATTAAGTTCAAGAAAAGGTCTATTTAAAATTGTTCGAAACAACTTAAATACTATTAACCAATTTCAAGTAATTAAAAGGCAGGATAATGATCCTATTTATCGCAGTATTTATTATGATGAAGTTAATAAGGAGTTGCTTTTAGCAGAAGATAAAATAGGCATAAATTCATTTAGAATCAAAGATGATTCAACAATTAGCAACGATACTTATGCTAATATTAATTATTCAAGAGATCAGGATAAAAATTTCAATAAGATTTGTCGGGATAAAAATAAGCTCTGGTTTCTTGGAAATTTAAAGACTCGCATAATTGATAATTCTTTATTAAATAAAATTGATACAATTTCCTTTTGGGATGCATGGGATATTTGTTCTCTAAATTCTAGACTATGGGTGATTTCCAGAAAAATTGAGGCAAATTTGGTGACTTGTTATAATTCAAATCGCAAAAAAATAAAACAATATTCATTACCTATAGAAAACATCCACAATCAATTCTGGGATATCGAACCCTACAAAAACTTCCTCCTAATTTCCTCTATCGAAGGGTTACTGGCTTTTGATACTTTGGCTAAAGAGTTTGTTGATATTCACAAGGCAATACCTACTAAGGATGATTTAAAAGGTAGGGCATGGTCGAGTAAGATTATTGAGGACGTGCTCTATATCGCCTATCAGGACCGGGGGCTAATGAAAGTGGATTTGAAATCAGGGAAATTTACCTTTCCGGTACCAGCCATCAATAAAGCTTTTCAAATTGAAACTTTTGATGGAAAAAGTATTTGGGTGAATGCTCAGGACCGGGTGGTTTACCTCGATAAAGATGATCATTATTTCGTTTTGAAATCAAGCAATTTTGCACTCCCAGCCAATATTGCATTTCATGGTATGTATGCCGATTCGAGTGGCATGCTTTGGGTATGCGGCAAGGGGGGCTTCTCTCGAATTAATTCGAATCAAATGATTTCTAATATTCGCAATGCCAATATTAGAACCATCTTATACGACCTCACCGTCAATAACAAGCTTGTAGCTGGAAATATTCCATCTAATTCAATATTTCAATTCCCGTATGATAGCAGCTCTATCAGCTTAAATGTTACCAATAGCTTACTCGATCCCAATGAGGATATCAAAATAAAATATAGGCTCTTGAATTATGATGCCGATTTTTGGGTCACGGAAGCAACCAATAATATCAGTTATAAAAAATTACCATATGGCGATTATGTTCTTCAAATATTTCTATGCAATAGCTACGGGGTATGGGATGAAAAACCTACCCTGCTTACCATTCATATCCTACCACCATGGTACCTAAGTACCATTGCCCTGATCATCTATGTTATCTTATCAATAGCGGCCCTCATCGGGTTGGTACTTGTTACGATTTATATTCTCAATACAAAGAAAAGAAGAGAAATGGTTTTGATTGAAAGTGAAATGAAAACATTACGTGCTCAGCTCAATCCTCACTTCTTGTTCAACTCTCTTAACTCCGTTATTGGAAATATTATTGAAAGTGATACCGGCACTGCCACCAACTATATTAACAGGTTTGCCAAACTAATTCGAAAAGTGCTCGACTTTTCAGATACCGAAGGAATCATCATTGAAGATGAAGTGAGATGGATTAGAGATTATCTGGACCTCGAAACGATTCGATTGCATGAGCGACTGAAATGGGAACTAGACCTCGACGAGAATATTGAAGTCAATACGAGAATTCCAACGATGATTACCCAGCCAATTATCGAGAATGCGCTCATTCATGGAATTGGACCTAAAAATGCTGCTGGGTATATTCATGTTAGTTATCACCTGAATTCAGATAAGAAAAGTATCACCTGCATCATTGAAGATAATGGCGTAGGAAGGCATACCGAGAATCCAAACAAACATGGTCATGTATCCAAAGGTTCATTCATTACTCTTAGAAGAATGGAACATTTGAGTAAAAAGTATGAAATGAATTGCTATCTCGAGTATATTGATTTAGTAGATGAAAAAGGTAACGCTCTGGGAACTAAGGTGACTTTAGTTTTACCGATTCTGTAATAGAAGAATCCTATCTTTGTATTCATATTTCTCTCCTTTGATTCTATTGCTCGATAATTACGATTCCTTCACTTTTATGCTGAAGGACTATTTGCAACAATGCAATGAAGAAGTAATTGTAGTTGAAAATTCAGATACCTTAGATAGCATTCTTAAACATAACTTTTCTAAAGTACTACTGTCACCAGGGCCCAAAACCCCAGCAAAATCGGGGTGCTTAATGCAAGTGGTTAACCATTGTGCAATACATAAAATTCCTACACTGGGCGTGTGTTTGGGGCATCAAGCCATCGGTGAATATTTTGGAGCAAAACTAATTAATTCAAGGATTCCGATGCATGGAAAAATTAGTGCTATTAGTCATATCAATCACCTTTTATTCTCTGATATTCCATCGCCTTATGAGGTATGCAGATACCATTCTCTGGCCATTGAGGTTGCACCGCTGAGTGATTTGGAAGTTATTGCCAAATCTACAACCGACGAGGTAATGGCCATCGCACACCGTTCATTACCATTATGGGGAGTGCAATTTCATCCCGAATCAATACAAACACAGTTTGGCAAATTATTACTTCAAAACTGGTTAAAGTATTGCCAGTAATACCTTTACATTCTTAGTCTATAAACACCCTGTGTTTATAAATTGTTGCATTTTGATTACTTAGTGTACTATCTTGCATAAAACAACTTGACTCTTATGTGGCGAAAATTAAACGGCGAACATTTGAAGAAACCAATTGTGGATGAGGTGGAACAAACCCTGAAACGTGAACATGAGTTGGGCAATAAACTAAAGGTATGCATTGGAACCGATTCACAAGTGTATGGTAACACGATTGAATTTGCTACCGTCATTGTTTTTGTCAGAGAAAAAAGGGGCGGATTTATGTTTATCCATTCGGAGAACACAAAACAAAAAATGAGCCTCAAAGAGCGCATGCTCATTGAAGTTTCTAAATCAATTGAAATTGCTTACGAACTTTGTGATACCCTCGATCGATTTGAAATCGACCTCGAAGTTCATGCCGATATCAATACCAACCCTCAATTTAAATCGAATACTGCCCTTAGCGAAGCCATGGGCTATATTCTTAGCATGGGTTTCGTATTCAAAGCCAAGCCCGATGCATTTGCTAGCAGTTATTGCGCAAATAAGATTGTGCATTAAGTATATCGGCATTTCTTTTACTGCTCACTTTTATGGTTTCTTAACAACAAGTTTTGCTTAAGTTTTAAGGTATAGTAGTTTCTTTTTTACACTTTTGTAAAGTCTTGATGAAATTACTTTTAAGCCTTTTTCTCTTCGCGTTTACATTCGTTGCAACTGCCCAAACTACGGGTCAATTGTTTGTTAAGCAAAAGCTTTTGGTGCTGCTCTCCGTGGCCGATAAAGACTTGCCTTCTCTAAAATTAATTTGCAAAAATGAAACTGGCTTAATTCATCAGGAAGAAAATGATGAGGTTTATAATTTTACTTATCAAAGCCCTGAGCATGATTACTATATCAATGTGTCGTTTTATTATAATCAGCTCTATTGTAAAAAAATAAAAATTGAAATTTCTCCTGCAAGCACAAGCGATCTTGAAATTGGCAAACTTGTTACCAAGGTTTTAAAAGATAAATTCAAAACAAAGAATGATGCAGTAATTAATGAAAAGGCACACACCACCAACTACTTTGTTGCTGATGCTAAATTTTCGGGTATCCTGACAATGTATGATGAATCAAAGAAAATTATACTCACGTTAAGTGCTAAGCAGGATTAACTTCCTCAAATATTGGAAGCTTAATTATAAATGAAGTGCCCTCTTGTTCTGATGATGTAAATGAAATGGAGCCTCCTGCATTTTCCACAAACGTTTTTACTATACTTAAGCCCAAACCTGAACCACTTGATTTGGTACTGAAATTAGGCACAAAAATAAGATGATGCATTGATGATGAAATACCTGAGCCATTATCTTTTACAATAATAATACACTCAGCTGATGTGGAAGAAACTTCAATTCTTATATTACCTTCTCTGCCTTGTGGTATTGATTGAATGGCATTCTTTAAAATATTTCCCAACGACCTTGTAAAATGATTTTGGTCCATCCAAACCTTTGGGTCATTCGCATCAGAAACCGGGATGATTGAAACAGAATCTGTGGCCTTATATATTTCAGCTATTTGCAATACCTCATCATTGATATTAAGTATTTCCGGTTTGGCATCGGGCGACTTAGCAAAACTACTGAAGTTATTTGCCATCTCGGTAAGCGAATCGATTTGCTTAATTAAACTAACAGATACACTTTTGAATTTCTGGAATAGTTGGTCATCATTTTCTTCAACAGCTTTTTGTAAATACTGCAAGTTTAATTTCATAGGCGTCAACGGGTTCTTGATATCATGAGCCACTTGTTTTGCCATCTCCTTCCATGCCTCTGTTCGCTCGGCATTGGCCAAGTTTAATTTACTCTCTTTTAAATCGAGAACCATGGAGTTATATTGCCGTATTAGTTCACCTATCTCATCATTTCGGTTCCAGGTGAGCAACTCATTTTCCTTGTCGAGCCTGAGCGATTTAATTTTATCTCTTAATAAAATAAACGGTTGTGTGGTACTATGCGCTACCCAGTATGAAATCATAAACATAATTATCAATAGGGCCACATACAAATTAAGGAAGTTCACAATGAACATAGAAATTTGGGCATTGTGTTCTATGGTACGCGCGAAATATGGAGTATTGATAATGTATTTGAGTTCGTTGTTCTTATCGTAATACGGTTGATAATATGAGGCGTATTTTAATTCACCTATATTTTCATTTTGGGTAAAGAGGGAGGCTTTATGATATACCAATTCCTTATAAGCACTGTAATTGATATATTCACTTAGCAATCCTTCTTTGAAAATTTCGGGTTTGGAACTTACATAGAGTTTGCCTTGCGCATTGTAAATATTTATATCGGTAGCGAAAAGCGAACTGGCTTTTAATAAATTCGCCTCTGCGTTAATCACCGAATCGGGCGCTAGCAATAGTTTGTTTTCACTAAAGTATTTATTTATTGATTTAAGTTTAGCAATCAATGCAGTGCGGGCTTCATCATTAATTTTATTGTCGATATATTGCAACGTAAATACTGAAGTAGCAATAAAAATAAAGAGAACCAACCCCAGTATATTAATGACCATCCGGGTGCTAAAGCGGAAATTTAGGATTTCATATTTTTTACGTGTCACCAACCATGCACTTCTTAGTTTCCTTATTAGTTTGAATTCATATTTAGTTTGAAATACTAAAATGATTATAAAATCCAAGAAAAAGAGAACTATTCCTGTAAGTATTGCAATGATATATAAACAAAGGGCATTGGCTAAAATAGAAAGCAATGATGGAACTTGTGAAGAAACCACGACTATTAATTCACCCGAATCCTTAAAAAGAAGATGCGAATAACCATCTTTGTTTATTAATAAATAATCAACCTGGGGTGTATCAAAATTATTTTTTGCTGGGTATTGATAAGTTCCCGACTGCTGCATCAAGTTGTTATTGTTATAGATCGCATAAGAATAACGCAACTTGTTCCGCTTAAATGTTGTTGAACGATCGGCCAAGAGAATAGGCAATAGATTATCTTCCTGATAGGGCTGAAGTTTCAGTATAATATATATTTTTAAATTGGTGTCGGCTCTTTGAATTTCAAATCGGCCGATATAGCCAAAAAACTCTGCAGGGCTTTTAACAAATCTGAAATTACCACTCAATCCCGATACCCCTTGATTCTTGTAGATTGTTTCTAAGTCGTTTTGAGAATAATTGAATATTGTACTATTTGCAGTATCGTTAAGAAATAAGTATACACTGCAATCATATTTTTCTAAATAATTATTAATATAGTTTACTGTTATATATCTTGAAGCAACGATATTGCTTTCGGTGCCATGTATACAGTTTTTTATAAACACAGAGTCGGCAGCAATTTCATGTTCCTTGGTATTTAATATTTCCTCTGCCTTATAATCAATCTGGGTTGTTAATCGATTGGCATACGATATTTGATCCTGAAGTTCCTTATCATTTCCCTCGATGTAAAATGACACAGCGGCAACATTCACAAAAATTAAAGCATAGGTGAGATGCCTTAATAAGAAGCCTTCCAGCACAAATACTCTTCTTGCCAACACCAGTAATCCCAAGAATAATGCTGCGATATAAATCTTTTCCCAATCCCACTTAAATGAATCTCCTTGTGCAGCTCTCAATAAGATGACCATTAACAATACCAATACAAATTGTATGGTATTGTTTCTGTTAAATAATTTACTTCCTGTATATTCTTTCGAAAAAATATGAGCCAAGCTTATCGTAACCAAGTACATTATAATGATTACTATAACTCCCGCTAACGAGAGCCATGAGAGTTCAAATGCATTGGTGAGGTCGAATGAAATCCTTGAATCCGACACCAAAGCATGAATGATTTTAAATGTGAAGAATGTAGAATTGAAAACGTAAAATAACAAGAAAGCTTTCCCGGTATTGGTAATTACAAGCAGCCGTTCTTCTTTCAATCTCTTTAAATAATAGTTGGCCATGAGCACAGCTCCTGCTAATAATAGTACCGTCACCACCAGATCACCAAAGGATTCTAAAAAATCGGATGAAGCAAAGTAATGTGGGTTGAAAATTTCAATTCCATACAAATAGGCAGGATAATGATACTTCACCATGACTACCCTTAATATCACCGCTGCCACAATTAACAAAGAAAGGCCGAGTGCAAAATCAATTCTGAAAAAATCGTTGAGTGGATATCGAAGCGAAAGAAAAACTAAAAAGATACCAAGTATAAAAAGATAGAAATTAATTGCCGAATAATGCGGGGGCAAATCAAATTGCACAAACAATGGTGTTCCATCCTTTAATACGATTCCCGAGTACCCTGTTTTAGAATGGCTCTCTATTTCACAGTTGGAATGAATTCCAAAATCGGGATTGAGATTATTTTTTAAATACGTATTATTTATTTGAAAATTATTTCGAATAAGATAATAAAGTTGGAATGTGGTATCGTAGCTCCTGTACGTATAACTTAAATAGATACCATTATTCAGTGTCTTTATTTGAATCGGCCTGTCGGAGATAGATGTGTAAATTGGTTCAATGGAGTTATTATTCCAGAAAACCATGGAGTCGGCCTTATATACTTGAATGGAATAATGACCATCGCCAGAAAACTCCGAATACCGAACATGATTTTTATTTTCAAAAAATGCTTTCATTAAATCCATCTCCTTATCAAGATGCGATTTGAATTTCTCTTTTACTTTGTTCTCTTCCGATTCGGCAGCAATGGGTTTGATATTTCTATCAAGGTAAAAAGAAGAGAATAGGCAAACCAACCCGGCGATAAAAAGTAGGTAGAAATGACGTCGGGTATGAAAAGTAAACATTGTTGTTATTCGCTAAAAACAGGTATTATTTTTTAAATAGGTTCTCACATATTCTGATACACCAACTTCTAAGGTTGTAAAATCCTTATCATAACCAGCATCGCGCAACTTTTTCATATTCGCCTGAGTATAATATTGGTATTTATCACGAATATCTATAGGGGTGTCTATATAGTTTATTACTGGAGGCAAATCCAATGCCTCGAAAACCGCATTGGCTAAGGCATTGAAACTCCTTGCCTGCCCAGTACCTAAGTTGAAAATATCGCTTACCTCCCGGTGTTCCATTAAATAAACCAACACATCTATTACATCTTTAACGTAAACAAAATCGCGCAATTGCTCTCCATCCTTATAGTCAGGATGGTGCGATCGGAAAAGATTGAGCTGCTTCTTTTCTGTAATTTGATTGAAGGCATGAAATATAACAGAAGCCATTCGGGCTTTATGATATTCATTGGGACCATACACATTAAAGAATTTTAGTCCTGCCCAAAAGAATGGTTTCTCCTCTTGCTCCAATACCCACAAATCGAAAAGTTGCTTTGAATCACCATAAGGATTCAATGGCTTCAACAATGGAATTTTCGAGATATCATCATCATAGCCATGCTCTCCATTTCCGTAGGTAGCAGCCGAAGAAGCATACACCATGGGAAGTCCGAATTCGACACAAATTTTCCAAAGGGCTTTTGAATAGTTGATATTTAACTCATCAAAAATTTCCATATTAAATTCAGTTGTATCGGTACGTGCTCCAATATGAAATATGAATTGAGTTTGATTATGATTCTTACGCTGCCATTCCAAATACTCCCATCGGTCGATTCGTTGGGAAATGATTTTACCTTCCAAATTTCTTTCCTTTTGCTTTTTACTGAAATCATCAACGGCAACAATATCTTTATATCCCATCTCGTTCAGTTTCTGAATCAGGCAACTGCCAATAAAACCCAAGGCACCAGTAACAATAATCATAGTATAATTGAATATGCTTCAAAACTACAATTTTTCTGACTTTGCGCCACTTTTTATGCATAGAATATTTATGTGTTTCATTACACCTTTGTGCTTCTATAAAGAAATAGGTGAATCGTTTATCGCTTTTCAAATTTTTGCTATTGATAAACAACATTGAATAAAATTTTAAATTTAGCTTATCACCTATAATTTATCATAGAAACTTAATAGAATTAAATCTAGATGCATATACTTAAAACTTAATACCCGCTTAATCTAAATCGGTTTTTACTGCCCAAAATTGAGTATATTTGCAGCTTACCCTTTTTAATAATATTTTGATTTTTTATCATGAGTAAAACTAAAATTATTGCCACCGTAGGACCATCGTGCAGCACCAAAGAAATGTTGTTCAAATTAGTAAAGGCCGGTGTTAATGTATTCCGACTTAATTTTTCACATGGATTGCATGAAGAAAAATTGCAAATAATTACCTGGATTAGAGAAATAAACCTGGAAAACAATGTAAATATTTCAATTCTGGCCGATATTCAAGGACCAAAATTGCGTGTTGGTGAAATGGAAAACAATGGCGTGACCTTTAACGAAGGTGATATCATCACGTTTGTAGGAGAAAAGGTTATTGGCAACAAAGAAAAGGTATATCTATCCTACCCAAATTTACATCTTGATGTAAAAGTAGGTGACCAAATTATGCTTGATGATGGAAAACTTGTTACTAAAGTTACCGAAGTTCATGAAAACGGTCAGGTAAAAGCTGAATTCGTTATTGGTGGTATTCTAGGCTCAAAAAAAGGTATCAATTTACCCAATACCAAAATTTCATTGCCATGCATCACCGAGAAAGATTATGCCGATATTTTATTTGGAATTAAACATGAAGTAGATTGGATTGCCCTTTCCTTCGTACGCAAACCAAGCGATATTCACGAACTCCGTGAAATTCTTAACAAACATCAGTCATTTATTAAAATCATCGCTAAAATTGAGATGCCTGAAGCCGTAGAGAACATCACCGAAATCATTCGTGAAAGTGATGCCATCATGGTAGCACGAGGCGATTTGGGCGTTGAAGTAGCCATAGAAAAGATACCTCATATACAAAAAACCATCATCCGTAAGTGTATCCACCGTGCCAAACCGGTAATTGTGGCCACTCAAATGATGGAAAGTATGATTGATAAAACACAGGCTAATAGAAGTGAAATTACCGACGTTGCCAATGCCGTATACGATGGCACGGATGCCGTAATGTTGAGTGGGGAAACAGCAGTAGGGAAATACCCCGAATTGGTGGTTCAAACCATGAGAAAAATTTGTGATGAAGTAGAAAAAGAAGCCGTAATTTATACCCGTGACCTCATTCCACAAAAGCATTCGCCCTCATTTTTGAGCGATGCACTTTGCTATAATGCTTGTAAAATTGCAGAAGATTTAGATGCAAAAGCTATGATTGGTATGACTCGCAGTGGTTACACTGCCTTTAAATTAAGTAGTTTCCGTCCACATGCTGAAATCTATATTTTTAGCGATCGTCAAAGTATCATTAACCAGTTAAGTCTCTGTTGGGGCGTAAGAGCATTTGCCTATACCAAGTTTGAAAGTACCGATGTAACTATAAAGGATGTGCAGAAGATTTTAATTGAAGGTAATTTCGTTAAAACGGGCGATGTGGTAATCAACACAGGAAGTATGCCTATCAATGAGCAGGGGATTGCCAATATGGTTAAAATTAGTGTTATTTAATTGCTTTAAATTAGCCCAAAATGGGATTCTTTTCGCAAGTGCATAAATACATTTTAGCTTTTAGTCAATTCCTTATACTTTTACGCTTTGTTTTGTAAATAATATATGACTACGATACAGGAGAAAGTAAAGCAAATTTTTACCGAATTTCTTACCAAAAACGCTCACCGTAAAACACCGGAACGCTACGCTATACTCGAAGAAATTTATGCTCGTAAGAGTCACTTCGATGTAGAACAATTGTTTCTACAAATGAAAAACAAGAAATACCGTGTGAGTCGAGCTACAGTTTACAATACCTTAGATTTACTCTTGGCTTGTGACCTAGTTACTAAACACCAATTTGGAAAAAACATTGCACAGTTTGAACCTTCTGTAGGTAACAAACAACACGATCACTTGATTTGTAATCGTTGTAATAACGTAATTGAGTTTTGTGATCCACGTATCCAACAAATTCAGCAAATGATGGGTGATATTCTTAAATTTGATATTACGCAACATTCCTTAAATTTATTTGGTAAGCCACAGTTCAATGATAGCGGGGTATGTATGCATTGTGGAAAGCATGAAGTGGAAATCGAAACGCTGGAGCGTCCAACATTGGAAAAAACAGGAGTGTAAATTGGAAATAAATATTCAGATACAATAATATGGTTGATGTAATTTTAGGACTTCAGTGGGGTGATGAAGGAAAAGGAAAGATCGTTGATTTTTTAGCGCCCAAATATGATATCATTGCCCGCTTTCAAGGCGGGCCTAACGCAGGGCATTCGCTGGAATTCGACGGGCATAAAGTTGTTTTGAATACCATTCCCTCTGGGATTTTTCAAAGTCATTGCATGAATATTATTGGCAATGGTGTTGTAATTGACCCCATATTACTGAAAAAGGAAATAGAGAAAATAACACCCCTCTGTCCAGATATTAAACAACGATTACTCATTAGCCGCAAAGCGCACCTCATCCTCCCTACCCACCGTACCATGGATGCAGCAAGCGAAGCAGCTAAAGGCGCAGCCAAAATTGGCTCCACCTTGCGTGGCATCTCTCCTACTTATCAAGATAAAATAGGGCGTAGTGGTTTACGTATCGGCGATATTTTTTCGGCCGACTTCAAAACAAAATATTCCGATCAAACAGCACGCCATACCGGTATCATCCATTCATTGAAATTTGAATTCGACAATACCGAGCTTGAAAAAGAATGGTTTGAAGCCATAGAGTTTTTGAAATCATTCACTTTCATTAATAGTGAATATTATATCAATGACGCCCTCAAAAATGGTAAGAAAATATTGGCTGAAGGTGCTCAAGGTAGCATGCTCGATATCGATTTTGGAACCTATCCTTTTGTTACTTCATCAAATACATTAACCTCTGGGGTTTGCACTGGTTTAGGCATTGCACCAAAATATATTGGTGAAGTGTTTGGTATTTTTAAAGCTTATTGTACCCGCGTGGGTAGTGGCCCCTTCCCTACCGAACTCGATAATGAGATGGGTGAATTGCTTCGTCAAAAAGGCCACGAATTTGGTGCTACTACAGGTCGCCCACGCCGTACTGGCTGGATTGATATTCCACAACTAAACTATACCATCATGCTCAATGGTGTTACCCAATTGGTAATGACCAAAGCCGATGTATTGAATGGATTCGATGAAATATTTGCTTGTGAAGCTTATGAAATTGATGGTAAAAACACTACCGAAGTTCCATACGATTTATGCAATGTTAAAATTACTCCCATATTGAATGCGGTAAAAGGATGGTCTCAAGAAGGTCTCGATTTGCCTCCTACACTCACCTCTTATATCGATTACTTGGAGAAAAGTATGAATACACCAATCAAGATTGTATCCCTTGGCCCCGACCGCAGTGCCACCCTATTCCGATAGACCTTATACGTACCGAAGTGCTTTATATACAAGATCTGCATGTTGTAAATTTTAAAAATCATTCGGACAAGCGAATTCGGTTCCTGCCCAAACTAAATGCTATTTGTGGTAATAATGGTACTGGAAAAACCAATCTTATCGATGCCATTAATTACCTTTGCCTAACGCGAAGTTATTTTAATACCAACGATACCTATAATATCAAGGAGCAAGAGCAGTATTTCACCATTGATGGCTCTTTCGTTAAAAATGAAAACACAGAAAATTATTTCTGCGGATTTCAAGAAGGCGGAAAAAAAATCTTAAAAAAAAATCAGGTTCCTTACGAAAAACTCAGCGAGCATATCGGTCAGTTGCCTTTAATAATGAATGCGCCAGCCGATGCAGCATTGGTTACTGGTGGAAGCTCGGAGCGACGTAAATTTGTTGATGGTACGCTGGCACAAACAGATAGCAAATACTTTGCAGCTCTCTTAAAGTATAATAAGTTCGTTGAGCAACGCAATGCGCAACTCAAGCTTTTTGATAAGCAAAATAACTTCGATGCTGGTTTATTGCAGCTTTTCGACGAACAGATGGCACCACTAAACGCCTATATTTACCATGCCAGAAAGGCCTTCTTTGAAGAAATTCTCCCGTACTTTTTACAATATTATACAGAGATTGCCAATAAAGAGGAGCCGGTGAACATTCGATACTTATCAGAATTTTCTAATCAAAGTTACCTACAGGCAGCTGCCTCCAACTACCGACGGGATATGGCTTTGGGATATACTTCCTCTGGCATTCATCGCGACGATATGGAGTTGCTTTTCAACCTCCAACCAGTAAAAAAATGGGCATCTCAGGGGCAACAAAAAACTGTTTTACTTGCACTGCGATTATCACAACTTCGATACATAGAAAATCAATTAGGTATAAAGCCCATTTTATTGCTTGATGATATCTTTGATAAATTGGATTATCATCGATGCAAAGCACTTATTAAATTATTGAATGGCGACCAAGTGGGACAAGTAATTACAACCCATACCAGTACTGAAATATTCGAACACGAAAATAAAATAATTCTCACTTGATATGACCTCATGGATAAGCGCAATGCGCCTCAGAACACTCCCATTAAGTATTGCCGGTATCATTACTGGCGGCGTTATGGCGTATCAATATGATGCCGAACATTTTGAAACAAGCGTCTTCTTGTTAGCCATTTTAACGGCTCTGTTCTTGCAAATACTTAGCAATTTCGCCAACGATTATGGTGACTTCGAAAATGGTGCCGACAATGCACAACGCGTAGGACCAAAGCGTGCCGTACAGTCGGGAGCTATTACTGCCAAAGAAATGAAAACAGCCATCATCATCACAATTGTGATTACGCTATGCTCTGGTATTACGTTGCTTTATTTGGCCTTCAAGGATTTCGATATAAAATTTATTGTTTATTTCCTTATCGGGATTGCAAGTATTGCTGCAGCCATCAAATATACCATGGGTAAAAACCCTTATGGTTACCGTGGATTGGGCGATTTATTTGTGTTTGTCTTTTTTGGATTGGTCTCTTCATGTGGCACTTACTTTTTATTGACACACAATTTTTCATTTGAAGTATTCCTACCATCCATTAGCATTGGTGCATGGAGTACCGCTGTATTAAATTTGAATAACCTGAGAGATATTGAAAATGATAGAGAGACAGGCAAAATTACAATCCCCGTACAACTGGGAAGAGAGAAGGGCTTGAAATATCACTATATCATCATCCTCACCCCTTTTCTATGCAATATTATTTATTCGTTGATGATAAATAATTATCACCTATTGGCACTTACGCTATTATCGATGCTCTTTGGGGCACTTATATTTAAGCCCTTATTCAAAAACCCCGATACCGCTACCTTAGATAAACTATTGAAAAAAACTGCTTTGTTTGCCCTGTTTTTCACCATGCTTTTCGCAACAGGTATTT